>NZ_CAJPGQ010000045.1:0-65378 GCF_905339595.1 Burkholderia sp. BCC1977
CGCGGCGCAGGCGCTGGCGGTGCACAAGCAGATGGGCTGGGACACGTCGAAGGTGAACGTGAACGGCGGGGCGATCGCGATTGGTCACCCGATCGGCGCGTCGGGCTGCCGGATCCTGGTGACGCTGCTGCACGAGATGGCCAAGCGCGATGCGAAGCGCGGGCTGGCGTCGCTGTGCATCGGCGGCGGGATGGGCGTCGCACTCGCGGTCGAACGTCCGTAACCGGCCGTCCGTCACTGCGAAACCAATCCGGGCGCCGGCCGATTGCGGCTTCGGCCGGTGCACGTGAAGTCAGAGGGGCCGCCGGCGGCTCTCGAAACCAAGAAAATGGAGTGAGATTCATGTCTCAGCGAATTGCGTACGTAACGGGCGGGATGGGCGGCATCGGCACCAGCATCTGCCAGCGTCTGTTGAAAGACGGCTTCAAGGTGGTCGCGGGCTGCGGCCCGAACTCGCCGCGCCGGGTGAAGTGGATCGAGGACCAGAAGGCGCTCGGCTACGATTTCATCGCGTCGGAAGGCAACGTCGGCGACTGGGACTCGACCAAGGCAGCGTTCGACAAGGTCAAGGCCGAAGTCGGCGAGATCGACGTGCTGGTCAACAACGCGGGCATCACGCGCGACGTCGTGTTCCGCAAGATGACGCATGAAGACTGGACGGCCGTGATCGACACCAACCTGACGAGCCTGTTCAACGTGACGAAGCAGGTGATCGACGGGATGGTCGAGCGCGGCTGGGGCCGGATCGTCAACATTTCGTCGGTGAACGGCCAGAAGGGGCAATTCGGCCAGACGAACTACTCGACCGCGAAGGCCGGCATCCACGGTTTCACGATGTCGCTCGCGCAGGAAGTCGCAACCAAGGGCGTGACGGTCAACACCGTGTCGCCCGGCTACATCGGCACCGACATGGTGAAGGCGATCCGTCCGGACGTGCTCGAGAAGATCGTCGCGACGATCCCGGTGCGCCGTCTCGGTGGGCCGGAGGAAATCGGTTCGATCGTCGCGTGGCTCGCGTCGAACGACTCCGGCTTCGCGACGGGCGCCGACTTCTCGCTGAACGGCGGCCTGCACATGGGCTGAACGCGCGGGCTGCGCGGGCCGGGTGGCCGCGCAGCCCGGCGTTTCCGAAGGCCCCCGCCTCCCGGATCCGGGAGGCGGGGATTTGTCACTTGCGCTACGCTGCACTCAAAGGCGTTACATGACTACTACAAAGAAGACGGCCGAGCGGCTCATCAAGAAGTACCCGAACCGCCGGCTCTACGATACCGAGACGAGCACGTACATCACGCTGACCGACGTCAAGCAGCTCGTGCTGGAACAGGAGGACTTCAAGGTCGTCGATGCGAAATCGAACGAAGACCTGACGCGCAGCATCCTGCTGCAGATCATCCTGGAGGAAGAGAGCGGCGGCGTGCCGATGTTCTCGTCGTCGATGCTGTCGCAGATCATCCGTTTCTACGGTCATGCGATGCAGGGCATGATGGGCACGTACCTGGAAAAGAACATCCAGGCGTTCATCGACATCCAGAACAAGCTCGCGGATCAATCGAAGAACCTGTACGAAGGCAACGCGATGAATCCGGAAGTCTGGTCGCAGTTCATGAACATGCAGGCGCCGATGATGCAAGGGATGATGACGAGCTACATCGAGCAGTCGAAGAACATGTTCGTGCAGATGCAGGAGCAGATGCAGAACCAGGCGAAGTCGATGTTCAGCACGTTCCCGTTCAAGCAACCGGGCACGCCGGAGCCGGAGAAGAAGTAACGCTTGCGCGGCAGGCCGGCCGCGGCGGCACGTGCCGCCGGGCGGTCGGCGCCGCGGCGTGCGGCGGTGCGATCAGGCCGATCGTGTGCTCGGGCGCGACGGTGGTCGGTGGCCCGCTGCCGCAAGATGTCGCCGACGGTCGCTCTTGATCGTCGGCACCGAATGCCTGTGCCCTCGCGTGGCGCGGGCTTGATCGTCGTCCGGTCGATCGAATTCCAGATACTCAACGAAGCAAGACCCGCAGGTGTCGCGCCTAATGACGGCGCGCGGTCGTGCCGGTAAGGTCCGGTGCCGTTGCGTCGGGTTCGTGCAACGACACCGGGCGCGAAGCGGGTGCAGTTCGCCCGTATCGCTCAAAGTGCCGGATCGAAATCCTGATGGTCGTCCGCCGGAGGAAGATCGAGCACGAGCTTCACCGCGCAGTAGTTCGCCTTCAGCGAAAACACGCGGCCGATCACGAGAAACGTCTGCCGCGAATTCTCGAGCTCGACGAAGTCGCCGGGTTGCGGCACGTGGGCGCCCTGGTCATAGGAAAAGCTGGTGCTGGTCTGCTCGCCGATGGCTTCGGCGGCGTGCTCGGTAAATTCGATCGTGATGTGGGTGGTCATGCGAACCCCGTTGGGTAAGTGAAGAGAATGGATGCCGTGATTTTCGCATGGCGGCGGGGCTTGGCTGGGGGATTGTTGAGCGGTGGCGTGGGGTGATCGGGGCGTCGGCTCATCACAGGAGGCGTGAAAGGGTTGGATCAACCGTGCGTGGCGGCTCGATGGGCCCGTGCGCACCGCATATTGGGGGCGCCATCCACGGCACTCCGGCCGCCGGTTTTGCCTCGCTGACCCATAAATAGCTGTAAACTCACGCTTTTGCCGCCACGCCCCCACATTCCAGATGTCCCAGTCCCCCAAAGTAGGCTTTGTGTCGCTCGGGTGCCCGAAGGCCCTCGTCGACTCCGAACAAATCATCACCCAGCTGCGCGCCGAAGGTTATGAAATCTCCGGCACCTACGACGGTGCCGACCTCGTCGTCGTCAACACCTGCGGCTTCATCGACGAAGCCGTGCAGGAAAGCCTCGACGCGATCGGCGAAGCGCTGACCGAGAACGGCAAGGTGATCGTCACCGGCTGCCTGGGCGCGAAGTCGAGCGCCAGCGGCTCGAACCTGATCGAGGAAGTCCACCCGAAGGTGCTCGCCGTCACCGGCCCGCACGCGGTGGGCGAAGTGATGCAGGCCGTGCATTCGCACCTGCCGAAGCCGCACGACCCGTTCGTCGACCTGGTGCCGGCCGCCGGCATCAAGCTCACGCCGCGCCACTACGCGTACCTGAAGATCTCCGAAGGCTGCAACCACCGCTGCACGTTCTGCATCATCCCGTCGATGCGCGGCGATCTCGTGTCGCGTCCGGTCGCCGAAGTGATGCTCGAGGCCGAGAACCTGTTCAAGTCGGGCGTGAAGGAACTGCTCGTGATCTCGCAGGACACGAGCGCGTACGGCGTCGACGTGAAGTACCGCACGGGCTTCTGGAACGGCAAGCCGATCAAGACGCGCATGACCGACCTGGTCGCCGCGCTCGGCGAACTCGCCGCGCAGTACGGCGCCTGGGTGCGCCTGCACTACGTGTATCCGTATCCGAGCGTCGACGAAGTCATTCCGCTGATGGCCGAAGGCCCGTTCAAGGGCCACGTGCTGCCGTATCTCGACGTGCCGTTCCAGCACGCGCATCCGGAAGTGCTGAAGCGCATGAAGCGCCCGGCGAACGCCGAGAAGGTGCTCGAGCGCGTGCAGAAGTGGCGCGAGATCTGCCCGGACCTGACGATCCGCAGCACGTTCATCGCCGGCTTCCCCGGCGAGACGGAAGAGCAGTTCGAAACGCTGCTCGACTTCATCCGCGAGGCGGAACTCGATCGCGTCGGCTGCTTTGCGTATTCGCCGGTCGAAGGCGCGACCGCGAACGACCTCGACGGCGCGCTGCCGGACGACGTTCGCGAAGCACGCCGCGCGCGCTTCATGGAAGTCGCGGAGGAAGTGTCGGCGCAGCGCATCCAGCGCAAGGTCGGCAAGACCCTCAAGGTGCTGATCGACGAAGTCAGCGCGGAAGGCGGCATCGGCCGCACGGCGGCGGATGCGCCGGAGATCGATGGCGTTGTGTATGTCGAGCCGGCGACGAAGGCGTCGAAGCGCTACAAGGTCGGCGATTTCGTGTCGGTGAAGATCACGGGCGCGGATGGCCACGACCTGTGGGGCGAGGTTTAAGCGATGACCGCAGCATTTCCGCAGATCCTCGCGCTCGGCGAGGCGATGATCGAATTCAACCAGTCGCAGCCGGGCCGTCCCGAGTTCCTGCAGGGCTTCGGCGGCGACACGTCGAACTTCTGCATCGCCGCGGCGCGCCAGGGTGCGTCGACGGGCTTCGTGTCGGCGATCGGCGACGATCCGTTCGGCCGCTTGCTGGCCGACATGTGGGCGGCGGAGCACGTCGATACGACTTACGTACGAGTCGACCGCGCGGCGCCGACCGGCGTGTATTTCGTCACGCACGGCGCTGACGGCCACCAGTTCGACTATCTGCGCGCGGGCTCCGCGGCGAGCCGCTACGCGGTGGCCGACCTGCCGCTCGATGCGCTGGCAGCGGCGAAGGCCGTGCACCTGTCGGGCATCAGCCTCGCGATCAGCGCGGCTGCGTGCGACGCCGCGTTCGCGGCGATCGACCACGCGCACGGCAACGGCGCGCAGGTCAGCTTCGACACGAACCTGCGCCTGAAGCTGTGGCCGCTGCCGCGCGCCCGCGCGGTGATGCGCGAGGCGCTGCGCCAGACGGACATCTGCCTGCCGAGCTGGGACGACGTCACGGCGCTCACGGGTGCGAACGATCGCGACGCGATCGTCGATGCGATGCTCGAACACGGGCCGCAGGTCGTCGCGCTGAAGCTCGGCAAGGAAGGCGCGTACGTGGCGACCCCGAACGAACGGCGTGTGGTGCCGGGCTTCGCGGTCGAGGCCGTCGACGCGACGGGCGCCGGCGACTGCTTCGGCGGTGCATTCGTGGCGCGGATCGTCGCGGGCGACGATCCGTTCGCGGCCGCGCGTTATGCGAACGCGGCGGCGGCGCTGTCGACGACGGGTTATGGCGCGGTCGCGCCGATTCCGCGCCGTGACGCGGTGGAACGCCTGATGCAGGGCTGACGCGGATCACGCACGCCGGCCCCGGCCCCGCACACGCGGCGCACGCATTCGACACCCGGATGACGGGCGACACGCAACGTGAAGGTGGCCGGCGGCGTGCGTACCGCGATCGGCGTTTGCGCAGCGGCGATCGCCATGCGTGCGTGACGATATGCATCGGCGGCGGGCAGCGCATCGCCGCGATTTTCGAGCGAATCTGAAGCAAGGGAGCAACACAAGGTGGGTCGATATTCGGAATGGCAACGGGCGCTGCTGATCGCCGGCGCGCTGGCGGCGGGCGTCGCGATGCCGGGCGTGGTCGCGGCACAGGCCGCGGCACCGGGCGCGCAGCAGGATGAAGCGGTGCCCGCACGGCCGCTGCGGCCGAATCCGGAATTCGCCCGCCTGCCGCGCTACGAGGGCAAGCTCGGCGATCGACCGATCGTCGTGCATCTCGGCCCGAAGACGGACGAGGCGGGCGTGCACGGCGAATACCAGTTCACGGACACGGGCGAGGTGGTCCTGCTCGCCGGCGATCGCGACGGCGACACACTCGAGATCGAGGAGTCGAACGACGGCACGAACATCACGGGCGTGTGGATCGGCCGCTTCGATGCGGCGGGCGACCTGAAGGCCGACCGGATGAACTCGGACGAATCGGATCCGCAACCCGTCGTGCTGCGCCTGGCGCCGGGCAAGCGTGCGGCGCTGCAGGTGCGCGACGGCCGCGTGCAGGAAATCGAGACGGTCGGCGGCGTCGTCAACCTGCGTACCGACGACTGAGCGAGCGCTGGCTCGGTGCGTGCGGCGCGCATTGTACCGGGCCAATCGCGCCGATTTTGACTAATCTACCGACCTATTCCGCAACCGAACGGTCTTTTCCCCAGCCTCTTGCCATGACTGCATCCACTCCGAAGCGCGCACTCCAGACCCGCATCGTTCAACCCGACGACGTCATTCCGGACGGCTTCCGTTCGTTCGTGCCGCCGGTCGAGCGTGCATCGACGGTCGTGTTCCCCGATCTCGCGACGATGCGCGCGCTGGTCTGGCACAACGACAACCAGTGGCGCTACGGGCTGCATGCGACCCCGACGTCGCTCGCGCTCGCGCAGCGGCTCGCCGAGATCGAAGGCGGCACGCACGCGCTGCTGCAGCCGTCGGGCCTCGCGGCGATCATGAACGTCTATTTCGGGATCGTGAAGGCGGGCGACGACGTGCTGATCCCGCACAACATCTATGGGCCGAACGCCGACTTCGGCAGCTGGCTCGCAAAGGATTTCGGCATCACCGCGCGCTTCTACGATCCGCTCGTGGGTGCCGGCATCGCCGACCTGATCCAGCCGAACACGCGGCTGATCTGGATCGAGGCGCCGGGCTCGGTGACGATGGAAGTGCCCGACGTACGTGCGATCACGACGGTCGCGCAAGCGCGCGGCATCGTTACCGCGATCGACAACACGTATTCGGCCGGGCTCGCGTTCAAGCCGTTCGAGCATGGCGTCGACATCTCGGTGCAGGCGCTGACCAAGTATCAATCGGGCGGCAGCGACGTGCTGATGGGCGCAACGATCACCGCGAACGCGGAGCTGCAGGCGCAACTGAAGCTCGCGCGGATGCGCTGCGGGATCGGCGTGTCGGTCGACGACTGCTCGCTCGTGCTGCGCAGCCTGCCGAGCATGCAGGTGCGCTTCGACGCGCACAGCAAGAGCGCGCTCGCGCTCGCGCAATGGCTGAAGGCGCGGCCGGAGATCGCGGCCGTGCTGCATCCGCAGCTGGCGGACTGCCCGGGTCACGCATCGTTCGTGCGCGACTTCACCGGCGCGGGCGGGCTGTTCTCGGTGGTGTTCGACGAACGCTACAGCGCCGCGCAGATCGATCGCTTCGTCGAAGCGCTCGAGCTGTTCGCGATCGGCTGGAGCTGGGGCGGCGCATGCAGCCTCGCGATGCCTTACGACGTGGCGTCGATGCGCACGGACTGGCCGCATCGCGGCACGCTGGTGCGCTTCTACGTCGGTCTCGAAGACGAAGCCGACCTGCGTGCGGACATCGAACGCGCGATGCAGGCCACGCTCGGCTGAGCACCGGATCCGAGCAAAATACAAAACGCCCGCGCGATGCGACATCGCGCGGGCGTTTTTCATGGGCGGCTTGCGCGGATCAGAACAGCCGCAGCAGGCCGTCGAGGCCGACGTGGTCGAATGCGACGGTGGCCGCATCGCGCACGACGGGCTTCGCGTGGAACGCGACCGACAGCCCGGCTTCGGCCATCATCTTCAGGTCGTTCGACCCGTCGCCCATCGCGATCGCGCGGCTCGGCTCGATGCCGAGCGACGCACAGGTGTCGCGCAGCATGCGCGCCTTCACGTCCGCGTTGACGATCTCGCCGAGCACCTTGCCGGTCAGCTTGCCGTCGACGATCTCGAGCGTGTTCGCGTGCGCGTAGTCGAGGCCGAGGCGCGCCTTCAGGCGCTCGGTGAAGAACGTGAAGCCGCCCGACACGAGCAGCGTCTTCAGGCCCGTGGCCTTCACGCCGGCGAGCATCGTCTCCGCGCCCGGCGACAACTGCAGCCGTTCCTCGTACACGCGCTCGAGCGCCTGCGCGTCGAGCCCCGCGAGCAGTGCGACGCGGCGCGTGAGGCTTTCGTTGAAGTCGCGGATCTCGCCGCGCATCGACGCTTCGGTGATCTCGGCGACCTGCGTCTTCAGCCCGCAGAAATCGGCGATCTCGTCGATGCATTCGATCGTGATCAGCGTCGAATCCATGTCCATCACGACGAGCCCGAACTCGCCGAGCGTACGGCCGGCTTCGACGAAGCCGAAGTCGAGCGCATGCGTGCCGCAGTACGCGTCGATGTCGAGACGCTGCGCGGGGTTCGCGTTTTCGATGCGCAGCGCGTGATCGTCGGTCTGCACGATGCGGGTGCCGCGCGACAGCGCGAGCAGCGGTTTGTGATGCGCGTCCGACAGCGGCGCGAGACTCTGGATGACGAGGTTGTGGGTCATGACGGAATGTTTGGAAGCGAATGAAACGCGTGCGCGGCCGGCGTGCGGCCGCCTGCGAACGCGGGCCCCGTCTGGCGTCGGGCCATTGCGTCGCGAACGCGCCATTGTAGCCGGTTGGTATCCGATCGCGACCGGATCGTGGCGGACACCCGGCCGGCGCCGCCGCACGCTCCGCTTACAGGATCGCGTTCATCGCCCGTCCTCGCGATCCCAGTAAGGCGGATCGCCGAAGTGCTCGGCCAGGAACGCGATGAACGCGAGCGTCTTGAGCGGCACGTGCGCACGGCTCGGATAGACGGCCCAGATCGCGACGTCGTGCGCGAACGGGTAGTCGTCGAGCACGGTGACGAGCGCGCCGCTCGCGAGCAGCGGGCCGACGTCCCAGGTCGACTTGATCGCGATGCCGAAGCCGTCGACGAGCGCTTCGCGGATCGCCTCGCCGTTGCTCGCGACGAGCCGGCCGCCGACCCTCACGGTGAGCGGGCCCTGCGGCGTGGCGAACGACCAGTCGCGCTGGTCGCCGAGGATCACGCATTCGTGCTGCGCGAGGTCGGCCGGATGGCGTGGCGTGCCGTGTTCGGCGAGATACGCGGGCGAACAGCACAGCACGCGCCGGTTCGCGGCGAGCTTGCGCGCGACCAGCGTCGAATCCTTCAGCGCGCCGAGGCGGATCGCGACGTCGTAGCCTTCGTCGACGAGATCGACGATCTCGTCGGACAACCGCAGGTCGAGCGACACGGACGGGTAGCGGCGCAGGAACGCGGGAATCACGGGCGCGACATGCTGGCGGCCGAACGACGACGACATCGACACCTTCAGCCGTCCGTACGGCTCGCTGCGGCCGTGGCCGACCGACGCGCGTGCGGCGTCGGCGGCCGACAGCAGCGCCTCGGCGCGCGCCATGAAGACTTCGCCGTCCTGCGTGAGGCTGATGCGGCGCGTGGTGCGATGCAGCAGGCGCGCGCCGAGCTGGCGCTCCAGCTGCGCGATGCGCGCGCTCGCGACCGCGGCCGACACGCCGAACTCGCGTCCGGCCGCGCTCACGTTCGCGAGCAGCGCGGCACGCACGAACAGGCCGACGTCGAGCAGGTCGAGCGGCTTGTCGGGGGCCGGGATCGAATCGGACGCCATTGTTCTGAAATTCCTGAAAATGTTTCAGGAAATATAGCGGTTTTCTCGAAGGATCGGGCCGCCTACGATGGCATGCATGGGGCTGCGCCGCAGCCCGCCCGATTTCCCTGAAGGAGTGTCGTGATGAAAGCCGTTGGACTGACCCGTTACCTGCCGATCGACGACCCGCAGGCACTCGTCGACGTGGAACTGCCGCAACCGGTGCCGGGCCCGCGCGACCTGCTCGTGAAGGTCGAGGCGATCTCCGTGAACCCGGTCGACACCAAGGTGCGCGCGCCGAAACCGCAGGTCGAGGAGACCCCGCGCGTGCTTGGCTGGGATGCGGCAGGCACGGTCGTCGCGGTCGGTGCCGAGGTCACGCTGTTCCGGCCCGGCGACGAGGTGTTCTACGCGGGCAGCATCACGCGCCCCGGCGCGAACGGCGAATTCCACGCGGTCGACGAGCGGATCGCCGCGCTCAAGCCGCGCTCGCTCGATTTCGCGGCGTCGGCCGCGTTGCCGCTCACCGCGCTGACCGCGTGGGAGGCGCTGTTCGACCGATTGCGCGTGTCGCCGCAGGGCGCGGACGCGGGCAAGTCGGTGCTGATCATCGGCGGCGCGGGCGGGGTGGGTTCGATCGCGATCCAGCTTGCGAAGACGCTCGCCAGGCTGCGCGTGATCGCGACCGCGTCGCGGCCGGCGTCGGCCGAATGGGTGCGCGCGCTCGGCGCGGACGACGTGGTCGATCATTTCGGCGACCTGCCCGCGCAACTGCGTGAGATCGGCCATCCGAACGTCGACTACGTGCTGATCTTCAACGACACGGACCGTCATTTCCCTGCCGCCGCGGAAGTAATCCGGCCGCAGGGCGGCATTTGCACGATCGTCGAGAACGAGAAGCCGGTTCCGGTCGAGCAACTGAAGGCGAAGAGCGCCGCGTTTCACTGGGAATTCATGTTCACGCGCGCGATGTTCGAGACGCCGGACATGATCGAGCAGCACAAGATCCTGAGCGAGGTGGCCCGGCTCGTCGACGGCGGCACGCTGCGCACGACGCTCGGCGAACAGCTCGGCACGATCAACGCCGCGAACGTGCGGCGCGCGCACCAGTTGCTCGAGGCCGGGCGCGCGATCGGCAAGCTGGTGCTGAGCGGCTTCTGAGTGCCCCCAAGCCTGTCGCGTCGCGCCAGGCGCCCCGACGGGACTTCCTTCGGAGCGGAAGACTTGGGGCGGCCCGGCGTTTTCGTGCGAGCCGGCGTCGCCCGTACGGGATGCCGCGTCGCGAACGCAAGCGGGGTAACACCCGATGCGTTTGCGGCGCATTGCATCCCGCTTGGCGGTAGACTGACAACGCATCATGCATCGAAAACCGCGCGGCACGCGCGTGCCGCCGCATTACAAGGAGGTCAGCATGAGCCAGCGCAGCTTGTCAGTCGCCGCATCGTGGTCTGCCGTGTTCGCGGCGGCGTGCGTCAGCGCGAGCGTATTCGCGGCGCCGCCGGTCAAGGGCAGCCTGAAGGGTGGCGGGACAGGGCAGCTCGAATACACCGTCAAGGTCGACTCGAAGACCTTCGGCAATACGCAGGAGACCCGCAAGATCCGCTCGGGCGAAACGGACGACTTCAACTGGAAGTCGGTGCCGCCGGGCGGCGCGATCGCGATGCCGGACGGTTGCCCGAACGCCGACAACCTGCCGCGCGACGCGAATGGCGCGATGGTGCGCCAGACCCAGGTGCGGCTCGCGCCGTCGGTCGACGCGAAGGGGATCGCGAACGTGCAGATGAGCTTCCAGGCGGCCGCGCCGAAAGGCACGCGCAACGTGAGCGCGGGCGGGAAGTCGCTGCAGTGCCCGGACGTCGTGTCGGTGAGCCAGGTCAAGTGGGTGTCGGTTTCGACCAATGGCGGGTCGAAGTCCGTCACGATGAGCGACGGCACGAAGGTGACGGTGTCGATCAAGCGCTGAGCGGGGCGCGCGGGCCGGCGAGGCGTCCGGTGCGCGCGCAACCAGCGGCGGTGCGCATCCGGGCGATCCGGGCAGGGCCGTGCGTGACGGTTTCGTGGCGCGCGGTTTCGTGCTTTTCCGCCGTTCGATGTCCGAGTTCGTCACGCCCGCCACGAGCCGATCGTGCGGCCATTCACCGGGCGGCTTGCGTGACGTCATGCGGATGTCGCGTTATCCTGCTGGCATCCTCCATCTTCCCCGAACGATATCCCGATGAAACTTCGCATGCGCGTGCTGCTGTCGGCCGCTGCGTTCGTCGCTGCCCACGCGCAGGCGGCCGACGATTGCAGCTTCGTGAAGAAAGTCGCGCTGCCGTCGCGACAGCAGACCGCCGTCGTGTCGAGCGGCGCGCTCGAACCGTGCTCGACCGGCAGCTATGCGGTGCGCGTGTATTCGACCGCGCATGCCGCACCGGGCTTCGATACGGACGACTACGTGACGGGTGTGCTGCATGCGCGTGACGGCACCGTCGCCGACGCATTCACGACCGATCTCGGTGCCCGCGCGCCGCAGGCGCTCGTCGTCACGACGCGCTCGGCGGGCAGCGGCGGCTACGTCGGTGCGCAGGCCTATGTGACGACGCCGCGCGCGGTGCGGCTCGTCGCGTCGGTCGACGGGCTGGCGCCCGACGCCGACGTCACGGCCGCGTTGCGCCAGGCCCTCGGCAAACGCCGCGCCGCTCCCTGATCGCACGTCACGCGGATGCCGCGTGCATCGCAGCACCGCGGGTCAATGCGCGCGTTCCTCGAGCCGCGATGCAAGAAAGCGGTGGTCGGCCGAGAACAACCGGCGATACGTCATCAGCACCGCGCCGACGGTGCCGAGCGCGGACGCCGCGGCGATCAGGAACATGATCACGATCTGGTAGCGCACGGCCTGCAGCGGCGACTGGCCGGCCAGTACCTGGCCCGTCATCATCCCCGGCAGGCTCACGACGCCGACGACGGCCATCTGGTTGAGCGTCGGCAGCATGCCAGCGCGCACGGCCTGGCGCGCGGCGTCCTGCGCGGCTTCCCAGCGTGTCGCGCCGAGCGCGAGCGCGGTCTCGACGCGGTCGCGTCGTGCGGTCAGTTCGTCCATCATCCGTTCGACGCCGAGCGACACGCCCGTGAGCGTATTGCCGAGGATCATCCCGAGGATCGGGATCGCGTACTGCGGTGCGTACCACGGATGAATGCGGATCACGACGAACAGGCCGA
Source organism: Burkholderia sp. BCC1977 (assembly GCF_905339595.1). NCBI lineage: Bacteria > Pseudomonadati > Pseudomonadota > Betaproteobacteria > Burkholderiales > Burkholderiaceae > Burkholderia > Burkholderia sp. BCC1977. The sequence goes on from NZ_CAJPGQ010000045.1 coordinate 12,242, forward strand.
CCGCCGCGACGAACCAGCTGCTGAACCAGATCGACGCGATGCTGTCGATGCGCTGTCCGCGATACGTGTGCTTGCCGCGACCGGCGCCCGCGAAGCCTGCGATCAGCGTCATCAACGCAGTGAGCGGCAGCACGACGGTCCAGTGCGGATGACCGAACACCCAGCCGAGCACGTAGCCGATCGCGAGCAGCTGCACGACGGTGCGCACGGCGGCGAGCGCGAGCTTGCGCCCGAGGCCGAGCGACAGCGCGGCCGAGATCGCGCCGTTGACCGCGACGAGTGCGGCGGCGATGCCGACGTCGACGAGACTCAGGTCCTGCAGTGCCGGGCTCATCGCGCCGCCTCCGTCGTGCTCGCTGCGTGCAGTACGCCCGCCTGCATCACGAGCCGCATCATGCCGATCCGCGCGGCCTGCGCCGGATCGTGCGAGATCCACATGTAGGCGCGCGCATCGGGCGCCGCGTCGAACCAGGCGCCGACGAGCGCTTCGATCGCGCGCGTCGAGTCGGGGTCGAGCGCGGACGTCGGCTCGTCGAGCAGCAGCACGTCGGGGTCGAGTTGCAGCACGCGCAGCAGCGCGGCGATCTGCGCTTCGCCGCCCGACAGTTCGCTCGCCCGCTTGTCGAGAAAATCGGCGCCGCGGCCGGCGCGCGCCGCGAGCGCCTCGCCGCGTGCGCGGTCGAACGTCACGTCGCGATAGATCGCGAGCGAATACGGGTAGCGCAATTGCGCTTCGACGGTACCGTCCATCTGCGCGGGCCGCTGGCGCACGTAGGCGACGCTGCGCCGGTAGCGCGGAATCGCGCCGCGCCTGATCCGCTGGCCGCGCCACAGGAGGTGGCCGCCGTCGAGCGGATCGAGCAACGCGAGCGCGCGCAGCAGCACGCTCTTGCCGGAGCCCGACGGTCCCGTGACAGCAATTCGCGATCCCGCGGCGAGGCTGAAGTCGGTCGGCGCGAGCAAGGTCTTGCCGCTGCCGGCGTCGCGGCGCGTGATGTGCTGCGCTTCGATGAGACCGTTTGGGGCTGTCATGTCACAAATGAAAAAAAGCGTTAATGGCGCCGAAGCGTGGCCACGGCGTGCGTCATAATACCGATTGAAAAGCCGCCAGTGTCGTGCTTCGTTCACTCACGCACGTGGCCCGACATGGCGTGCACACTCTGCATAACAACAACGGAACCGCCATGACGCTAGCCCGAGCCATCGGCAAATCGGCTGCATGGATCGTCGGCATCGTCGCATTGATCGTCGCGGCCGCCGGCATCTTTATCTTCACGTTCGACTGGAACCGCGCGAAGCCGTGGGTCAACGAGCAGGTGAGTGCCGCACTCGGCCGCCCGTTCGCGATCAACGGCGATCTCAAGGTCGGCTGGCGCCGCCCCGACGGCGAGACCGGCTGGCGCGCATGGGTGCCCTGGCCGAGCTTCTCGGCCACGCAACTCGAGATCGGCAATCCCGACTGGGCGAAGGGGCCCAGGTTCGTCACGCTCGATGCCGCGCATTTCGACCTCGCGGTCCTGCCGCTCCTCGCGCACGAGATCGTCATTCCGTCGATCGATGTCGTCAATCCCGCGGTCGACCTCGAGCGGCTCGCCGACGGCCGCAATACGTGGACCTTCCAGTTCAAGCAATCGTCGCAGCCGTCGCCGTGGAAGGTGCGGCTCGACAGCTTCGGTTTCGCGAAGGGCACCGTCACGTATCGCGATGCGATCACGAAGGCCGATCTCACGGTCGCGATCGATACGCTCGGCCAGCCGATTCCGCTCGGCGACGTGCTGAAGGAGCAGGAGCAAACGTCGCGGGCGGCGTCGGCCCAGCGCGTCGGCAAGCGCGGCGCCGCGCAGCTGAGCGCGAAGGCGAGTGCCGAGGCCGCATCGGGTGCGTCGGCGGCGCAGGGCGCGAGCGGGGCGTCTGCCGTCGCGGCGTCGGGTGCCGCTGCTGCTGCGCCGGCTACTTCGGGTTCCTCTGCATCGACGACTGCGCAGGCATCCGGCGCAAGCGGTGCGTCGGGGGCATCCGGTGCCGCCGCACCCGTGAAGCCGTCCGGCCCGACGTATGCGTTCGGGCTCAAGGTCGACGGCCGCTACAAGAACGTGCCGATCAGCGGCACCGGCAAGGTGGGCGGCGTGCTGGCGATCGGGAAGACGACCCAGCCGTTCCCGCTGCAGGCCGACGTGAAGGCCGGCGACACGCGGCTCGCGATCGTCGGCACGCTGACCGATCCGATGCATCTCGCGGCGATCGACCTGCGGCTGTGGCTGCAGGGCACCTCGATGTCGCACCTCTACCAGATTACCGGCATCACGCTGCCCGACACGCCGCCGTATGCGACCGAGGGGCGCCTGATCGGCAACTTCAAGCCGCACGCGAGCACGTTCCGCTACGAGAACTTCAACGGCCGCGTCGGCGGCAGCGATCTCGGCGGCACGCTCACGTGGGCGCAGCTCGAACCGCGGCCGAAGCTGTCGGGCGAGCTCGTGTCGAACCTGCTGCAGTTCTCCGACCTCGCGCCGGTGATCGGCGCCGACACGGCCGCGAGCAAGGCCAAGCGTGGCGACACGACGCGCCAGCCGCCGGACCGCGTGCTCCCGGTCGAGACGTTCCGCACCGACCGTTGGCGCGCACTCGACGCGGACGTGAAGTTCACGGGCCGCAAGCTGATCAAGAGCGCGAACCTGCCGATCACCAACCTGTACACGCATATCGTGATGCAGGACGGCGTGCTGTCGCTCGAACCGCTGCAGTTCGGCGTCGCGGGCGGCACGCTCGCGACGACCGCGCATCTGGACGGCAGCGGCACGCCGCTCAAGGGCCGCTTCACCGTGGCCGCGCGGCACCTGAAGCTCAAGCAGCTGTTCCCGACGCAGAAGGTGATGCAGTCGGCGCTCGGCGAGATCAACGGCGACGCGTCGCTGTCGGCGACCGGCAACTCGCCGGCCGCGCTCGCAGCGACGTCGACCGGCGAAGTGAAGGCGCTCGTCACCGACGGCCGCATCAGCCGCCTGCTGATGGAGGCGGCGGGGCTGAACGTCGCGAACGTCGTCTACGAGAAGCTGTTCGGCAACCGCGACGTGAACATCAACTGCGCGGCGATCGACTTCGTCGCGACCAACGGGATGCTCGACCCGAAGGTGTTCGCGCTCGATACGGACGATGCGCTGATCAACGTCGACGGCCCGATCAGCCTGCGCGACGAAACGCTCGACCTGAAGATCCATCCGCATACGAAGGGGTTCCGGATTTTCTCGCTGCGCTCGCCGCTGTACGCGAAGGGCACCTTCAAGAAACCGAACGTCGGTGTCGATGCGGGCGCGCTCGCGCTGCGCGCCGGCGCGATGGTCGGGCTGGGCCTGATCAACCCGTTCGCGGCGCTGATTCCGCTGATCGCGCCGAGCAACAACCGCGACGTGCCGTGCTCGGAGTTGTTCGGGCAGATGAAGGAGAAGGCGGCACAGAAGGCGGCGGCGAAGGCCGGCAAGTAGCCGGACCCGGAGCGCACCCGGAGGCCGGCGTCGCGCGCAGCGGCCCGGCTGGCGGGGCCGGAACAGTGCGGTCGGCAGTTTCGCCGACACCTGCTAAAATACACGGTTTTCCGTCGATTTCTCTCTTACGGGACCTGCCGTGCTTTCTACTGCCAACATCACGATGCAATTCGGGCCGAAGCCCTTGTTCGAGAATATCTCGGTCAAATTCGGCGAGGGCAACCGCTATGGTCTGATCGGCGCGAACGGCTGCGGCAAGTCGACGTTCATGAAGATTCTCGGCAGCGACCTCGAGCCGAGCGCCGGCAACGTCGCGCTGGAGCCGAACGTGCGCCTGGGCAAGCTGCGCCAGGACCAGTTCGCGTATGAAGACGTGCGCGTGCTCGACGTCGTGATGATGGGCCACACCGAAATGTGGGCCGCGATGTCCGAGCGCGATGCGATCTACGCGAACCCGGAAGCCACCGACGACGACTACATGCACGCCGCCGAGCTCGAGGGCAAGTTCGCCGAATACGGCGGCTACGACGCCGAGGCACGCGCGGGCGCGCTGCTGCTCGGCATCGGTATCGAGGAGAAGTTCCACAACGGCACGATGGCCGACGTCGCGCCGGGCTGGAAGCTGCGCGTGCTGCTCGCGCAGGCGCTGTTCTCGAAGCCGGATGTCCTGCTGCTCGACGAACCGACCAACAACCTCGACATCAACTCGATCCGTTGGCTCGAGCACACGCTCAACGAGTACAACTCGACGATGATCATCATCTCGCACGATCGTCACTTCCTGAACTCGGTGTGCACGCACATGGCCGACATGGACTTCGGCACGCTGAAGGTCTGGCCGGGCAACTACGACGACTACATGCTCGCATCGGCACAGGCGCGCGAGCGCCAGGCCGCGGCGAACGCGCGCGCGAAGGAACGCGTGGCCGAACTGCAGGACTTCGTGCGCCGCTTCTCGGCGAACAAGTCGAAGGCCCGCCAGGCAACGAGCCGTGCGAAGCAGATCGACAAGATCAAGATCGAGGAATTCAAGCCGTCGTCGCGTCAGAACCCGTTCATCCGCTTCGAGTTCGAGAAGAAGCTGCACAACGTCGCGGTGGTCGCCGAAGACATCACGAAGAAGTACGAGCGCACGATCTTCCAGAATTTCAACCTGTCGGTGCAGCCGGGCGAGCGCATCGCGATCATCGGCGAGAACGGCGCGGGCAAGACGACGCTGCTGCGTTCGCTGCTCGGCGCGCTGGAACTTGAGCACGGCACGGTGAAGTGGTCCGAGAACGCGAATGTCGGCTACATGCCGCAGGACACGTACGAGGAGTTCCCGAACGACATCACGCTGATGGACTGGATCGACCAGTACCGCAAGGACGGCGACGACGAGACGATGGTGCGCGGCACGCTGGGCCGCCTGCTGTTCTCGTCGGACGACATCAAGAAGTCGGTGAAGGTGCTGTCGGGCGGCGAGAAGGGCCGCATGATCTGGGGCAAGCTGATGCTCGGCCGCCACAACGTGCTGCTGATGGACGAGCCGACCAACCACATGGACATGGAGTCGATCGAGTCGCTGCAGATCGCGCTCGAGCAGTTCGAAGGCACGCTGATCTTCGTGTCGCACGACCGCGAATTCGTGAGCGGGCTGGCGAACCGGATCATCGAAGTGAAGACGGACGGCACGCTGTTCGACTTCGGCGGGAATTACGAGGATTTCCTGACGAGTCAGGGGCAGGAGTAATTGCCAGGGCGTTCATGCCCGACACTGAGGTCCCGGAAGCCCGCCAGGTGGAAGCCTGGCGGGCTTTTTCGTATTCGGGCAAGCGCTCGCCGTTACTGGATCGGCTCGATGCGCAGCGGGCATCGGCCGACAGGACGCAGCCGCGTGCCCGTCCATTCATAGAAGAACCGCGCGGCCTTCGCGTTGCTGTCGTCGCAGTCGTCGTTGAAGCAGCCCGACACGATCAGCAGCGCACTGTCGGGGCGAAAATCGACGCGCTCGTCGTCGTTGCCCATCACGCCCGAGATCGCCCGCACGCCCGGCATCGTATAGGTCGCGCCACTGTACTTGTCGACGATCGCGAAATTCCGGCAATCCGTGCCGCAGCCCCAGATCGCGACGCGGTAGTGGCCGGCAAAATTGGCCGCTTGCGTGAACGCATCGCGAATGACGGTGCGATAAAGACGGGCTTCCTTGCCGCCCAGTCGCGGCGACCTGGCCGGCGTACGCGGCGCGTGTGCTGCGCGCGCCGGGTAGCGCTCGAACGACGGCGTCGGGCATTCGCTCACGGACATCACGGCTGACGGCGTCGCAGGCCAAGTCGCGCCGGCGCACAGCGTCAGCGCGGCAAATACGCCGGCTGCAAGCGGAAATCGGGAGAGGCGCGCCACGCGGTGGTCCCTGTGAGTAATGATTGGAATCGAGCGGTCGACGCCGCCGGAAATGAATGTTAGACGACCCGAGTGCGTCATCGGTAGGTACCGCATGCCCCGTCAAGCATTGTCAAATCCCCGCCGATATCACGATGCCTGACGTTTCGCGCCTGCGCCGAGACTGTCATCGACCGATCGATTGAGTATGCTTTGATTCGAATCGCGGCACTCACGCAGTCACTACAGGGAGGCTTCACATGAAGGCACGTCTATACCGCGCGACCGTTGCCGGCGCGCTGATCGGATTGCTCGCGCCGTTTTCGGTGGCCCATGCGCAGCTGGGTGATGTGCTGAAGCAGGTCGGCGGCGGCGACTCGGGCAGCAGCGCGGGCGGCGCGCTGGGCAGTCTCGGCGGCCTCGGCGGTGCACTGACGGGCGGCGGTGCATCGTCGCTGATGCCGGGCAGCACCGGCAACGTCGCGGGGCTGCTGCAGTTCTGCGTCCAGAACAACTATCTCGGCGGTGCATCCGGCGGCGCATCGTCGGTCAAGGACGCGCTGCTGGGCAAGCTCGGCGGCAACGCATCGTCCGACAGCGGCTATACGAGCGGCGCAAGCGGGATCCTCGACGCCGGCAACGGCAACAAGCTCGACCTGAGCGGCGGCGGCCTGAAGCAGCAGGTCGCCAAGCAGATCTGCGACAAGGTGCTGGCGCAAGGGAAGTCGTTGCTGTAAGCCGGCGTCGCGTACCGTTCGCGCGCGTCGAGTCAAGGCGTGCGCGCACCGCAGAACAGGCCGGTGCGGCGGCACCGGAAGCAGGCTGTCGCCATCGCCGGCGGTAATGTCAGGCCGCGTCAGCCCGAAAAATCCGTCACGACCGTCACGCCGGCGCCTTCGAACCGGTTCATGTTCATCAGCGCGTCGATCGACTGGCCGAGACTGATTTCCTTGCCGATCAACCGGTTCGGCGCGAGCGTGCCGGCATGCACCATCTCGAGCATCGCGTCGTAACGATGCGCCTGCATCCCGTGGCTGCCGAGAATCTCCAGCTCGTGCGCGATGACTTTGCTCATCGGCACGGCCGGCGTCACATGCTCGCCGAGCATCAGCCCGACCTGCACATGCTTGCCGCGGCGGCGCAGATTGCTGATCGAGTTGAAGCAGGTGGTCGGATGGCCAAGCGCATCGAGCGACACGTGCGCGCCGCCGCGCGTGATCTCCTTCACCGCATCGACAACGTCGGTCACGTGTGACGCATTGACGGTCGCGGCTGCGCCGACCGATCGCGCAAGCGCGAGCGCCTGGTCCGAAATGTCGATCGCGACGACGTTCGCACCGATCGCATTCGCGATCATGATCGCCGACAAACCCACGCCTCCGCAGCCGTGCACGGCAACCCACTGGCCGGCCGACGTGCGACCCTGGTCGACAACCGCGCGAAACGACGTCACGAAGCGGCATCCGAGGCTCGCCGCGGTCGGGAAATCGAGCGCATCGGGCAGTCGCACGAGATTCAGGTCCGCGTGTTGGATGCCGACGTATTGGGCGAACGAGCCCCAGTGCGTGAAGCCGGGCTGAAACTGTTGCTCGCATACCTGCTGGTTGCCCGAGTGGCATTCCGGGCAGAGGCCGCAACCGGCGACGAACGGCACCGTGACGCGATCGCCAGCCTTCCAGCGCGTGACCGCCGCGCCGGCCGCGACCACGACGCCCGCGAGTTCGTGGCCCGGCACATGCGGCAGCACGATGTCCGGATCGTGCCCCATCCAGCCGTGCCAGTCGCTGCGGCACACGCCGGTCGCCTTCACTTCGATCACGACGCCGTCGGGTGCCGGCGTCGGATCGTCGACGTTCATCAACCGAGGCGCGGCGCCGAATGCTTCATAGACGACTGCTTTCACTATCTCCTCCTGAATCGAATGACCCTTTCAATATATCCGGGAAAGAGTGGATTTATATTTCGTTTTGCAATTGAGAAACGGATGTTTTTGATATAGCCTTGCGACCATCGCGCGATTGCCGCAAGGAGCTTTCATGGAACCACTGGACAGGATCGATCGCGGCATGCTCGACATGCTCCAGCAGGACGGACGCGTGTCGAACGCGCGACTCGCCGAAGCGTTCTCGCTGAGCGAGACGTCCTGCTGGCGCCGGCTCAGACGGCTGGAGGAAGCGGGGTTGATCGCGGGCTATCACGCGCGGCTCGACCGGAGAAAGCTCGGGTTCGGCGTGATGGCGTTCGTGCAGATCGTTTGCACGCAGCACAGCGAGGAAGTGACGGCCGAGTTCGAGCGCCTGATCCAGGCAAGCCCCAACGTGCTTGCCTGCGACAACACGACCGGCGAGGCGGATTTCCTGCTGCAGGTGGTGGCAGCCGATCTCGACGACTACAGTCACTTCGTCGAAAGGGTGCTGCGCAAACTGCCGGGCGTGCTGAGCATCCGCTCGAACCTGTCGCTGCGGCAGCTGAAGTCGACGCAGCGGCTGCCGATCGCGTGACGGCGCGCACCGGCGCACACCGGCGCTCGTGCATGCGCGAGCGGTCAGTCGGCCAGCCGCTTGTCGGCGAGCGCCTTGCAGCAGTCTTCGTACACCCATTGCACGAGTTTCGCCCGGTAGTCGAGATCGTCGGTGTCGACGATTTCCTCGACCGCGTCACGCGCCCACGACGCGTCGACGAAGCCGGCGTGCCGCTTCGCGATGTCCTGCGCCAGCGCGGCCAGCTTCGCGATCGCGAGCCAGTCGGACTGCCGGTGATGGCGGTCGAGCCAGCGGTGCGCGGCCTGCACCTGGAACGATGCGTCCGGCCAGGACTCATTCAGGTAAAACGCGCCGAGATTGCCGCAGGTGAGCCAGCACAGCAGCTCCAGGCGATCTTGCGAGCCGAGGATATGGGATGCGTCGGTCATGGCAGCGCTCACGAAGGCATCGATTCCGGGTGGCGCGGCCTGCAGCGGCCGGCGCCGATATTAAAAACATAGCACGATGCGGGCCACATGGTGCGCTGCGCGTGGCGCGGATGCCGTAGCCGCGGGAGGCGGGTGTCCGGCGCCCGTTCGCCGGCGTCCGGGCGGGCCGTTCGGCGGCGCCTGCAGTCTGGTCCGGCGGCGTCGCCGCGCCGCGCGACACTCGTTAGAATGGCCGTTTTCCGGGAGACAGGAAGCGATGAAAATCTACGATCAGTTCTACATCGACGGCGCATGGCGCAAACCGGCCGGAACGGGCACGATCGACGTAATCGACTCGGGCACCGAGGCCGTGATCGGCCGGATTCCCGAGGGCGTGGCGTCGGACGCGCAGGACGCGATCCGCGCGGCGCGCGCGGCGTTCGACGGGTGGGCCGCGACGCCGGCCGCGACGCGCGCGGGCTACCTGCGCAAGATCGTCGAACGCCTGCAGGCGCGCAGCGAGGAACTCGCACAGTCGATCACCGGCGAAGTCGGGATGCCGATCAAGCTGTCGCGCGCGATCCAGGTTGGCGGCCCGATCTACAACTGGAAGGCGTACGCGAAGCTCGCCGAATCGTTCGAATTCGAGGCGACGGTCGGCAACTCGCTGGTGGTGCGCGAGCCGGTCGGCGTCGTCGCGGCGATCACGCCGTGGAACTACCCGCTGAACCAGGTCACGCTGAAGGTCGCGCCGGCGCTGGCGGCCGGCTGCACGGTCGTCCTGAAGCCGTCCGAAGTCGCGCCGCTCAACGCGTTCATGCTGGCCGAGGCGATTCATGAAGCGGGCCTGCCGCCGGGGGTGTTCAACCTCGTGTGCGGTTATGGGCCGGTCGTCGGCGAGGTGCTGGCGACCGATCCGGACGTCGACATGGTGTCGTTTACGGGTTCGACGCGTGCCGGCAAGCGCGTGGCCGAACTCGCGGCCGCGGGCGTGAAGCGCGTTGCGCTCGAACTGGGCGGCAAGTCGGCGTCGGTGATCCTCGACGATGCCGATTTCGCGACGGCGGTGAAGGGCACGGTCAACGCGTGCTACCTGAACGCGGGCCAGACCTGTTCGGCGCACACGCGGATGCTGGTGCCGGAGGCGCGCTACGACGAGGCGCGCGCGATCGCGAAGGCGGCGGCCGAAGCGTATGTCGCGGGCGACCCGCGCCAGGAAACGACGCGCCTCGGCGCACTCGCATCGGCCGCGCAGCAGCAGCGCGTGCAGGGCTACATCCAGCGCGGGATCGACGACGGCGCGGAACTCGTGACGGGCGGCACGGGCCTGCCGGAAGGGCTCGCGAAGGGCTTCTTCGTGAAGCCGACGGTGTTCGGCCGCGTCGATCCGAAATCGACGATCGCGCAGGAAGAAATCTTCGGGCCGGTGTTGTCGATCATCACGTATCGCGACGAAGACGAAGCCGTGCGCATCGCGAACGATTCGCCGTACGGGCTCGGCGGCGCGGTGTGGGCGGGCAGCGACGAGCACGCGATGCGCGTCGCGCGCCGCATCCGCACGGGGCAGGTCGACATCAACGGCGGCACCTGGAACGGTGCCGCGCCGTTCGGCGGCTACAAGCAGTCGGGGCACGGCCGCGAGAACGGCGTGTACGGGCTCGAAGAGTATCTCGAATACAAGTCGATGCAGCTCAAGCCGGCGAATCCGGCCTGAGCGTTTCACCCCGCATGACCCGAAACGGCACGCTCGCGTGCCGTTTTTTTATTGACGGCCGTCAAGGTGCGCGCCGGTGGATCGTCGATCATCGCGTTTCCGATTTCCGATGTTTCGACGAGGTTCAGATGACCGCACGCACTTCCTTCCCGCCGCTCACGATTCGCGGCCGCACGTTGCTGCCCGTGGTGCAGGGCGGCATGGGCGTCGGCATCTCCGCGCACCGCCTCGCGGGCACCGTCGCGCGCGAAGGCGCGCTCGGCACGATCGCCAGCATCGACCTGCGTCACCACCACGCGGACCTGCTCGCGCGCTGTCGTGCGAATCCCGACCGCGCGACGCTCGAGGCCGCGAACCTCGACGCGCTCGCGCGCGAGATTCGCCTCGCGAAGACCTATAGCGAAGGACGCGGGATGATCGCGGTCAACGTGATGAAGGCGGTGAGCGCGCATGCGGACTACGTGCGCGTCGCGTGCGACGAAGGCGCGGACGCGATCGTGATGGGCGCCGGCCTGCCGCTCGATCTGCCCGATCTCACGCAGGGCCGCGACATCGCGCTGATCCCGATCCTGTCGGACAGCCGCGGGATCGCGCTGGTGCTGAAGAGGTGGATGAAGAAGGGGCGGCTGCCCGATGCGATCGTGATCGAGCATCCCGCGCATGCGGGCGGCCACCTCGGCGTCACGCAGATCGACGACATGCACGATGCGCGCTTCGATTTCGCGCGCGTGCTCGACGAGACCGCGCAGGTGATGGCGTCGCTCGGCCTTGCGCGCGACACGATCCCGCTGATCGTCGCGGGCGGAATCAACAGTCACGACACGGTGCGCGCGGCGCTCGCGGCCGGCGCGAACGGCGTGCAGGTGGGAACGCCGTTCGCGGTGACGGAAGAGGGCGACGCGCATCCGAACTTCAAGCGCGTGCTGGCCGATGCGCTGCCCGACGACATCGTCGAATTCGTCAGCGTGACGGGTCTGCCGGCGCGCGCGGTGAAGACGCCCTGGCTCGACCGCTACCTGCGCAACGAAACGCGCATTCGCAACAAGCTCGGCGCGTTCAGGCAGCGCTGCCCGACCGCGCTCGAATGCCTGAGCGTCTGCGGGCTGCGCGACGGCATCGAGAAATTCGGCCATTTCTGCATCGACACGCGGCTCGCGGCCGCGTTGCGCGGGGACGTCGCGAACGGCCTGTTCTTCCGCGGCCGCGAAGCGCTGCCGTTCGGCAACGCGATCCGCAGCGTGCGCGATCTGTTCGATCTGCTGCTGACGGGCCGTGCGGCGGAGCCTGCGACAAACCGTCCGATGTTTACGCTGGCTTGACGGATATCAAGACGACGAAAAGACCCTACGAGGAGAATGGAATACATTCTTCAAGGGTCCGCACCATGCACAAAACGATTCGAACCTGTGTCACCGCTGCCGCCGTCGCGGCGAGTCTCGTCACGATGCCCACGCTGTCGCACGCGGCGTCGCCGGGCGACGGGATCAACCAGGGTGACGTACTGGTCCGGCTGCGCGCGATCAGCATCCAGCCGAACGAGCGCGCGAGCGACACGCTCGGCGCGATCAATACCGGCGTGAACAACGCGATCGTGCCGGAGCTCGACTTCACCTACATGATCCGCGACTACCTGGGCGTGGAGCTGATCCTCGGCACGTCGCGGCACCAGATGACGTCGAGCCTCGGCAATCTCGGCGGCGTGGGCGTGCTGCCGCCGACGCTGCTGCTGCAGTACCACTTCAACCATGCCGGCAAGGTGCGTCCGTACGTGGGCGCGGGCCTGAACTACACGTACTTCTACAACAACGGGCTCAACGTCGGCGGGCAGGGCGTGTCGATCAACAAGAGCAGCTTCGGGCCGGCGCTGCAGTTCGGCGTCGACGTGCAGGTCACGAAGAAGGTATTCATGAACGTCGACGTGAAGAAGATCTGGATGAGCACCGATGCGACGCTCGGCGACAAGGGCATCGGCACGCTGCACATCGATCCGTTGATCGTCGGCGTGGGCGTCGGGATGAAGTTCTAGACACCTGCGGATCAGAACAGAGTTGGGGTTGGCGGCATGGCAGTCGGCATGCCGCTCTTTTTTTGTGCGGCGTGTGCGACGGGCGCGGACGACGACGCGCAGCGCGCGTCGGCCCGCTCGTAATAGCGCGTCGTGGCGGGTGGCGTGTCCGGCAGCGCGATCGCCAGGCGGCAGAACGTCCCGTCCGGCAACGCGACCCGCAGCGGCGTCGTCAACTGGGCGCCCGCGAGCAGCAACCTGCCTTCGCTGCCGGTGACGGTCACGAACCGGTCGTCGTCGTCGATGACGGTCGACAGCACCGGCAGCGCCGCGCCATTCTCTTGCGTCACGGTGAGCAGGACGCGGCGGGTTTGCTCGACGGCGAATTCGACGCGGCCGACCGAACCGCGGCCGGCTTCGACGGTCTGCATGCCGTTCTTCAGGTCGAGATTGCGCGGCAGGCTTTTCGTGTTGATCCGGATGAACGTTTGTGTGTACGCGGGCAGCGACGCGATGACGGCACGGCCGTGCCGATCGGTCCAGACCGGGCCGGACGGCGTCGCGAGCTCGATGCCGGCGCGATCGCCGACGCGGGCGAGCGCGAATGTGTCGCGGATCTCGTGCGGCGACAGCAGGGCTGCGCCGTCGAGCAGCGCGACCGCGCCGCGCAGGTTGACGCCGAGCGTGGCGCGGTCGGTGCCGTAGAGGCCCGCGTTCAGGGTCGCGCGCGTATGGTTCGGCGTGGCGCTGACGGTCGCACGGAGCGACGGCGACCGGAGCGCGGTGTCGTAGTCGGCCGCGACGCTGTAGCTGCCGGTCCGGCCGAACGTGTCGGCATAGCGGGCGCCCGAACGCACCGAATCGCCGGTGACGTTCGCAAAGGTGCTGACGCTGCGCGTGCCGATCGGCACGGTCGCCGTCACGTAAACCTGGGTGCCGCCGGCGCCGCGGGTGCCGAGCGTACGGTTCACGTTCAGCGCGACCGCGCCGCGGCCGAACGGGCGGGTCCACGTGCCGGCGATGCGCTGCATCGGACGGCCGTCGAACACCGCGACCCGCGTGTAGTCGAGCGACAGCGCGCCGAGCGACCGATCGCGCCAGCCGAGCGCCGCCGCGAACTGGGTGGGCGACGGCGGCGTGAACGTGTCGATCGGCCGGACCGCATCGGTCAGTTCCCGGTATCCGGGCGTGCGCCGGACGAACGACACATTGGCACTCCATGCCGTGTCGCGGTTGCTCGCCAGCGCGATACGCGTCTGGGTGCCGAGACGACCGGCCGTGCGGCTGACGTCGACGCCGACGGCCGCCGCGACGCCGGCAAGCGGCGCGAATTCGACGCTCGCGGCGCCCGACTGCAACGGCGACGACACGAGGATGCCGGCATTGAGCCGGGCGCGTTGCCTGATCTGCCAGCCGCGCGTGGCGGTCGCGAGCCACGGGGCCTGCGCGTATCCGTCGTTCTGCAGGCGGCCGACCGCGATCGCGAGCCCCTGGGCGGCAGCGAGCCCGGCGCCGGGCAACGACGCACCCGGCACGATGAAATGCTGCACGTCGCCCGTGGTCTCGACGACGGTCACGTCGAGATCCGCGGTACCGCTGACGAGCGGCAGGTCGCCCAGCGCGAACGGACCGGGCGGTACCTGCGAGGAATGGATCAGCACGCCGAGCTGGCGCACCTCGACGCGTGCCTGCGTGCGTGCGATCCCGGTCACGCGTGCGGCGGAGCCGGGCGTCGCGGCCAGCGCCTCGTCGGGAAACGTCTGCACACCGAACATCCGGCCGACCGCGAACAGCGTCGAGCGCGGGACGATCTGCCCGGCCTGCAGCGTCGTGCCGCGCGATGCGAACGTACGCTGCGCATAGGCGGCCTGATGGTCGACGCCGGCACGGCCGTCGACGACGGTGGCGATCTGGCTGCTGCGCACGATCCAGTCCGCCGCGTTGAAGCCGGCTTCGGTCGTGGCTTGCCAGTATTGCGACGTGCCGGCCGGATTGCGCGTTGCCATCGCGAGCAGGTCGTAGTTGACGAGCCCGGCGATGCCGCCGCGCTCGAAGGTGTCGGGCGTGCGTCGGGCGGTATCGAGCGCATCGGCCGGCACGACGAGGTCGACGGCGCCGTCGGCCGGACGCAGCGTGACGATCGCCTGCGGATAGGCGCGCCCGTAGTCGTGGCATGGCGGCATGCGGGCGCTGTCGCTGCGCGCGGCCGCCTCACGGACGGCGTCGGGCACGACGAGGCCGGCCGCGCGCAGCAGGCCGGGCGTCGCGCACAGGTTGCCGTTGTCGTCGAATCGCGCATCGGCGCGCCCGGCACGTCTGCCGTTGACCGTCAGCCGAACGGAAGCCGTACCGGGCGCGAACCGCGGCGCGTGCGCGAAATAGCGGCTCGTCGCGGCGTCGATGCCGTGCTCGTGCAGCGCGCCGGCATCGAACTCGAGCAGGTCGGGCGCGGTGCCGCGCGGGCCGGGCGCGGCGGCGCACGACGTGCAGCCCGCGACGAGCGACAGCCCGAACGCGAGCAGACCGCTCCGGCCATGGATGGCACCTGACATGGCAAATCCGGAATCGAAGGTGCGGTGCTTACCGGTGCGTGACCGTACCGGCCGCGGCGGGGGCGAGCGCGGCGTCGAAGTGGTCGACCGAGTAGCCGTAGACGGTGGCGGGGAACAGGCGCACGCGCTCGGGTGTCGCGGTCCCGCCGGGCATGGCGATCCGGCGGTTCTGGCCGGCCAGCACGTAGGGCGCCGGCAGCGTCACGATCTGCTGCGAGGGCAGCAACTGCACTTTCTGTTCGAGACGCACCACATAGCGGCTGTCGTTGCGCACGACCAGTTCGCCGCCCTCGATCGACCACGTCAGCAATTCCCATGGCTTGTCGTTGCGCGCGAGGTCGGTCGGCTGGATCAGCACCGGCAGGTTCTGGCGGAGGATCGTCTGGATTTCGTTCTTGCCCTGGCGTTTCGGTGGAATGCCGGAGAACGACACGCGGGCGAGGCGCTGCGTGGCGAGCGGTTCGTTGCCGGCGAGCACGAACCGCACGAGCTGGACCGCACCGCCTTCGACGCGCGCGATCGGCGGCGTCACGATGACGAGTTCGGCCGGGTCGTCGGGAATCGGCTCGATCGTCGTATGCAGGAGCGTGGGGTGGCTGTCCGTGTTCTTGACCGAGACCGTTCCTTCGCCGTCGGCTTCGTCGACGATCACCACGGACGTTTCGGGCACGACGCCCATCGCGTGGACGGCGCTGGAACCGATCAGGCAAGCGAAGAGCGGGGCGAGCAATGGCGTCCGCAGGCAGTGGCGTGCAGGGAGTTTCATGGAGGCAGGTCGTTGGGAGGTGGCGCAAGCGTGCAGCGCGCCGCCGCTTCGGCGAAGCGGCGGCGTAGTCGACGCCTGTCAGCAGGCGGTCGACACGATCGATGGAAGGAGGCGTACCGGCTTTACAGGTACACGAGCGACACGGTGGCGAGGCCGTCGAGATTGATTTCCTGGCTCAGGTCGAGGTTCGGCGTCTTGTCGATCGCGGCCTGCACGTCGAGCGTGCCGGTGAAGACCTTCGCCGCGACCGGGACGGTCAGGCCTTTCTTTGCCCACGACTCGTAGCCGCCGGTGTTGGTGGCGACCCCGTTGGACGACACCCAGGAGGCGCCGCTGGTGCTCGAATAAATCGAATCGACGGCTGCGCCGTCCGCCTGGAACGTGTTCGTTCTGAAACGGAAGGCAAATGCGCCGATATTCTTGCCACCCGCCGTGCCGAGGCCGAATTGCGAGAGGGTCGAATTGGACGAGCCGAAGAAATTGATATTGCTGTTAAATGCGCCGGTGCCGGCACGATTATCCTGCGCGCTCAGTGCGACGCGGGCGGCGGCATCGCAGGTGATCGTGATCGAATCCGAAAGTACCGGGAGCAGCGTGGGCGCGGCCGGGCTGAGTTCGGCCACCCCGATCAATCCGTAATCGAACGTGCCGCCGCCGGCGAGCGTCGGCGTGCAGGCGCCGGGCTTGATCTTCCCCGTGACCTTGACGTCGAACGAGTCGGCGAATGCCGATGCGCTTCCCAGTGCGAGCAGACCTGCCATCACGAGGCTCGAGGTTTGTTTCGTCATCTTAACGAATTTCATCTGAAGGGGTTCCTGGTAGCTGACCGGAACGCCGAAATTGATTCGGTGATCCGGCTTTTCGATTAATGGAAGAAAAATCGCTCAACGCAATTTCCGGAGAGCGGATGAAATTTATCAATTAGATGTCTGAATTGAAATCGTACTTGTACAGATTTTCGCGTCCATTTTCGCGAAATCGATGGTGCTTAATCGAGAAAATAATCCGATTTATCGATGGGAAATGGTGTTTTGATCGTTACGAATGTCAGATGCAATTTGTTTCAGCTTCGATAAGGAGCGAGCGGCATGGATTCGAGCTGAGCGGACGAGGTCGAAGATCGGCGCACGACCGCGGCACGCCGGTCGGTATCGGACGATCGTGAGAAGGACGCGCGGCGTCATTGCGGCCATGGCGTTTGCCGGCAGCGGGAAGTCGGAACGGAATCGGTGTGCGTCGCGTCGATTGCGACGGGGCGTGCGCGGTGGCGCAGTGGCGGAGGCGGGTGGCGGGGGCCGGATTCGGCCCGCCGGTGGGCGGCCCGTGAGCGGAGCCGGCGGCGCCCGGTCGGGCGCATCGCGTCGGCATGCGCCGACGCGGGACGGCTTACAGCTTGTCGTACTGGAAGCGCATCGCGGTGCCTTCACGCGTGATGCGCTCCCACACCGCCTGCTTTTCGTCGTCGCTCAGGAACACCCAGTTCGACACTTCGGCGGCCGTGCGGCCGCAGCCCTTGCAGACTTCGTCGAAGAGGGTCGAGCACACGCCGATGCAGGGGCTGTCGGGCAGGTCGTGGAGATTGGAGGCCATCGGAAGGGTTCGCGCAGTGAAATCGTCAGGGCGTCATTTTAATGCATCGGAACGGGGCGGCCGGCGGGCGCCGCGACCGTGCTGTACGGTCGCGTTGTCGTGACGGTACGGCCGGCCGGACGGTGGCCGGATCGCCGTCGGCAATGGCTCGTCCGCCGTGCCGTGCCGGGCAGGACCGGGCGCGCGCAGCGCGTCGCGACGTGTCGCGATTTCACCGGTGAAACGGCGCTGTGCACGGCCGTCGCGAGCACCGCAGATGCGGCGTGCGGACGCGGTTTCCTCGCCGCGCTCTTTTCCCGATGGACAGACGCCGATTACCCGATAGAATTCTCCCGGAACGCCCCGCTGCGCGGGCCGCCCGAGCGGCCGGCGGCGGGAATCTGTTCCGTTTGCGCGACATGGGCATGATTTTTTTGTGACGGCGCGCGAATGGTGGTAGCGTTCGGGGTTTTCGAGGGGCGGCGTGCCAGAATGCGCCGCCATGACGAGGCAGACGGCAGCCGGACACGCGGTCCGGCCGGAGGGAGAACGGGATGAAAGCAAAGGTAGTGGGCCGGTTCGCAGCGCTCGCGCTGTGCGTGGGGGCTTCGGCGGCGGCGGCGAAGGATACGCAGCTCAATGTCTATAACTGGTCGGACTACATTGCGAAGGACACGATCCCGAACTTCGAGAAGCAGGCGGGCGTCAAGGTTCGCTACGACAACTACGACAGCGACGACACGCTGCAGGCGAAGCTGCTGACGGGCAGCTCGGGCTACGACATCGTCGTGCCGACCAGCAACTACGCGGGCAAGCAGATCGCGGCCGGCATCTTCGCGCCGCTCGACAAGTCGAAGCTGCCGAACCTCAAGTACCTCGATCCGCAACTGATGGCGCTGGTCGCCGGCGCGGACCCGGGCAACAAGTACTCGGTGCCCTGGGCGTACGGCACGACCGGTCTCGCGTACAACCTGACGAAGGCGCAGCAGGCGCTCGGCAAGGTGCCGCTCGACAACTGGGACATCCTGTTCAAGCCGGAAAACCTCGCGAAGCTGAAGACCTGCGGCGTGTCGGTGCTCGACGCGCCCGACCAGATGTTCGCGGCGGCGCTGCACTACATCGGCAAGGATCCGATGAGCACGAACCCGGCCGACTACAAGGCCGCGATGGAAGTGCTGAAGAAGATCCGCCCGTACATCACGCAGTTCAACTCGTCGGGCTACATCAACGACCTGGTCGGCGGCGACATCTGCTTCGCGTTCGGCTGGTCGGGCGACGTCGTGATCGCGAAGCATCGCGCGATCGAGGCGAAGAAGCCGTACAAGGTCGAGTACTACATTCCGAAGGGCGGCGCGCCGGTCTGGTTCGACGTGATGGCGATCCCGAAGGACGCGAAGAACAAGGACGCCGCGCTGCAGTGGATCAACTACATCGAGGATCCGAAGGTGCACGCGGCGATCACGAACGCCGTGTACTACCCGAGCGCGAACGCCGAGGCCCGCAAGTACGTGCGGCCGGACGTCGCGAACGACCCGGCCGTCTATCCGCCGGCCGACGTCGTGAAGACGCTGTTCCTGCTCAAGCCGCTGCCGCCTGAAATCCAGCGTCTGCAGACGCGTCTGTGGACCGAGCTGAAATCGGGCCGCTGAAGCGAACCGGAGTCAGCCAGCAGTCATGAAGCCCCTGGTGCCCCCGGGGGCTTTGTTCGTCAAACGCAGGAGAGAAGCAGCACATCATGAATAGCCAGTCGGGTGCGCCGGTTGCGGGCGCGCCGTCCTTCGTTCCTTCGTCCGGCGCCGATACGCGCGCCGAGAACTTTGTCCAGATCGTCGACGTCGTCAAGCAATTCGGCGAGACCGAAGTGGTGCGCAACGTGAACCTCACGGTGCGCCAGGGCGAGCTGTTCGCGCTGCTCGGCAGCTCGGGTTCCGGCAAGTCGACGCTGCTGCGGATGCTCGCGGGCCTCGAGACGGTCACGTCGGGCAAGATCCTGATCGACGGCGAGGACCTCGCGCAGATGCCGCCGTACAAGCGGCCCGTGAACATGATGTTCCAGTCGTACGCGCTGTTCCCGCACATGTCGGTCGAATCGAACGTCGCCTACGGCCTGAAGCAGGAAGGCACGCCGAAGGCGGAGCTGAAGGAGCGCGTCGCGGCGGCGCTCGAGCTCGTGCAGATGAGCAAGTACGCGAAGCGCAAGCCGCATCAGCTGTCGGGCGGCCAGCAGCAGCGCGTCGCGCTCGCGCGTTCGCTCGTCAAGCGCCCGAAGGTGCTGTTGCTCGACGAGCCGATGTCGGCGCTCGACAAGCAGATCCGCCAGCGCACGCAGATCGAGCTCGTCAACATCCTGAACAAGGTCGGCGTCACCTGCATCATGGTCACGCACGATCAGGAAGAGGCGATGACGATGGCGAACCGGCTCGCCGTGATGAGCGAAGGGCAGATCGTGCAGATCGGCTCGCCGAACGAAGTCTACGAATATCCGAACAGCCGCTTCTCGGCGGAGTTCATCGGCTCGACCAACCTGTTCGAAGGCGTCACCGTCGAGGACGAGCCCGACTACGTCTACATCGAATCGCCGGAGCTGCCGAGCCGGCTGTACGTGAGCCACGGGATCACGGGCCCGCTCGGGATGCCGGTCACGGTGTCGGTGCGCCCCGAGCGGATCGCGCTCACGCGCAAGCCGCCCGAAGGTGCGTTCAACTGGGCGCGCGGCAAGATCACCAACATCGCGTACATGGGCGGCTATTCGCTGTATCACGTGAAGCTCGACGCGGGCAAGACGGTGATCGCGAACGTGTCGAGCCTCGCGATCTCCGAGCTCGACACGCCGGCGCTCGGCGACGAGATCTACGTGCGCTGGAGCGCGACCGCAGGCGTGGTGCTGACGTCATGACCACGTTCAAGTCCCTGCTCGCATGGCCCGTGCGACGCTTCAACCTGACCGGCGGCTCGGCGGTCGTCGCGGGGCCGTACACGTGGCTCGTGCTGTTCTTCCTCGTGCCGTTCGTGCTGGTCGTGAAGATCAGCTTCGCGGAGCTGCAGCTCGGCATCCCGCCGTAT
The DNA here is from genome assembly GCF_905339595.1 of Burkholderia sp. BCC1977. Lineage (NCBI taxonomy): Bacteria > Pseudomonadati > Pseudomonadota > Betaproteobacteria > Burkholderiales > Burkholderiaceae > Burkholderia > Burkholderia sp. BCC1977. Next base: position 32,644 of record NZ_CAJPGQ010000045.1, read on the forward strand.
ACGGAACTCGCGTCGTACGCGGACGGCGTGGTGCACGTCGCGCTCAACCTGTCGCACTACGCGTTCCTGCTCACCGACAGCCTGTATTTCGCGACCTACGTGAATTCGGTGGTGGTCGCGGCGATCACCACGCTGCTGTGTTTGCTGATCGGCTATCCGATGGCGTACTACATCGCGCGTTCGAACCCGGCGACCCGCAACCTGCTGATGATGGGCGTGATGCTGCCGTTCTGGACGTCGTTCCTGATCCGCGTGTATGCGTGGATCGGCATCCTGAAGAACAACGGCCTGCTGAACAACTTCCTGATGTGGATCGGCCTGACCCATACGCCGATCGAGCTGTACCGCACCAACTACGCGGTCTACATCGGGATGGTGTATTCGTACCTGCCGTTCCTCGTGATGCCGCTGTACGCGCACCTCGTGAAGATGGACCTGCGCCTGCTCGAAGCCGCGTACGACCTTGGCGCGAAGCCGTGGAAGGCGTTCGTGCAGATCACGCTGCCGCTGTCGAGGAACGGCATCATCGCGGGCTGCCTGCTGGTGTTCATTCCGGCGGTCGGCGAGTACGTGATTCCGGAACTGCTCGGCGGCGCGAACACGCTGATGATCGGCCGCGTGATGTGGAATGAGTTCTTCAACAACGCAGACTGGCCGATGGCGTCGGCCGTGACCTGCGCGATGGTGCTGCTGCTGCTCGTGCCGATGGCGATGTTCCAGCACTTCCAGGCGAAGGAGCAGGAGGGCCGCCGTCGATGAAGCCGAATCGCTACCTGCAGTTCGCGGCGCTGTTCGCCGGCTTCGCGTTCCTGTACATCCCGATCATCAGCCTGATCGTCTATTCGTTCAACGAGTCGAAGCTCGTCACCGTGTGGTCGGGCTTCTCGTTCCGCTGGTACTCGGCGCTCGTGGAGGACGACGAGCTGCTGACGGCCGCGTGGCTGTCGCTGAAGATCGGCGTGCTGACCGCGTTCGCGTCGGTGATCATCGGCACGTGGGCCGGCTTCGTGCTCGCGCGGATGGGCCGCTTTCGCGGCTTCGCGCTGTTCAGCGGGATGATCAACGCGCCGCTCGTGATTCCCGAGGTGATCCAGGGGATCTCGCTGTTGCTGCTGTTCATCGAACTCGCGAAGTGGATCGGCTGGCCGGCCGAGCGCGGCATCTTCACGATCTGGCTCGGCCACGTGATGCTGTGCATCTCGTATGTCGCGATCATCGTGCAGTCGCGCGTGCGCGAACTGAACCCGTCGCTCGAGGAAGCCGCGCTCGATCTGGGTGCGACGCCGCTGAAGGTGTTCTTCACGGTCACGCTGCCGCTGATCTCGCAGGCGCTGATCGCGGGCTGGCTGCTGTCGTTCACGCTGTCGATCGACGACCTCGTGCTGTCGGCGTTCCTGTCGGGTCCCGGCTCGACGACGCTGCCGCTCGTCGTGTTCTCGCGCGTGCGCCTCGGCCTGAACCCGGAGATGAACGCGCTCGCGACGCTGTTCATCGTCGCGGTGACGGCAGGCGTCGTGATCGCGAACTTCGTGATGCTGCGCCAGGAGCGCAAGCGGATGGCCGCGTTCGCGACCTGAGGTCCTCACGTCCTCGCGCACAGGTTGCCGACGCAACGCAAAACGCCCGGTGCCGACAAAGAGTCGGGCCGGGCGTTTTGCTTCGGGGGGCGCGACGCGGCGGCTTACGCGCCGAACGCTGCCTTGGCCAACAGCCCGAACGCGACCAATACGAGCACGCCCGCGAACCCGGCCTGCACGTGTCGCGCGGACAGGTGCCGGGATGCGCCGCGGCCGGCCGCCATCCCGATTGCGGTCGCGACCGTGAACCACAGCATCATGTCGAGCGGCGCGCGCGTGCCCGACACGAGCGTCGCGAACACGCCACCGGTGCCGACCAGCGCGATCACCATCAGCGACGTCGCGACCACGCCGTGCATCGACACGTTCGTGAACTTGCGCAGCATCGGCACGATCACGAAGCCGCCACCGACACCGAGCAAGCCCGTCATCAGCCCCGTCACCGCGCCGGTCGATGCAAGCGCGAGCCCGACCGGCCAGGACCACACGAGCCGGCCCGTATCGGGATTCACGCGGCCGACGCACAGCGGCGATTCGTCCGTGTCGCCGCGCGCGTGGCGCAGCGCCTGCTGCAGCAGGCGACCCGCGACGACCAGCATCGTCAGCGCGAACAGCGCGAGCAGCACGCGTTGCGGGAGCACGTGCGCGAGTTTCACGCCGAGCGTCGTGAGCGGCACGCCGGCCACGGCCATCAGCAGTGCCGCGCGATAGCGCACGAGCCCGCGGCGAAACCCTTCGAGCGCGCCGAGCGCGGCACTGCCCGCGACCGCGACGAGCGCGACGGGCGTGGCCTGCTGCATCGGCCAGCCCATCCCGACGACGAGCGCGGGCACCGCGAGAATGCCGCCGCCCGCGCCGGTGAGGCCGAGCACGGCGCCGACGAAGCCGCCGAGTACGAGGGAAATCAGCATGGTGTCATCGGGTTCCGGTCAACGTGCGATCGCGGGCTTCGCGAGCCATTCGCGGCCCTTGAGCATCGCCTTCCAGTAGAGCGGCGGCAGCACGCGCTCCTTGAGCAGCCACGCGAGTCGCGACGGACGCCTGCCGTCGATCAGCCACGCGGGGAAGGTCGGTGCGACCTTGCCGCCGTACAGGAATTCGGCGAGCACGATCTTGCCGCGCTCGACGGTGAGCGGGCACGATCCGTAGCCGTCGTACGCGGCGTCGCCGTGCGCGCGGCCCAGCGACGCAAGCACGTTGTGCGCGACGACGGGCGCCTGCTTGCGGGCCGCCGCGGCGGTTTTCGCATTGGTGGTGTTGGTGACGTCGCCGAGCGCGAAGATGTCCGCGAACTGCTTGTGCCGCAGCGTCGCCGGATCGACGTCGATCCAGCCGGCCGCGTCGGCGAGCGGGCTCGCGCGCACGAAATCGGGCGCCTTCTGCGGCGGCACGACGTGGATCATGTCGAACGCACGCTCGACGGTTTCCGTGCCGCCGTCGGGCAGCGCGCGCCTGAACGTCGCGCGCCGCGCCGGCCCGTCGATCGCGACGAGGTTGTGGCCGAACGACAGCGCGATGTCATAGCTTTTCACGTACTCCATCAGCGCGGGCACGTAGTCGGCGACCCCGAACAGCGCGCCGCCCGCATTCAGGAACTCGACGTTCGCGGCGCCGAGGCGGCCCGTGCGCCGCCAGTGATCGCACGACAGGTACATCGCCTTTTGCGGCGCGCCCGCGCACTTGATCGGCATCGGCGGCTGCGTGAACAGTGCATTGCCGCCGCGGAACGCCTGCACCAGTTGCCACGTGTACGGCGCGAGATCGTAGCGGTAGTTCGACGTGACGCCGTTGCGGCCGAGTGTTTCCGCAAGGCCGTCGATCGCGTGCCAGTCGAGCTTGAGCCCCGGGCACACGACCAGCTTGCGGTAGCCGATGCGCCGGCAGCCGTCGAGCACCACCGCGTGCGCGTCGGGCTCGAAGCCGGCGACGGCCGCCTGGATCCATTTCACGCCGCGCGGCAGCAGGTCGGCGAGCCGGCGCGCGGTCGTGTCGGGCCGGAACACGCCCGCGCCGACCATCGTCCAGCCCGGCTGGTAGTAGTGCGTATCGGCCGGGTCGATCACCGCGATATCGAGCGATGCGTCGCGCGCAAGCAGGCTCGACGCGACCGCGACGCCGGCCGCACCCGCGCCGACGATCACGATGTCGTGCCGCGCGTCGACGGCCGGTGCGGCCGGGTGGCCGCCTTGCGCGAGACCTTGGGTGAGATCTTGGGTGAGACGCGGCGCGAGCGCGCCGAGGTCGTAGCCGGCCGTGGCGGCGATCGCGACGATGTCGGCGACCGGACGCCGGCCTGCCTGCGACAGCGCCCACAGCGTCGCCGAACGCGTGCCGCTGCGGCAGTACGCGAGTGCCGGGCCGGCGAGCGACGCGACGAGCGCGCCGAACTGCGCGGCCTGCTCGTCGGTGACCTTGCCGGTATCGACCGGCAGGTAATGGACGGCGATGCCGAGCGGCGCGGCGGCGGCGCGAATCTCGGCGACGGTCGGCTGGTCGGCGCCTTCGCCGTCCGGGCGGTTGCAGACGATCGTGCGGATGCCCGCCGCGTGCAGCGCGGGCAGGTCGGTCGCGGCGATCTGGGGCGAGACCGACAGCAGGTCGGTCAGCGTGCGGATGGTCATGTCGGGGGTTCTCCGGTCGGGGCGGCGGCTCAGATCGCGTCGAGCGGGATCTTCAGGTAGCGCACGCCATTGTTTTCGGGCTCGGGCAGGTGGCCGGCGCGCATGTTGACCTGCACGGACGGCAGCATCAGCACGGGCATGTCGAGCGTCGCGTCGCGCGCGGTGCGCATCGCGACGAAATCGTCCTCGGTCACGCCGTCCTTCACGTGCACGTTCGCGCGGCGCTGCTCGGCGACCGTCGTCACGAACTGCACGTCGCGGCCGCCCGGCTGGTAGTCGTGGCACAGGTACAGGTGCGTGTCGGGCGGCAGGTCGAGCACGCGCGCGATCGAGCGGTACAGCGTGCGTGCGTCGCCGCCCGGGAAGTCGCAGCGGGCGGTGCCGTAGTCGGGCATGAACAGCGTGTCGCCGACGAATGCCGCGCGCTGCGTCGCGTCGTCGACGCAGTAGGTCAGGCACGCGGGCGTATGGCCCGGCGTATGCAGCGCGCGGATCGTCAGCGGGCCGAGCGCGAGCGTGTCGCCGTCGTCGAGCAGGCGGTCGAACTGGCTGCCGTCCTGCGCGAAGCCGGGGCCGGCGTTGAACAGCGTGCCGAAGACGTGCTGCACGCGGCGCACGTGCGAGCCGATCGCGATCTGTCCGCCGACCTGCGCCTTCAGGTACGGCGCGGCCGACAGGTGGTCGGCGTGCACGTGGGTTTCCAGCAGCCAGTGGACGGTCGCGCCGAGTTCGGCGACGCGCGCGATCAGCCGGTCGGCGCTGGCGGTGTGCGTGCGGCCGGATTTCGGGTCGTAGTCGAGCACACTGTCGACCAGCGCGCATGCGCGGCTCGCGGGTTCGAGCAACAGATAGCTGACGGTGTGGGTCGCCGGGTCGAAAAAGCCTTCGACCGACAGCTTGGGGGCATGGCTCACGGGATGTCCTCGATCGGGTTCTGCATCTGCAATCGGGTATCCCATGTTCAAGAAGCATGCCAATTCACGCGGCGATCCCGGGTGATGTGGCAGGTGCTTGATTTGGTTCGGATTTTTGGTGCGATCGCGGTGCGTCGCGGGCGCGGCCGACGGCTTGCCGTCGACGGAGACTGCCACGTCTGGCAGTGTCGTGGCAGAATTGGCAGCCAGCCTGGCAGTCCGTCCGGCCATCCGTTCCCGAGCCTCCCCATGAATCCGCACGACACCATTCCGATCGTTCCCGCGCCGTCGCGCGACGTCATGCCCGACGTGCGCGCGCTCGTCGCGTATCTGGAGCAGGATCCGCAGCCGATGATCGTCGTCGATCCCGACTACCGCATCCTCGCCGCGAACGATGCGTACCGGCGCCAGTTCGGCGTGGCGGGCGTCGAGCACGTGGGCCGGCACTGCTTCCAGGTCTCGCATCACTACGACGTGCCGTGCGACCAGGCGGGCGAGCATTGCCCGATGAAGCAGGCGCTCGAGTCGCGCGGCCTGAACCGCGTGCTGCACATTCACCATACGCCGCGCGGCCCCGAGCACGTCGACGTGGAGTTGCGGCCGATCTTCGATGCACAGGGCGACGTGATCGCGTACGTCGAGCGGCTGACGACGGTGCGCAGCGCGTCCGCGCAACCGAGCGCGGAAGGGCTCGTCGGCGGCGCGGACGCGTTCAATGCGGCGCTCGGCGCGCTGCAGCGCGTCGCGCCGTCGAGGCTGCCCGTGCTGCTGCTCGGCGAATCGGGTACCGGCAAGGAGCTGTTCGCGCGGGCGCTGCACGAGGCGAGCGAGCGTGCGATGGGGCCGTTCGTGGTAGTCGATTGCTCGGGCATCGCCGAGACGCTGTTCGAGAGCGAACTGTTCGGCTACGAGAAGGGCGCGTTTACCGGCGCGAACCAGCGCAAGCCGGGCCTCGTCGAGACCGCGCAGGGCGGCACGCTGTTTCTCGACGAGATCGGCGACGTGCCGCTGCCGATGCAGGTGAAGCTGCTGCGGCTGATCGAGTCGGGGACGTTCCGGCGCGTCGGCGGCGTCGAGGCGCTGCGCGCGGATTTCCGGCTCGTCGCGGCGACCCACAAGCCGCTGCGCGAGATGATCGACGACGGCCGGTTCCGCCAGGACCTGTACTACCGGATCAACGCGTTCCCGATTCCGCTGCCCGCGCTGCGCGAGCGGCGCGGCGACGTCGCGCTGTTGGCCGAATCGATCCTGCGGCGCATCGCGAATGCGCGTGCCGGCGCGGGCGACGCACTCGCGCGGCCGTTCGCGGCCCGGCCGTTCGTGCTGTCCGAGCGTGCGCGGGCGTGCCTCGACGCGTATGCCTGGCCGGGCAACATCCGCGAGCTGCGCAACGTGCTCGAACGCGCGTGCCTGTTTGCGGACGACGGGACGATTCGCGTCGAGCATCTGCCGGCCGAGCTGGTCGCGGCGTCGGCCGCGCCGCACGCGCGTGCGGCGGACGCGCGCGGCGTGTCGGACGCGGAACTCGTGCGGATTGCCGGCACGTTCGACGGCACGCGCAAGCAGCTGGCCGAGCACGTCGGGATGAGCGAGCGCACGCTGTACCGGCGGATGAAGGCGCTCGGGCTCGGGGTGCGCGACCGGTGAGCGGGCGCGTCGTGTGCGATCCGGGCGCGATCCGGTCGCGCCCGGCGCAGTGCCCGGGCGTCACGCCATCAACGCGCCGGCGCAAGCTGCGCCATCGCCGCGCGCACGAAACCGAGCAGCGTGTCGTCGGCCCATGAGTCCTTCGTCAGCGCGGGCTCATTCATCAGCGCATGCCGGAATTTCGCGTGCGTGGCCGGATCGTTGCCCGCATAGCCGCGGAACAGGTCGAGCCAGCGTTGCGCGAGCGCGCGGCCTTCCGGCGAATCGGGCTTCGCGCCCGCATCGATCGCGTCGCGCACGTCGCCCATCAGCTGCGGCCATTCCATCGCGCGCTCACCGTAGTGCGCCCGCATGAAGCGGATCTCGTCCGGCGCGAGATACTTCTCGAAGATCCGCATCTTCGTTTCCGAGGACGCGCGCAGCACATAGTCGCGCAGTGCCGTCGAGATGCCGATTTTCGACTGCATCGACGGTTCGCGCTCGTGCATCAGGTTGAGCTTCGCCAGCAGCCGCGGATCGTTGTTCGTGTCGCGCACGAGCAGTGCCATCCAGCGGCCGGCAAGCGCGCGCACGCGCTCGTCCTCGGGCGGCACGCCCGCGTCGTGCAGCGTGCGCACGTCGGCGACGAGTGCGATCCATTCCGCGTCGCCGGCCTGGCTCTTGCGGTACATCGGCAGGCGCGCGAGTTCTTCCTCGGAAAAGTATTTGTCGTACACGGTCATCAACTCCAGTGTGGTGAGCCAATCGGCCAGTTCCGGCTCCGTGCCCGCCGCGAGTTGCGCGTGCAGGTGCACGAGCCGCTCGCGCAGCTGCGCGGTCTGCGCAAGCTGGTGGTCGAGCGACGCGATCTGTTTCGCGACGAGCTCGACGAGCGGGGTGCCGGGCTGGTTCAGGTAATCGCCGATTTCGGCGAGCGACAGTCCGAAGCGACGCAGGGCCTGGATCTGGTGGAGCCGGGCGATGTCGTCGCGGTCGTACAGCCGGTAGCCGTTGTCGGCGCGCGCCGAAGGCGTCAGGAGACCGATCGCGTGATAGTGATGAAGCGTGCGGACGGTCAGTCCGCTGCGTTTCGCCAGTTCTCCCACTTTCAGCCGCATGGTGTCCTCCGTTCGGTGCGCACACTGGAGTCTCGAACGTTACGCTACGTGAGGGTCAAGCGGAAGATCGCGGATCGGCGCGCGGGGGTGGTCCCGCGCGCCGCGCGCCCGGCGCGGGGGCGCGCTATTGCGGTTATTGCGGAGACGGCGGCGCGTCGGGCGTGGCCGCGCGCGCCTGGGCGGCGGGGGTGTCTTGATCCGCGTGGCCGGTGTGGCCGGTGTTGCCGGCCGAGTCGGCTGTCCCGGCTTTCGCGGCTTTCGCGTCCTTGCCGGTCGCGTCGACCGGCGGCGTGCCCATCGCCTGATAGAGCCGCGCGGTATCCGCGAAGCGTGCGCCGGTCGCACGGATCTCGTCGAGCCGCGCGTTGCGGTACTGCAGCTCGCTCGCGCGCGCGGCCGCCGGCGGCAACGCGCCGAGCCGCACACGGGCGGCCGCGTCGTCGTACGCGCCGTGCGCGGACAGCGCGGCGCGCGACGACGCATCGAGCGCCTCCGCGTCGTGCTCGAGCGCGGCGAGCGAATCGGCGACGTTCTGGAACGCGCTCAGCACGGTCTGCTTGTACTGGTCGACCGCGGCCGCGTAGGTCGCCTTCGCCGCACGGCGCTGCGCGAGCAGCGCGCCGCCGTGGAACAGCGGCTGGCTCAGCGACGCGCCGACGTTCCAGATCGCGCCGGCGCCCGACAGCATCGTCGGCCAGCTGAAACCGCCTTTGCCCATGGCCGCCGACAGCGACAGCTGCGGGAACAGCTGCGCGGTCGCGACGCCGACTTCGGCGGCGGCCGCTTTCAGCCCCGCGTCGGCGGCCTGGATGTCGGGGCGGCTTTGCAGCAGGTCGGACGGCACGACCACGGGCACCTGCTCGGGCAGGTGGAGGTCGGCGAGCGTGAGGTCGGCGGGCGGCCGGTCGGGCGTGCGGCCGACCAGCACGGCGAGCGCATGGCGCGCCGTGTCGCGCTGCTGGCGCAGCGCGGGCAGGCTCGCGGCGAAGGTGTCCGCGCTTTGCTGCGCGTTCAGCGCGTCGCTGTGCGACGCCGAGCCGAGCGCATAGCGGCGTTGCGCGTCGTGCGCCTGGTCGTTCGCGAGCGCGACGAGCCGTTCGGTGGTGGCGATCTGCGCGTTGAGCACCGACACCGTGATCGACGCGGTGACGAGGTTCGCGGCGAGTGCGCGGCGCGCCGATTCGAGCTGGAACGCGCTGACGTCGACGCGCTTCGCGAGCGCGCGGTTCGCGAAACGCGACACGCCGAACAGGTCGACCGTATAGCTCGCCTGCAGTTGCCCGACGAACGTGTCGTACAGCAGCGTCGGCGCGCCGAGCGCGGGGATCGGCACGCCGAGCGCACGCTGGCGCGTGGCCTGGCCGCCCGCGTCGATCGACGGCAGCATCGAGCTGCCGATCTGCCCGCGCAACTGCTCGCGCGCGGCATCCAGCGAATGCGACGCCGCACCGAGCGTCGGGCTGTTGCGCAGCCCTTCGTCGACGAGCGCGTTCAGCGCCTCGGAGCGGTACTGGGTCCACCAGTCGGGCACGGGCTGCGCGCCGACTTCGAACTGTTGCGCGACGCCTTGCGCGGCGACCGTCTGCTGCACTTGCGGCGCGGCGCCGTAATGCGCGGGCGACGGCATCGCGGGCGGCTCGCCGCTCGGCGCGAACCACGCGCAGCCGGCGAGCGGGCCGACGAGGCTCGCGGCCGCGAGCGCCCGCGCGGCCTTCGTTTTCAGGTTCATCGACAGTTCCATGATCAGGCTCCCGACGGCGCGGCAGGCGTGCCGTCGTGCGGCGGGCCGTCCAGCGGGTCGCGTTCGTCGCGCTTCACGCGGAACCACGCGGCGTACAGCGCGGGCAGGTAGAACAGCGTCAGCACGGTCGCGCTCGTGATCCCGCCCATCAGCGCGGTCGCCATCGGCCCGAAGAAGTTGGAGCGCAACAGCGGGATCAGCGCGAGCACGGCGGCCGCGGCCGTCAGCGTGATCGGGCGGAAGCGCCGCACGGTCGCGCCGACGATCGCGTCGAAGCGTCCGTGGCCGGCCGCGATGTCCTGCTCGATCTGGTCGACGAGAATCACCGAGTTGCGCATGATGATCCCGAACATCGCGATCACGCCGAGCATCGCGACGAAGCCGAACGGCTGGCCGAACAGCAGCAGCGTGCCGACCACGCCGATCAGCCCGAGCGGGGCCGTGAGCACGACCATCAGCACGCGCGAGAAGCTCTGCAGCTGGATCATCAGCAGCGTGAACACGGCGATCGCCATCAGCGGCATCTGCGCGTTGATCGACGTCTGCGCCTTCGCGCTTTCCTCGACCGACCCGCCGATGTTGATCTGGTAGCCGACCGGCAGTTGCGCGCGCAGCGCATTCAGCTTGCCGTCGATCGCATGCGTGACGTCGATGCCCTGTGCGCCGGCGCGTACGTCGGACTGCACGGTGATGGTCGGCTGGCGATCGCGTTCCCACACCACGCCGTATTCGAGCGTCGGCGTGAAGCGGCCGAGCGAACCGAGCGGCACGGGGCCGTTCGAGGTCGGCATCGCGACGCCCGCGAGCCGGGCGGGATCGACGCGATCGGCGCGCGGCGCACGCAGGTCGACCGCGATCAGCTTGTCGCGTTCGCGGTATTGCGTGACGGTCGTGCCGGACAGCGTCATCGCGAGGAAGCTCGACACGTCCTGCGACGTGACGTTCAGCTCGCGCGCCTTCTTCTGGTCGAGCTCGAAGCGCACCGAACGCTCGGCCGGCTCGTCCCAGTCGAACTGCACGTTGACCGTGCGCGCGTCGCCGCGCATCGTCGCCGCGACCTTCTCGGCGATCGAGCGCACCGTCGCGATGTCGTCGCCGCTCACGCGGAACTGCACGGGGTAGCCGACGGGCGGCCCGTTCTCGAGCCGCGACAGGCGCCAGCGCACGGCCGGGAACCGGTCGCGCAGCGTGGTTTCGAGCCAGCTCGCGAGCTTCTCGCGATCCTCGACCGATTTCGCGGTGACGACGAACTGCGCGAAGTTCGGCAATTGCAGCTGCTGGTCGAGCGGCAGGTAGAAGCGCGGTGCGCCGCTGCCGACGAAGTTCACCGAGTGGTCGATCTCGGGCCGCTGGTCGAGCACCTTCTCGAGGCGTTCGGTCTCGCGCAGCGTCGCCGCGAACGACGCGCCTTCGGGCAGCCGCAGGTCGACCAGCAGCTCGGGGCGATCGGAGCTCGGGAAGAACTGCTGTGGCACGAGCGAGAAGCCCATCAGCGCGACGACGAAGAGGGCGCCGGTGATCAGCAGCACGACGAAGCGCCGCTCGATGCACCAGTCGATCCAGCCGCGCAGCCGCGTATAGAAGCGTGTGTCGTAGATGTCGTGCTCGTGATCGTCGGGCAGGTGGGCTTCGTGCGCGTGCTTCTTGCGCTCGGGCAGCAGGTGATAGCCGAGCAGCGGGATCAGCACGACGGCCGCGAACCACGACGCGATCAGCGCGATCGCCGACACCTCGAAGATCGAGCGCGTGTACTCGCCGGTGCTCGATTTCGCGAGCGCGATCGGCAGGAACCCCGACACCGTGACGAGCGTGCCCGTCAGCATCGGGAACGCGGTGCTCGTGTACGCGAACGCGGCGGCGCGCGCACGGCTGTAGCCCTGCTCGAGCTTCACGGCCATCATCTCGACCGCGATGATCGCGTCGTCGACGAGCAGCCCGAGCGCGAGCACGAGCGTGCCGAGCGACACCTTGTGCAGCCCGATGTCGAACAGGTACATGAACAGCGCCGTGACGGCGAGCACGACCGGAATCGAGATGACGACGACCATCCCGGTGCGCAGGCCGAGCGACACGAGGCTCACGACCAGCACGATCGCGACGGCCTCGGCGACGGCTTCGAGGAAGTCGTCGACCGAATGTGCGACCGCGTGCGGCATGCTCGACACCAGCGTCAGCTTGAGACCGGCCGGCAGTTGCGCCTGCAGGTTCTTCGATTCGGCGTCGAGCGCCTTGCCGAGCCGGATCACGTCGCCGCCCGGCTGCATCGTCACACCGATGCCGAGCACCGCATGGCCGGCCGTGCGCATCTGCGTGACGGTCGGATCGTCGTAGCCGCGCGTCACGGTGGCGAGATCGCCGAGCCGGAACGTGCGGCCGTTGATGCGGATCAGCGTGTCGGCGATCGTGGCGACGTTGTCGAACTGGCCGCTCGGCCGCACGAACACGCGATCGTCGGCGGTCGTCAGCACGCCGGCCGACGAGATGTCGTTCTGCGCGTTGATCGCCTGCCCGAGCTGCTGGGGCGAGATGCCGAGGCGCGTGAGCTGCGCGTTGTTCACTTCGATGAAGATCCGCTGGTCGGGATCGCCGAAGTAGTCGACCTTGCCGACGCCCGGCACGCGCAGCAGCACGGTGCGCAGCTGGTCCGCATGGTCGTGGAGCTGCGCGGGCGTGAAGCCGTCGCCTTCGAGCGTCCAGATGTTGGTGTAGACGTCGCCGAACTCGTCGTTGAAGAACGGGCCCTGCACGCCGGGCGGCAGCGTGTAGCCGATGTCGCCGACCTTCTTGCGGATCTGGTACCAGGTCTCGGGCACGTCCTTCACGGGCGCCGAGTCCTTCATGGTGAAGAAGATCAGCGATTCGCCGGGCCGCGAATAGCTGCGCAGGAAGTCGATGGCCGGCGTTTCCTGCAGCTTGCGGCCGATCCGGTCGGTCACCTGTTCCTGCACCTGCCGCGCGCTTGCGCCGGGCCAGAACGTGCGGATCACCATCACGCGGAACGTGAACGGCGGGTCTTCGGATTGCGCGAGCCGCGTGTACGCGAGGATGCCCGCGAGCGTCGAGAGCGCGATCAGGTAGACGACCAGTGCCTGGTGGCGCAGCGCCCATGCCGACAGGTTGAACCGGCCTTCTTCGCGGGGGCTGCTCATGACGCGAAGTCCTCCGGATGCAGCGGCGCGACCGGCCGCACCTTCTCGCCCGCGCTGACCGTATGCACGCCTTGCAGCACGACGCGCTCGCCCGGCTGCAGCCCGTGCGACACGGTGACGGTGCGTTCGTTGAAGCGCGCGACGTCGACGCGGCGCAGCTCGAGCGTGTCGTCCTTCGTGCGCACGACCCACACGGCCGGATGCGGGCCGTCGTGGAACAGCGCGGTCGCGGGCAGCGTGATGCTCGGCGCGTTGCCGTCAACCGGCGCGCCGTCGAACGCGACGTTCGCGGTCATCCCGAGGCGCACGGCCGGATCGGGGGCGGCGAGCGTGAGCTTCACGCGATAGGTGCGGCTTTGCGGATCGGCGGCCGGCGCGATTTCGCGCACCTTCGCGGCGAACTGGCGGCCCGGCAGCGACGGCAGCGTGACGCTCGCCGCGTGACCCGGCGTGAGCGACGCGAGCGCGGCTTCGGGCACGTCGCTGACGACATCGACGTCGCCGGACCACGCGAGCTGGTAGACGGCCTGGCCGGCCGATACGTTCTGGCCGGTGTCGGCCTGTTCGGCGGTGATGGTACCCGCGTGATCGGCGACGAGCGTCGCATAGCGGAGCTGGTTCTTCGCGAGCGCGAGCTGCTGCTGCGCCTGGTCGCGCTGCGCGAGCGCCGACGTGTAGCTGTTCTCGGTCTGCTCGAGCTGCGCGGTCGCGATCAGGTTCTCGCGCGCCTGCGCGCGATCGCGCTCGAGCTGCTGCTTCGCGAACGCGAGGCTGTGCGACGCGGCATCGAGCTGCGCCTGCGCGCTGGCGGCGTTCTTCTCGACGTCGGACGGATCGAGCAGCGCGACGACCTGGCCGGCCTTGACGGCATCGCCGAGCCGCACCTTGCGCTCGACGATCTTGCCCGCGATGCGGAACGACAGCGGTGTCGCATAACGTGGCTGGATCTCGCCGGGCAGCGTGGCCGCGGCCGCGGCACCGTCGGCGTGCGCGGGCAGCGCGACGACCGGGCGCGGTGCGGGCGGCGCGGCTTCCTTCGGGTGACAGGCGGCGAGGACGAGCGCGGTGCCGATCAGCAGCACGGCGCGGGAACCGGAGCGATTCACGAAACCCCCAGATGAGGTGAGAGCGGAACGAAGCCGGCAAGCGCGGCGGGCGCTTGCCCCGAGTGGCGCCGACCCGGCGCGCACGAACAGAGCCGAACGCATTCGTTCGGAAACTGTGGCGGATTCTAATACACACCTGTATCTGAATGCAAAGATGAATCTGAAAGCCGGATGGTGCTAGACTGCGCGCCATGAAACCACAGCGCTTAACTCGCGAGCAGAGCAGGGACCAGACGCGCGAACGTCTGCTGAATGCCGCGCACCGGATTTTTATGAAGAAAGGCTATGTCGCGGCGAGCGTCGAGGACATCGCGGCGGCCGCCGGCTACACGCGCGGGGCGTTCTACTCGAACTTCCGCAGCAAGTCGGAACTGCTGCTCGAGCTGCTCGAGCGCGACCATGATTCGGTGCGGGCCGATTTCGAGGCGATCTTCGAGGTAGGCGGGCCGCGCGAGCAGATGGAGTCGACGGCGCTCGCGTACTACCGGACGCTGTTTCGCGACGACGAGTATTCGCTGCTGTGGGGCGAGGCGAAGCTGCAGGCGGCGCGCGACGCGAAGTTTCGCGTGCGCTTCAACCAGTTCCTGCACGGCAAGCGGCTGCAGATGGCCGAATTCATCCAGCGCTTCGCCGAGCGCGCGGGCACGCCGCTGCTGTTGCCGGCCGAGACGCTCGCGTTCGGGCTGATGTGCCTGTGCGACGGTGTGCAGTCGTATTACACGGCCGATCCGCAGCACGTGTCGGCCGACGTGGCCGAATCGGTGCTCGCGGGCTTCTTCGCACGGGTCGTGCTGGGGCGCGCGCCGGACTGAACGATCCGGCGGGCGGCGCGGTGATCGAGGCGGCGGCGCCCGCCGCACCGGGCGCCACGCACGGGAGCCGTCAGCGCTCGCCGGTCATCCGCCGGTACGCATCGAGCAACGATGTCTTGTAGACGACCCCCGCGAGCGTCGGCTCGGCCTCGCTTTCGATCACCGGCAGCCGTTCGCCCTGGAACGCCATGAAGCGTTCGAGCGCGGTCGCGAGCGGCATGTCGGGCGTGAGCAGTGGAAACGGCGTATGCGCGTAGTGCGCGGCCGTCTTGTCGGTCGTGTCGCGCTTGTCGAGCAGGTCGGACGTGATGTCCTTCAGCGCGACCGCGCCGCGGAAGCGCCCGGCGTCGTCGGTCACGTACAGGTACTTCACCGGGTATTCGAGAAACACGCGCGTCATGTCGGCGACGCTCGCGGCGAGCGGCACGACCGTCTGCGCGGGCTGGATCAGCTCGCGCATCTGGGTGGTGCGCAGCCGCAGCCGTTCCCGTGCGTCCTGATGATGGTGCAGCGTGATCTCGTACATCGACGTCGTGCCGGTCGCACGCGCGACGAAATACGCGAACACGCACGACACCAGCAGCGGCAGCACGACCTGGTAGCTCAGCGTCATCTCGAAGATCATCAGGATCGCCATCAGCGGCGCCTGCGTGGCGCCGGCCATGAACGCGCCCATCCCGACCATCGCGTACGCGAAGTACGCCGACGTGTGGCCGGGCCACAGCGCGTTCATCGCGAGCCCGAACAGCGAGCCGAACACGGCGCCGACGAACAGCGTCGGCGTGAACACGCCGCCGACCGCGCCGGAGCCCGCGGTCGCGGCGGTCGCGATCACCTTGAACACCAGCACCGCGACGAGCGCCTGCCAGGTCCACGGCGAATGCAGGATGTGGTTCACGACGCTGTAGCCGTTGCCCCATACGTCCGGAATCCACACCGAGATCACGCCGACCACGAGGCCGCCGAGCGCGAGCCGCACCGGCAGCGGCACGGGCAACCGCTTGAACTGGTTCTTGGACGCATCGAGCAGGTGCAGGAACTGCGGCGCGAGCACGCCGCACAGCGCGCCGAGCACGACGAACAGCAGCACCTCGGGGCCCGTCACGGCCGGGAACACCGGCATCTCGTACGGCGGCCGGTAGCCGGCGAATTCCCGCATCACGATGTTCGCGACGACGGACGCGACGACCATCGGCCCGAAGCTCTCCATCGCGATCGTGCCGAGCACGATTTCGGACACGAAGAACGCGCCGGCGATCGGCGCGTTGTACGCCGAGGTAATGCCGGCTGCCGCGCCGCACGCGACGAGCAGGCGCAGGCGCGGCGGATCGAAGTGCACGAAGCGGCCGACCAGCGACGCGGCGAGCGCCGCGAGCTGCACCATCGGGCCTTCGCGGCCGATCGAGCCGCCGCTGCCGATCGTCAAGAGCGACGACACGCTGCGCCACAGGCTCTGCCGTACCGGCACGACGCCGTCGCCGAGCGCGACGGCTTCCATGTAGTCGGTCTTGCCGGATTTCCGGTCGCCGCGCGTCGCGAGCAACAGCACGCAGCCGGCGAGGAAGCCGCCCGCGGCCGGCATCCAGAAGCGCACGTACCACGGCAGGCTTTTCGCCATCTGCACGAAGCTGCCGCTGTGCCCGGAGATCAGGTGCTGCATCAGGTCGATGCCTTCGCGGAACGCCATGGTGGCGAAGGCGCCGCCGACGCCGACGACGGCCGACCAGATCAGCATCGTATGGGCGTCCGACAGGCGGAACAGCGTCTGGGCGCGAGTGCGCAGCTTCAGCAGGAACGAGAGCACGGCTGAAAGAGGATGATGAAGAGGACGAAGGAAAACGACGCGAAGCATAGCACTGCGCCGCGCCCGCGGGACCTTCCCGTCGGGCGCGGCGCGTGTCGCGGCGGGGATGCGCGGCTCAGCCAAGCCAGTGCTGCACGGCCCAGGTGATCCCGTAGCCGCCGGCGATCAGCCACACGTACAGGATCAGGCCGGTGGTCAGGGCGCGCGGGCCGGCCTCGCGGATCTGCGACACGCGGGTCTCGATGCCGAGCGCGGTCATCGCCATCGTCAGCGCGAAGGTGTCGAGCACGTTCAGCGTGTGCGTGACGTCGGTGGGCAGCACGTTCAGCGAATTGACGATCACGAAGCCGAGGAAGCCGAGCGCGAACCACGGCACCGCCACCTTGCGCTTGCCTTGCGCGCCGTCGGCGTCGGCCGAACGTGCGGAGCGGGCGAGCCACCAGCCGAGCGTGAGCAGCACCGGCACCAGCAGCATCACGCGGGTCATCTTCACGATCGTCGCGACGTGCGTGACCTGCGGGCTGATGTCGCTCGCCGCGCCGACCACCTGCGCGACCTCGTGGATCGTGCCGCCGAAGAACAGGCCGAGGCCGGTCGGGTCGAGGTTGAGCAGGCCGGCGTGATACGCGAGCGGGTAGAGGAACATCGACAGCGTGCCGAACAGCACCACGCTGCCCACGGCCATCGCGCTCTGGTGCGGCTTCGACTGCAGCGTCGATTCGAACGCGAGCACGGCGGCCGCGCCGCAGATCGCGCTGCCGGCGGCGGTCAGGAGCGCCGCGTCGCGATCGAGCTTCATCACCTTCATGCCGACCCAGGTGCCGATCGCGAGCGTGCTGACGACGACCAGCACCGATACCGTCAGGCCCGGCAGGCCGACCTGCGCGATTTCCTGCAGGCTCACGCGCAGGCCGAAGAACGCGACCGCGATGCGCAGCAGCTTGCGCGCGGAAAAGTTGACGCCGGCCGCCCAGCTCGCGGGCATGCCGTCGCGCAACGCGTTGCCGTACAGCGCGCCCGCGACAATGCCGACGATCAGCGGCGACAGGCCGAGCCCGGCGATCGCCGGGAGTTGCGACAGACTGGTGACGGCGGCGGCGAACAGCGCGACGAACAGCACGCCGTTCAACTGGCCGCGCATCGACGGCGCGGCGTGGTTGAGATGGGGAGTTGGAGCAGTGGACATGGGGCACCGTGATCAAGCAGGTTGCGATGGCTTAATCCTAATTTGGTTATATCGATATGAAAAATAGTGATTTGTGACGTAAACTATCCGGAAAGCCGATAATTCATCTCCATGACCCCGGATCAACTGATAACGTTCGCGGCCGTCGCCGAACATCTGAACATCAGCCACGCTGCCGTGGCGCTGCATCTGTCGCAGCCGGCCGTGTCGGGCCAGCTGCGCCAGCTTCAGGACGAATTCGGCGAGCCGCTGTACCAGCGCGACGGCCGCGGCATCCGCCTGACGCCGGTCGGCGAGCAGCTCGCGCAGTACGCGAAGGCGCAGCGCGACACGTTCGCGCAGGCGCGCGCGTTTCGCGACGCGGTGCGCGGGCTCGACGCCGGCACGCTGCGGATTGGCGCGAGCACGACGCCGGCCAGCTACCTGCTGCCGTACCTGATCGCGGCGTTCCAGCCGCGCGTGCCGCGGGTCGCGATCCACACGATGAGCGGCAATACGGCCGACGTGGTGGCCGCGCTGGCGTCGCTCGACATCGCGATGATCGAAGGGCCGCCCGGCGAGGCGCTGCCGCCCGGCACCGCCGTGCACGCGTGGCACGAGGACGAGATCGTCGCGGTCGTGCCGGCCGGACATCCGCTCGCCGCGCCCGACTACGAAACCGGCGTCACGCTCGACGCACTCGCCGCGCATCCGCTCGTGCTGCGCGAGGAGGGCTCCGCCGTGCGGCAGCTCGTCGAACGCGCGTTCGCGCACGGCACCGCGCCGATGCGCGTCGCGTTCGAGATCGCGGGCGTCGAGGC
Source organism: Burkholderia sp. BCC1977 (assembly GCF_905339595.1). NCBI lineage: Bacteria > Pseudomonadati > Pseudomonadota > Betaproteobacteria > Burkholderiales > Burkholderiaceae > Burkholderia > Burkholderia sp. BCC1977. The sequence goes on from NZ_CAJPGQ010000045.1 coordinate 51,098, forward strand.
CGTGAAGGAGGCCGTGCGCGCGGGGATGGGCGTCGGCTTCGTGTCCGCGATGTCGCTGCGCCACGAGGGGGCGGCGCTCGTGCCGCGCTCGCTGGCGCCGGCACCGCTCACGCGCCATTTCTCGATCCTGGTGCCGCACGGCGCCGCGCCGTCGCGCGTGGCCGCCCAGTTCCTCGACATGTGCGTCACGCACGACGCCCGATAGGCGGCCGAAGCCGGCCCGGGAACGCCGCAGGCGCGCGCTCGCACGGCAGCCGGTCTTAGGGATTTCCTCTATGGCGTGCACCAGACGCGAAGCGCACCATCCGTCTCAAGCAAATGGAACCGGTTCCATTCCGGTGAAAAAAAGGGCAGAAATGGCAGACATCGTGATCGTGGCGAGCGCATTCGGGATGGACCGCGTGCGTCAGGAGGGCCACCGTGCATTCATCGCGACCGCGGCGGCATCCGGCGCGACGGGCTTCGAGGTGCGGCGCGAACTGTTCGCATCGGACGACGACGCGACGCCCGGCGCGCTGGCCGCGCTCGGCACGGCACTCGCCGCGCACGGGCTGTGGTCGGTCTATTCGACGCCGGCCCTGTTGTACACGGAAACCGGCGCGCTCGATGCCGACGCGCTGCGCGACACGCTCGTGGAAGCCGACGCGCTCGGCGCGCGTTTCGTCAAGTTCCAGCTCGGCGGCTTCGCCGGCGACGCGCATGCGGCCGAGATCGTCGCGCTGTCGCGCGGCGCGCGTGCCCGCGTGGTGGTCGAGAACGGCCAGTTGCCGGTGGGCGGCGCGCTCGCGCAGTTCCGCGGGCTGTTCGATGCGCTGGCCGCGGCGAGCATGCCGGATGCACTCGGCATGACGTTCGACATCGGCAACTGGCAGTGGCCGGGCGAAGCGCCGCTCGCGTGCGCGCACGCGCTTGCGCCGCACGTGGAATACATTCATTGCAAGGCAGTCGTTGGCGAGGGCGCGCGCCGCTTCGCGGTGGCGCCGGCGCCGGGCGATCCGCTCGTCACGGGCGTGCTCGCGGCCCTGCCGCAAGCGGCGCCGCGCGGCATCGAGTTTCCGTTCGATGCGGCCGACCTGGCGGGCGATGCCGGCCGGCGCGTCGCGTGGCTCGCCGCCGCGTGACGCCGGAAGGATACGGAGGAATGCACTCATGAAAGCAGCACTCGATGTCGTGACCTACGGCGAAGCGATGGCGATGTTCGTCGCCGCCGAGCCCGGTCACCTCGCGCATGCCGCGCAATTCTCGAAGCGGATCGCGGGCGCGGACCTGAACGTCGCGATCGGCCTGTCGCGGCTCGGCTTCCGGGTCGGCTGGATGAGCCGGGTGGGCCGCGATTCGTTCGGCGGCTACGTGCTCGACACGCTCGCGCGCGAAGGCATCGACGCGTCGTGCGTGACCGTCGATCCGCGCTATCCGACCGGCTTCCAGCTGAAGTCGCGCAACGACGACGGCAGCGATCCGACCGTCGAATATTTCCGCAAGGGCTCGGCCGCGAGCCACCTGTCGTGCGACGACTATGTGGCCGACTACGTGCTCGGCGCGCGGCACCTGCATTTGACGGGCGTAGCACCTGCGATTTCCGCGACGTCGTGCGAGCTCGCGTTCCAGCTGGCGCGCGAGATGCGCGCGGCCGGCAAGACGATCTCGTTCGATCCGAACCTGCGCCCGACGCTGTGGCCGTCCGCCGACGTGATGGCGAAGACGCTGAATGCGCTCGCGACGCTCGCCGACTGGGTGCTGCCGGGCCTCGCCGAAGGGCAGCAGCTCACCGGGCACGACACGCCGGCCGACATCGCGGGCTTCTACCTGGCACAGGGTGCGCGCGGCGTGGTGATCAAGCTCGGCGCCGAGGGCGCGTACTTCCGCACGGCCGACGGCCACGAGGGCACGGTGGCGGGCGAGCGCGTCGCGAACGTGGTCGACACGGTCGGCGCCGGCGACGGCTTCGCGGTCGGCGTGGTCAGCGCGCTGCTGGAAGGCCGGTCCGTCGAGCAGGCGGTCGCGCGCGGCAACCGCATCGGGGCGCTCGCGATCCAGGTGATCGGCGATTCGGAAGGCCTGCCGACCCGTGCGGCGCTCGATCAGCTCGAAAACGTCAGCAATCGCGCCGATCGCTTAGAGGAAACCGTCACCGCGCAATGAGAGGCCGGACACGGCACAATCCGCGGACCCATTTCGTGCTTCGTGCACGGTTTTGCATGAGGCCGGAGCAGGCGCCGATGCGCCGACGCCGGTCGATTCCCGACAGGACGGGAGCGGAGCCAGGCGTTTGATCCGCCTGCTCCGATCTACCCAGGAGACACTCTGATGGCAGCCAATCTTGCAGCTCGACGCTGGTGGACGATCATGCCGATCGTCTTCATCACCTACAGCCTCGCTTACCTCGACCGCGCGAACTACGGGTTCGCGGCGGCCGCCGGCATCAACCAGGACCTCGGGATCAGCAAGGGCCTGTCGTCGCTGATCGGCGCGCTGTTCTTCCTCGGCTACTTCTTCTTCCAGATTCCGGGCGCGATCTATGCGGAGCGCCGCAGCGTCAAGAAGCTCGTGTTCGCCAGCCTCGTGCTGTGGGGGGCGTGCGCGGCGCTCACCGGCGTCGTCACCAACATCCCGTCGCTGATGGCGATCCGCTTCGTGCTCGGCGTGGTCGAGGCGGCCGTGATGCCGGCGATGCTGATCTACATCAGCAACTGGTTCACGAAGAACGAGCGCTCGCGCGCGAACACGTTCCTGATCCTCGGCAACCCGGTCACCGTGCTGTGGATGTCGATCGTGTCGGGCTACCTCGTGCACGAATTCGGCTGGCGCCACATGTTCATCGCCGAAGGCGTGCCGGCCGTGATCTGGGCCGTGTGCTGGTGGTTCCTCGTGCAGGACAAGCCGGCCGATTCGCCGTGGCTCAACGCGCAGGAAAAGCGCGACCTCGACGCCGCGCTCGCGGCCGAGCAGGCGACGATCAAGCCCGTGCGCAACTACGGCGAGGCGTTCCGTTCGCCGGCCGTGATCAAGCTGTGCGCGCAGTACTTCTGCTGGAGCATCGGCGTGTACGGCTTCGTGCTGTGGCTGCCGTCGATCGTCAAGAACGGTTCCGAGCTCGGGATGGTCGCGACCGGCTGGCTGTCGGCGCTGCCGTACCTCGCGGCGACGATCGCGATGCTGGTCGCGTCGTGGGCGTCCGACAAGGTCGGCTCGCGCCGCGGCTTCGTGTGGCCGTTCCTGCTGGTCGGCGCGGCCGCGTTCGCCGCGTCGTATGCGCTCGGCTCGTCGCATTTCTGGATCTCGTATGCGCTGCTGGTCGTCGCGGGCGCCGCGATGTATGCGCCGTACGGCCCGTTCTTCGCGATCGTGCCGGAACTGCTGCCGAAGAACGTCGCCGGCGGGGCGATGGCGCTGATCAACAGCATGGGCGCGCTCGGCTCGTTCGTCGGCTCGTATTTCGTCGGCTACCTGAACGGTGCGACCGGTTCGCCCGTCGCGTCGTATGCGTTCATGAGCGTCGCGCTCGTCGCCGCGGTGATCCTCACGCTGTCCGTCAAACCCCAGGCGCGCGATGCGCACCCGCTCGCGACGCCGCTGCAAGGAAAGTGAAAACGATGAAGCCTCGTATCGTCGCGTACAAGCCGCTGCCCGATGACGTTCTCGCGTACCTGCGCGAGCACGCGGACGTCGTGCAGGCCGACGGCGCCGACGCGCTCGCCGACGCCCTCGCCGACGCGGACGGCGCGATCGGCGCGAGCCTGAAGGTCACGCCGCGGATGCTCGATCGCGCGCCGCGGCTGAAGGCCTGGTCGACGATCTCGGTCGGCTACGACAACTTCGACGTCGCGGATCTCACGCGGCGCGGGATCGTGCTCGCGCATACGCCCGACGTGCTGACGGAATCGACCGCCGACACCGTGTTCTCGCTGATCCTCGCATCCGCGCGGCGCGTGGTCGAACTGGCGGAGTGGGTGAAGGCCGGCCACTGGCATCGCAGCATCGGCCCCGATCTGTACGGCACCGACGTGCAGGGCAAGACGCTCGGCATCGTCGGGCTCGGGCGGATCGGCGGCGCGGTCGCGCGCCGCGCGGCGCTCGGCTTCCGGATGCAGGTGCTGTACACGAACCGTTCCGCGCACGCCGAAGCCGAGACGCAGTACGGCGCGCGGCGCGTCTCGCTCGACGCACTGCTCGCGCAGTCGGACTTCGTGTGCCTGCAGGTGCCGCTGTCGCCGGAAACGCATCATCTGATCGGCACGGCCGAATTCGCGAAGATGAAGCGCGGCGCGATCCTGATCAACGCATCGCGCGGGCCGGTGGTCGACGAGGCCGCGCTGATCGACGCACTGCGCGCGGGCACGATCCGCGGCGCGGGGCTCGACGTGTTCGAGAAGGAGCCGCTGCCGGCGGATTCGCCGCTGCTGCGGATGAACAACGTGGTCGCGCTGCCGCATATCGGCTCGGCGACGCACGAGACGCGTCATGCGATGGCGCGCTGCGCCGCGGAAAACCTGGTCGGCGCGCTGGCCGGCACGCTGCGCACGAACCTCGTCAATCCCGACGCGCTCGCGCGCGCCTGAGCGGGCGCCGCCAGCCGGCGGGGCCGCCGGCGCCGTTAGAGGCGATGGTCTTGGTGCGGGAGGGCAGGCTGCGTTATGATCGCCCGCTCGTCGCATCGACGACCCGGCCGCACGGCCGGCGGCGTCCGGCGACGGGCATCCGTGCCAGGTCCGGTGCGGCCGGTCGCCATGTGTTTCAGGCGACCGGAGCGGGCGCGCATGCGCCGGCTCCGGTCGACCGCGAAGCAGGGGAGCGGCGGCGTCCGCCGGGTGGCTTTCGTATCCAACAACAAAGGTCCGTCCGCACACGAAGCGGCGCGGATCGTACGACGCGAGGCACGACTTGAGCGATTCGCAACCTTCCACGCAGCGTCCGGCGACGATCAGCGACGTCGCACGCGAAGCCGGCACGGGCAAGACCAGCGTTTCGCGCTATCTGAACGGCGAGACGCACGTGCTGTCCGCCGATCTGCGCCAGCGGATCGAGACGGCGATCGCGCGCCTCAACTACCGGCCGAACCAGATGGCGCGGGGGCTGAAGCGCGGCCGCAACCGGCTGCTCGGCATGCTCGCGGCCGACCTGACCAATCCGTATACCGTCGAAGTGCTGCAGGGCGTCGAGGCCGCGTGCCACGCGCTCGGTTACATGCCGCTCATCTGTCACGCGGCCAATGAAGTCGAGATGGAGCGGCGCTTCCTGCAGCTGCTCACGACCTATCGTGTCGAAGGGCTGATCGTCAACGCGCTCGGCGCCGAGGAAGACGTGCTGCGCCCGCTGCGCGGCGGCGGCATCCCGGCCGTGCTGGTCGACCGGACGGTCGAGGGCTTCGAGGCCGACCTGATCGGGCTCGACAATACCGATGCGATCGAGACGGCGCTCGCGCACCTGATCGCGCGCGGCTTCGATGCGATCCATTTCGTCGTGCAGCCGTTCGAGCGCGTCAGCTCGCGGCGCCTGCGCGAGGCTGCGTTCCGCGCGGCGCTCGAGGCGCGCGGGCTGCCGGTACCGCCGACGGTCGTGCTCGACCTGAACGAGCCTGCCGCCGCCGCCGCGGCGCTCGCCGACCTCGACGCGCGCATCGACGACGCGACGCGGCGCGGCGTGCGTGCGGCGCTGTTCGCCGCGAATGCGCCGGTCGCGCTCGCGATCGCGCGCCACCTGCGCGCGCGTTTCGGCGCTGCGTGGCAGGAAAAGGCCGCGCTGCTGTCGATCGACGATCCGGAGTGGGCCGAGCTGATCGGCATCACGACGATCCGCCAGCCGACCTACGAGATCGGCTACAAGGCCGTCGAATTCGTGCACGAGCGCATCGACGGCGCGGTCGGCGACGTGCGCGTCGCGCTGCTGCCGGGCGAGCTGATTGCGCGCGCGTCGACCGCAAGCTGAGTATCATTCGGGGCACGCGGCGCGTCAGGTGCGCTGCCCCGAACAAGGAAATTCATGACTGTCGCCCCCGTCACGCTGGCGGTGCTGATCGCCGCCACGCTGATCATCGCGCTACTGCCGTTCGTTCTCTTCCGTACCCTGCGCAAGCCGCTTGCGCTCGACCGCCGCGACACGATCGTCGGCGTCGCCGTCTTCACGCTGTTCGCGATGATCGTCGAACGTGCGTTCCATGGTCTCGTGCTGAGCCAGACGCCTGCCGGCGGCTGGCTCACGCAGCCGCTCGCGTTCGTCGCGTACAGCGCGCTCGCGACCGCCGTGTTCGAGGAAGTCGGCCGCTATCTCGGGATGCGCTTCCTCAACCGCCGCTACGGCGCGTCGGCCGGCGACGGGCGCGGCATCGGCTACGGGATCGGCCATGCCGGTGCCGAAGCGTGGTTCGTCGGCGTGCTCGTATGGGGCCAGTGGTCGTATCTCGCGTGGCTCGCGAGCCGCGGGCAGCTCGAGACGCAACTCGCGGACCTGCCGGGCGATACCGTCGTGCGGCCGCACGTGATGCTGGCGACGCTGTCGGCACAGTCGGTCCTGCTGTTGCTGATCGAGCGCTGCGCGGCGTTCGCGGTGCAGCTTGCGCTGTCGGTGCTGGTCTGGCGCGGTGTGCGCGCCGGCCGCGCGGGCGTGCTGCCGCTCGCGATCGTGCTGCATGCGCTGGCGGTCGCGCCGGCGCTGCTGTACCAGGTGCGCGTGCTGCCGGCCGGGTCGCTCGAGGCCGTGTATGTCGTGCTGGCCGCGATCCTGGTCGCCGTGCTGGTGAAGACGTGCCGGTCGCCGCGCGCGGCGGCCTGACGGGAGGGCGGAATGGACGACTATCTGATCGAATGCCAGAGCGCCGAATTCGACGCGCTCGCGCGCGTGATCTGCGATCTCTTTCCGGAGCAGACGCGCTTTGCCGAAAGCAGCGACGAACGCGGGCGGTTCCTGTCCGTGCACTGGCTCGCGATGCGCTTCGGTTCGACGCCGAAACGGATGACGCTCGACATCCGCATCGTGCCGGGCGCGCTGGCGCGCTATCTGGCGCTCAGGCCGATGCAGCGCGCCCGCAGCCATGCGGTGCTGCATGCGTACACGGAAGCGATGCTGGGCTCGCTCGAGGAGCGGCACGCGGCCGGCGAGGCCGTCGAGCGCGACGCGGAGCTCGAACTCGACGAAGATTTTGCGTGAGTGCTCGCGTGAGCGCGCGCCGGCGTGAGGCCGGGGTATAGCGCGTTATGCGTCGCGGTAGACCTGCGCGAAACGCTGCGCCTGCACGACACCGTAGTCGCCGGGCGCATACTGCATCACCCAGTCGCCGGCGACGCCGCGCAGCGTGTCGCCGTTTTCCGAGCGGGCGATCGTGAACGGCTCGTCCATCCGGCGGGCGAGCACGACGGCCGGCCGGTTTCGGTAGGCGCCCGGCGCGCCGTGCGCGAGCGCCGGATCGGCGGGCAGGTACTTCGCGTCGAAGCGCGCGCGCGACACGACCCAGCGGTCGCCGGTCGAGCCGGTGATCAGCGCGTCGCCCGCGACATAGCGGTTCGGGCCTTCGAGGCTCATCAGTTCGCCGTCGGCATCCGCGAAGGCGACCGTGACGGTTTCGTCCTTCACGACGCGACGGGCCTGCGGGTCGGTACGCAGATCGATGTGCTTGAGTTCGAGCATGGCAGGGGGAAGTGCGGGAAAAGCCGGGAGCTTATCCCGAATCCGGCGCGCCGTGTGACGCGCCGGATTCCCGCGGGATGCGCGACGCCGTTCGGCCCGTACGGGGCGCGCGGCGCCGGCGGGGCGGACCTCAGGGTTGGGCGGGCGCGCTGGCGGCCGGCGCGGCGGCTGCCTTGCCTTCCTTGCTCTTGGCCTTGCCCTTGCCGTGGTGTTCGCCGCCGTGGTGCAGCCAGCTGCGGAACGTCGTGTCGGCGAGCGCCTTCTGGTCGGCCGGGAAGCTCGCGTAGAGCGGCGCGAATGCATCGGCGAGCTTCTTCGCGCCGTCCGCGTTCGCCTGCGCGAGTTCCGCGTATTGCTTCATGTCGTCGACCGCGGATACGTCGTGGCTTTCCATCCGGGTGCGATAGAGGCGGCCCATCGTGTCGCCGTTCTCGCGCATCGTGTCGGCGAACGTGTTCCATTGCGGTTCCTGCGCCGACGTGATCTTCAGCTGATCGTGCAGGTACTTGATGCGCTGCTCGATGCGCGCTTCGTGGCGCGCCGCGCGCTGTTCGGGGCTCGGAGCCGACGCGGCCGTTGCCGTTGCCGGAGCGGGCGTCTGCGGTTGCGCCGGGGTCTGCGCGAATGCGCTGGCCGCAACGACGAGCGTAGCGAGGGTGAGCGAGATTTTCTTCATGGTTGGCTCTCCGGGGTGGTGTCGTGCGAGCGGGCGCGGCGGCCAGGGCCGCGAGCGCGCATCTCGCGTCGCCCATTATTAGTAGCACGTTGCGTGCGGCGCGGCAGCGAAAGCGACACTTGCTTACATCCGATACGAATCGAAATTGAAACGGACATGGCGAACGGGCGACGATCGATGGCGTTCGATCGGCACGTCGGGCGCCGCACGCGAATGAGGCGGGGCGATGCGAGCGCGTGAGCCCGTGACGGCGTGCGATGCCGTGCGCTGACGTTTGGGCGCACCGGCGTTCGGCGCTATCATCGCGTCACGTTCCATTTCACCGGCGCGCAGCGCGCCGGCCCAGCCTCATGCGTCCACCTCGCCTCGACCAACTCGACGACCTCGACCGGCAACTCGTCGCGCTGCTGCAAGCGGATGCGCGCGCAAGCGTCGCCGATCTCGCGCGGCAACTCGACGTCGCCCGCACGACGGTCGTCGCGCGCATCGCGCGGCTCGAGCGCACCAACGTGATCGCCGGATACAGCGTGCGGCTCGGCCAGGACGTGCTCGACGCGAGCATTTACGCGTACGTCGGCATCATCCTCACGCCGAAGTTCGGCAAGGACGTGCTGCGCAAGCTCGACCGGATGCCCGAGGTGCAACTGCTGTGCGCGGTGAGCGGCGAATACGACTACGTCGCGTGGCTGCGTGCCGATTCGCCCGAGCGGCTCAACGATCTGCTCGACCAGATCGGCACGCTCGAAGGCGTCGAGCGCACGACGACGTCGATCATCCTGTCGCGCAAGATCGATCGCGGCACGATCGGCGGATGAGGCATCGCATGCGGCGTCGCGTGTGACGTCTCGTGCGGCTCCGCGGCGCGATGCGTCGCGCAGGTTGTTCCTCCTTTCCCTTCCGTTGATGTCCGCCGCCGATGCTCACCGCAAGGCGGTGCGTCGCCTCGCGCATCGTCACGCGAGCGTCGTTGCGTCGCATGCCTGCCCGGGCGCGTGCAACGGTTCGTTCGCCTGCGGTTCCTTCACCTGCGCCTGTCCCGCTTTGCCTGTTCCTTCCTGCCCGTCCAGACGCGTCCTTCGCGGCCCGTCCGCGGCGCGTCATCTACGCGATTTTTAGACGATTTGGTCGTTGTGACGAAATTGATCGTCATTTCGTCGAATTAATCGGTCGTTTCGCATCATTCTTCGCCTTGGAACTGATTTTGCGCGTCTCTAAACTGTGTTCATGGCTCGACGCCGTACACCAACACCAAACTCATCATCAGGAGATAAGCGCATGAAAATCGCCATCGTCGGCGCAGGTCTGATCGGCCACACCATTGCTCACATGCTGCGTGAAACGGGCGACTACGAAGTCGTCGCGTTCGACCGCGATGCGGATGCGCTCGCCAAGCTGTCGCGTGAAGGCATCGCGACGCAACGTGTCGATTCGGCCGACGCGAATGCGATCCGTGAGGCCGTGAAGGGCTTCGATGCGCTCGTCAATGCGCTGCCGTACTACCTCGCGGTCAACGTCGCCGCGGCGGCCAAGGCTGCCGGCGTCCATTACTTCGACCTGACCGAAGACGTGCGCGCGACCCACGCGATCCGCGAACTGGCCGACGGTTCGGACCGTGCGTTCATGCCGCAGTGCGGCCTCGCACCGGGCTTCATCGGCATCGCCGCACACGAGCTCGTGAACGGCTTCAGCGAAGTGCGCGACGTGAAGATGCGCGTCGGCGCGCTGCCCGAGTATCCGACCAACGCGCTGAAGTACAACCTGACGTGGAGCGTCGACGGCCTGATCAACGAATACTGCCAGCCGTGCGAAGCGATCCGCGACGGCCGCAAGCAGTGGGTGCAGCCGCTCGAAGGCCTCGAGCATTTCTCGCTCGACGGCACCGAATACGAAGCGTTCAACACGTCGGGCGGCCTGGGCACGCTGTGCGAGACGCTGTCGGGCAAGGTCGAGACGCTGGACTACAAGTCGGTGCGCTATCCGGGCCACCGCGAGCTCGTGCAGTTCCTGCTCGAGGACCTGCGCCTGTCGAGCGACCGCGACACGCTGAAGTCGATCATGCGCCGCGCGGTGCCGTCGACGAAGCAGGACGTCGTGCTCGTGTTCGTCACGGTGACGGGCGTGAAGGACGGTCAGCTCGTGCAGGACGTGTTCACGCGCAAGATTTTCGCGAAGGACGTGTGCGGGATGCACATGAGCGCGATCCAGATCACGACGGCCGGCGCGATGTGCGCGGTGCTGGATCTGTTCCGCGAAAAGAAGCTGCCGCAGAGCGGCTTCATCCCGCAGGAAAAGGTGTCGCTGAAGGCATTCCTGTCGAACCGCTTCGGCAAGCTGTACGAAGGCGGCACGATGGAGCGCGTGCACGAAGTCGCCTGACGATCGGTCTCCGGCACGAGGGCCGTGCGACGCCGGGAGCGCAGCAGCGCTTCCGGCGTTTTTTTGACGCGCGTTAAAGCGGGGAAGAGCGGCGGGGAAGAGCGGCGGGGAAGAGCGGCGGGGAAGAGCGGCGGGGAAGAGCGGCGGGGAAGAGCGGGGAAGAGCGGGGAAGAGCAGGGAAGAGCAGGGCGGTGCGCGCCGCTCAGGCGGGCAGCGGCGGGACGATGGTTGCCTGCGGCGCGGGCGGCACGATGCGGTACAGCAGCGCATCGATGTCCGTGTCGGACGGCGCGGTGTTGTCGAACATCACGATGCCGTCGCATTCGTGGCCGGTCGGCACGAAGCGGCGTTGCCGGTATTCGTCCCAGTGCGCGAGCTTGTAGGCGTCGTTCGGATTGCCGCGCGCGACGATCCGCTGGTGCGCGACGTCTTCCGCCGTATGGACCCAGACGACCGTCAGCGCGACGTCCGGCCCGATGCCGAGCCATGCGCGATCGAGGATGCGCCGGTCACGCACTTCGCGCGACAGCGGGCCGACCACGAGCGCGCCGATGCCGAGCGAGAGGTTCTCGCGGGCCGTGTCGAGCAGGCCCTGGTATTCGGGGTCACGCAGATGCTTCAGGTAGAGCGGGCTGTCGCGGTCGTTCGGATCGGAGGTGAGGGCGCCCATCGCCGCCGAGCTGTAGCGGCCGTAGAGCGTGTCCTTGTCGAGCAGGCAGAAGGCCTCGCCGGTCGCGCGCATCAGCGGCCCGATCAGCCGCTTCGCGAGCGTGGTCTTGCCGGTGCCGGCATGACCGCAGAAGAACACCAGGTGCGTCACGAATAGCGGCTCCCCGCATCCGCGCGCGATGCGTCGGTGCGCGTGTCGCCGCGCGAGAACACTTCCGCCTCCAGCCACATCGCATTGATGATGCCGAAGCCGAGCGCCACGCCGATGCCGAGTATCCACGAGAAATACCACATGGGCCTGTCTCCTTGACGGTTGGGCCGCACGGACCGTGCCGTGCGCTGTCGAAGCGATGCCGTGCGCGTGCCGCGGCGCATGCAGTCCGATCATGACCAATATCGGCGCGCCGCGCAAGCCGGGCTGCCCGCGCGCCAAACCGGTAAACTGATGCGGAAACGGCAACATCACGGACAACATGCTGATCAACTGTGCTGCATACCAGGACGGCCGGAAGCTGGCCGACATCGAGATCGACGCCATCAGCGATTACGTGTCGAAACCCGAATGCTTCGTATGGGTCGCGCTGAAGGATCCGACGCCCGACGAGATCGACCTGATGGGCGAGGAATTCGGGCTGCACGAGCTCGCGCTCGAGGATGCCCGGAAGGGGCATCAGCGGCCGAAGATCGAGGAGTACGGCGATTCGCTGTTCGCGGTGCTGCATACGGTCGAGCTCGACGACGACGGCGAATTCAAGGTCGGCGAGCTGAACGTGTTCGTCGGCCCGAACTACGTGCTGTCGATCCGCAACCATACCGAGCAGGACTTCCGCGCGGTGCGCAAGCGCTGCGAGCACGAGCCGCATCTGCTGCAGGAAGGGTCGGCGTTCGTGTTCTATGCGTTGATGGACCAGGTCGTCGACCGTTATTTCCCGATCCTCGAGACGCTCGGCACCGAGCTCGAGGAACTGGAGGACCGCATCTTCACGAAGGCCACACTCGCGTCGTCGCGCGCGATCATCGAGGATCTCTACTCGCTGAAACGGCGGCTCGTGATGCTGTACCAGCACACGGCGCCGCTGATCGAGCCGCTCGCGAAGCTCACCGGCGGGCGCATCCCGCAGGTCTGCAGCGGGATGGAGCATTACTTCCGCGACGTGTACGACCACCTGCAGCGGATCGTGAAGACGATCGAAGGGCGGCGCGAGATGGTCGTGACCGCGATCCAGGTCAATCTCGGGATGATCTCGCTCGCGGAGAACGAGGTGACCAAGCGGCTCGGCTCGTTCGCCGCGCTGTTCGCGATACCGACGATGATCGCCGGCATCTACGGGATGAACTTCGCGAACATGCCCGAACTGCACCTCAAGTACGGCTTCTACGGCTGCATCGCGGTGATGGTCGCGGCCGATCTCGCGTTGTGGTGGCGCTTCAAGCGGGCGGGGTGGCTGTAGCCGTTGCCCCGTGCACCGTTAGTGCGGGGCGTGCTTGCCGACCACGACGCGCCACGGACGCACGCGCCAGGATTTGACGAGGCCGTTCTGCACGTACGGATCGGCGCGCGCGAACGATTCGGCGGCTTCCGGCGAATCGCCTTCGAACACGAGCACGGCGCGGTCGGCCGGATCCTGCAACGCGCCGGCGAGCACGAGCTCGCCGCGTTCGGTTGCCGCCTGCGCGAGTGCGAGGTGCTCGGCACGGTACTGTTCTCGCCGGGTCAGGTAGTCGTCGACGAGTTCGTAGGTCAGCTGGTAATGCATGGTCGCTCCCGGAATCGGCCGCCGCGGGACGGTGGGCGGTTGGCTCAGTATAGGGCGCGGTTCGGTCTTTGTCGGCGCGGTCAGCGGCGGCCTCGCCGGCGCGTGGCCGACCGATCCCCGGCGGCTAATGAGGATGATTTTCCGGTCTCGACGCCCTTCCTTTAAATGCAACTAACGGTCTAGTTCGGATCCGCCGTCACGTGGGTTTGCGTCATCGCGCCCGAATGGTTATCGCCGGTTTTGTCTACAGGAAAGGCGGGTTCGGCAGACATGTTGCGCGCATATTCCGGGCCCGGATTTCACATGCCGGCGAGGGCGGTCGCGTGACCGGAAAAGGGGCCGAAGCCGGGTGTCGGGCCGTCCGGGCGGGCGCCGTGCGAGGGCGTTTCCATTAGCCGCAATGCGACCTATGCTGAACAAATCCGGAGCGAACTTCGTTCGCCCGATTCGTCCAGACGAGGTGTGCCATGCCTGTATCAGCCACCCTGCAGGATTGCCTGCGCCAGAAGTCATCGCGGTACGAAGTCGTGTACCACCCGTATAGTCATACCAGCATGGAGACGGCCGCCGCCGCGCATATCCCCGGCGATCGCCTCGCGAAAACCGTGCTGCTCGAGGACGACGAAGGCTACGTCGCCGCCGTGCTGCCGACGTCGCACGCGGTGCGACTGTCGGACCTCTGGGTCAAGACTGGCCGCCATCTCGTGCTCGCCAGGGAAATCGAACTGCGCGAACTCTTCAAGGATTGCGACCTGGGCGCGTTGCCGCCGGTGTGCATGGCGTACGGGATGAAGACCTTCCTCGAGGAACATCTCGCGCAGCAGCCGGAAGTGTATTTCGAGGCCGGCGACCATGAAGCGCTGATCCACATGATGCAGGACGAATTCCTGTCGCTGATGGAGACGGCCGAGCGCGCGCATTTCTCGCACAAGATGCAGGGGATGTGGTTGTCCTGATCGTCCTGTGCGGGCGGTTTGCGGTTTGCAGTGGTTGGAGGCGGCGTCTGGCTGGCGGCCGTCGGGGAGATCGCGTGTCGTCGAATTCGCCGAGGCGGGCTCACGCTGGGAAACGGTGACTCAGGGCGACTGGTGAGGTGGGATTCGGGCAGTGTTCGGGAGGGATTTCAGCGGTGTTTTCAGGTGAATTCTTTATTTGACATAATCATAATTATCGATCTGACTGG
>NZ_CAJPGQ010000046.1:0-61714 GCF_905339595.1 Burkholderia sp. BCC1977
GAAGTTCTTCAGCTGGGCGTTCAAGAACGGCGAGAAGGCAGCCGACAGCCTCGACTACATCTCGCTGCCGGCAACGGTCGAGACGGAAATCCGCAAGCAGTGGAAGACGAAGGTGACGGACGCATCGGGCAAGCCGGTCGCCGCAGAGTAAGCCATCCAGCGGTTCGCTGCCCGGCCGTGCCGGTCGGGCAGTGCGTGCGGTAAGGCCGGGCGTTACGGCGCCCGGCGATCCAGAACAGGCGCCCATGTCTGATATTTCCTATACGTCCTCCCGGTCCGCCGACGCCGCGTCGCAACGCGCGCCGAGCCGTCTCGGCGACGTTCTGTTCGGCGGCCTCGCACGGCTTGCCGCGATCGTGACCCTGCTGCTGCTGGGCGGGATCATCGTTTCCCTGATCATTGCGTCGATGCCGACCATCCAGAAGTTCGGCATCGCCTTCCTGTGGCAATCCGAGTGGGATCCGAACTCGGATATCTACGGCGCACTCGTGCCGATCTACGGCACGATCGTGACGTCGATCATCGCACTCGTCATCGCGGTGCCGGTCAGCTTCGGCATCGCGCTGTTCCTCACCGAACTGTCGCCCGTGTGGCTGCGCCGCCCGCTCGGCATCGCGATCGAGCTGCTCGCCGCGATCCCGTCGATCGTGTACGGCATGTGGGGCCTGCTCGTGTTCGCGCCGATCTTCGCCGAATACTTCCAGAAGCCGATCGGCCGTCTCCTCAAGGACGTGTGGGTGCTCGGTCCGCTGACGGCCGGCGCACCGATCGGCATCGGCATCCTCGCGGCCGGCGTGATCCTCGCGATCATGATCATCCCGTACATCGCGTCGGTGATGCGCGACGTGTTCGAAGTCACGCCCGTGCTGCTGAAGGAATCGGCGTACGGGATCGGCTGCACGACCTGGGAAGTGATGTGGAAGGTCGTGCTGCCCTATACGAAGACCGGCGTGATCGGCGGCGTGATGCTCGGCCTCGGCCGCGCGCTCGGCGAAACGATGGCCGTGACCTTCGTGATCGGCAACACGAACCTGCTCGACAGCGTGTCGCTGTTCGCGCCGGGCAACAGCATCACGTCGGCGCTCGCGAACGAATTCGCGGAAGCGCAGCCGGGCCTGCATACGTCCGCGCTGATGGAGCTGGGCCTGATCCTGTTCGTGATCACGTTCATCGTGCTGTCCATCTCCAAACTGCTGCTGCTTCGTCTCGAGAAGGGAGAGGGCAAGAAATGAGCGAGCCCATCATGAATTTCCCGGGGCCGAACGGCGCCGTGCTCGACGCGATGCGCAATCGCCTGCAGCGCAAGCGCAAGGTGACCAACGCGATCGCGCTGACCGCGTCGCTCGGCGCGATGGCATTCGGCCTGCTGTGGCTCGTGTGGATTCTCTACACGACGGTGCATCTCGGTATCGGCGGCCTGTCGCTGCAGCTGTTCACCGAATCGACGCCGGCACCGAACACGGAAGGCGGCGGCCTGGCGAACGCGATCGTCGGCAGCCTGCTGCTGTGCGGTTTCGGCACGCTGGTCGGCACGCCGATCGGCATCCTCGCGGGCGTCTATCTCGCCGAATACGGCCAGAAGAACCTGCTGGCGAGCACGATCCGCTTCATCAACGACATCCTGCTGTCGGCGCCGTCGATCGTCATCGGCCTGTTCGTGTACGCGATCGTCGTCGCGAAGTCGGGGCGCTTCTCGGGCTGGGCCGGCGTGATCGCGCTCGCGCTGCTGCAGATTCCGATCGTGATCCGCACGACCGAGAACATGCTGAAGCTCGTGCCGAACGCGCTGCGCGAAGCAGCCGTCGCGCTCGGCACGCCGAAGTGGCGCATGGTGCTGAAGATCACGCTGCGCGCGTCGGTCGGCGGGATCGTGACGGGCGTGCTGCTCGCGGTCGCGCGGATCGCCGGCGAAACGGCGCCGCTGCTGTTCACGGCACTGTCGAACCAGTTCTTCTCGTGGGACATGAGCCAGCCGATGGCGAACCTGCCCGTCACGATCTACAAGTTCGCGATGAGCCCGTTCGCGGAATGGCAGTCGCTCGCATGGGCGGGCGTGTTCCTGATCACGCTTGGGGTGCTCGGACTCAACATCCTGGCGCGCTCGATCTTCTCGAAAAAGTAACGGCGGAGCAATCCGATGAATATGGCAGAGAGCCACCTGAATCCCGTCGAGCGCACCGCTGCGCCCGCCGGCACGCAAGACGCGGCGCATGGCCGTCCGCTGGCGCCGCTGAACGCGAAGATCGAGGTCAACAACCTCAACTTCTTCTACAACAAGTTCCACGCGCTGAAGAACATCAACCTGCGCATTCCCGAAGGGAAGGTGACGGCGTTCATCGGCCCGTCGGGCTGCGGCAAGTCGACGCTCCTGCGCACCTTCAACAAGATGTACGCGCTTTATCCGGAGCAGCGCGCCGAAGGCGAAATCCTGATGGACGGCGAGAACCTGCTGACCACCAAGCGCGACATCTCGCTGCTGCGCGCGCGGATCGGCATGGTGTTCCAGAAGCCGACCCCGTTCCCGATGTCGATCTACGACAACATCGCGTTCGGCGTGAAGATGTTCGAGAAGCTCACGCGTTCGGAGATGGACGACCGCGTCGAGTGGGCGCTGACGAAGGCCGCGCTGTGGAACGAAGTGAAGGACAAGCTGAACCAGAGCGGTTACGGGCTGTCCGGCGGCCAGCAGCAGCGTCTGTGCATCGCGCGCGGCATCGCGATCCGTCCGGAAGTGCTGCTGCTCGACGAACCGTGCTCGGCGCTCGACCCGATCTCGACGGGCCGCATCGAGGAGCTGATCGCGGAGCTGAAGAGCGACTACACGGTCGTGATCGTCACGCACAACATGCAGCAGGCCGCGCGCTGCTCGGACTTCACGGCCTACATGTACCTGGGCGAGCTGATCGAATTCGGCGAAACCGAAAAGATCTTCATCAAGCCGGTGCGCAAGGAAACGGAAGACTACATCACCGGCCGTTTCGGCTGATGACGGAGAATCACAACCATGTCGGATAAACATCTGTCGAGCCAGTTCGACGCGGACCTGAATGCCGTGTCGTCGAAAGTGCTGGAAATGGGCGGGCTCGTGGAGTCGCAGATCGTCGGCGCGATGCATGCGCTGAACGAATTCGACCGCGAGACGGCCGAGAAGGTGATCGCGGCCGAGGAAACGCTGAACGCGATGGAAGTCGACATCGACCAGGAATGCGGCAACATCATCGCGCGGAGGCAGCCTGCCGCGCGCGACCTGCGTCTTCTGATGTCGATTTCGAAAACGATTACGAACCTCGAGCGCGCCGGCGACGAGGCCGAGAAGATCGCGAAGCGCGTGCGCCGCCTGGTCGACGAGCCGGCCGCGCGCACGGTGAACATCGCCGAGATCAAGGTGTCGGGCGAGATGGCCGTGACGATCCTGCGCCGCGCGCTCGACGCGTTCGCGCGCCTCGACACGGTGGCGGCCGCGCAGATCGTCAAGGACGACAAGGAAATCGACCTGGAATTCCGCGCGTTCGTGCGCAAGCTCGTGTCGTACATGCAGGAAGATCCGCGCACGATCTCGGTCGGCCTCGAGTACCTGTTCATCGCGAAGGCGATCGAACGGATCGGCGACCACGCGAAGAACATCGCCGAATTCATCATCTACATCGTGAAGGGCACCGACGTGCGGCACCAGCCGCGCGACACGCTCGATCGCGAAGCCAACAGTTAATCGACTCCGTACAGGAAGAACAGAGGTGCCGATGCCCAGCAACATTCTCGTCGTTGAAGATGAGCCCGCGATTTCCGAACTGATCTCGGTGAATCTCCAGCATGCCGGTCACTGCCCGATCCGCGCGTACAACGCGGAGCAGGCGCAGAACCTGATCAGCGACGTGCTGCCCGATCTCGTGCTGCTCGACTGGATGCTGCCGGGCAAGTCCGGCATCGCGTTCGCGCGCGACCTGCGCAACAACGAACGGACCAAGCACATCCCGATCATCATGCTGACCGCGCGCGGCGACGAGCAGGACAAGGTGCTCGGCCTCGAGATCGGCGCGGACGACTACGTGACGAAGCCGTTCTCGCCGAAGGAACTGATGGCACGCATCAAGGCCGTGCTGCGCCGCCGCGCGCCGCAGCTGACCGAGGATGTCGTGTCGATCAACGGGCTGCGCCTCGATCCGGCCACGCATCGGGTCGCCGCGCACGGCGACGGCAGCGAGATCAAGCTCGATCTCGGCCCGACCGAATTCCGCCTGCTGCATTTCTTCATGACGCATCCGGAGCGCGTGCACAGCCGCACGCAACTGCTCGACCAGGTCTGGGGCGATCACGTGTTCGTCGAGGAGCGCACCGTCGACGTCCACATCAAACGATTGCGCGCGGCCTTGAAACCGGCCGGCTGCGATGCGATGATCGAGACCGTGCGCGGCAGCGGCTACCGGCTCGCCAAGCACGCGTAACGTATCCGGACATGCCGTGTGCCACGGCATGCCGTTCATTCTTTCGGGCGCTGAATCATGAACATCATCTGGGCGCGCTTTCTCGTGTCGCTCGTGCTGCTCGTGCTGATCAGCGTATTGGTCGGCGTATTCGCCGGCCCGGTCGCGGGCTTCGGGTTCGCGGCCGTGATGCTGGTCGCGCAGGGCTTCTTCAGCACCTTCCATACGCAACGCCTGTGGCGTCTGCTCGATGCGCCCGTCTACGGCGAGGTGCCGAGCGCACCGGGCATCTGGGGTGAAATCTACTACCGGCTGCACAAGCTCGCGAAGCAGTGGCATGCACAGGTGCGGCAGGTCGAGCAGCAGCATTCGCGTTTCATCCAGGCGATCCAGGCATCGCCGAACGGCGTCGCGATGCTCGACGACCATGACCAGATCGAGTGGTGCAACGCGATCGCCGAGGTGCACTTCGGCCTCGATGCGAAGCGCGACCTGCGCCAGCACATCACGAACCTGGTGCGTCATCCGGAGTTCGTCCGTTACCTGAACGCGCAGCATTACGACGAGACGCTCGTGATGCGCGGGATGGGCGACTCGCGGCAGAACGTGCTGGAAGTGCAGGTGTTTCCGTACGGCGAGAACCGCAAGCTGCTGCTGACGCAGGACATCACGGAGCTCGAGCGGACCGACGCGATGCGGCGCGACTTCGTCGCGAACGTGTCGCACGAACTGAAGACGCCGCTCACCGTGCTGTCGGGCTTCCTCGAGACGATGCGCGAACTGCCGCTGAACGAGGAAGATCGTGCGCGCTATCTCGAGATGATGGAGCAGCAGGCGTCGCGGATGCGGCACATCGTCACCGATCTGCTGGTGCTCGCGAAGCTCGAGGGCGAAAGCAAGCCGCCGATGGATCACGCGATCGACATGCGCGCCGTGTTCGACCATCTGAAGGAGGATGCGCAGACCCTGTCGAACGGGCATCACGAGATCGCGTTCACGATCGACGAGACGCTCGGCGTCACGGGCGCGCAGACCGAAGTGTTCAGTGCGTTCGCGAATCTCGTGACCAACGCGATCCGCTATACGCCGGACGGCGGCAAGATCCTGGTGTCGTGGCGGCGCGAGGGCGCGCAGGGCGTGTTCTCCGTCACCGACAGCGGCTTCGGCATTCCGGCCGCCGACCTGCCGCGGCTGACCGAGCGCTTCTACCGCGTCGACCGCAGCCGCTCGCGCGATACCGGCGGCACGGGGCTCGGCCTCGCGATCGTCAAGCACGTGCTGCAGCGGCACGACTCGCACCTGTACGTGCAGAGCGAGGAAGGGCGCGGCAGCACGTTCACCGCGCGCTTCCCGGGCTCGCGGATCATCGCGATCCGGCCGGCCACGTTCGAAGCATGAGCGCGTAACGCGAATCGGGCGCCTCACGTCGGCACCCCGGTGGAAACAAAAAAGCACAGCCCGAGGGCTGTGCTTTTTTGCTTGTTGCGCGGCACGCGACACCGCGCGCCGTGTGTCTACGAACAGAACTTCGCGAGCAGCCCGAGCTGCGCGTTGCGGATCGTCTTGCCCGCGCGCCGCCGGCGGTAGTGGCCGTCGCTGAGCATCTGCCAGGCCGACTGGTTGTCGCCGAGGCAGACCGACAGCCCTTCGGCGATCACGCGCCGCTTCAGCTTGCGCTCGCGGATCGGGAACGCGACTTCGACGCGGCGGAACAGGTTGCGGTCCATCCAGTCGGCGCTCGACAGATAGACGTCCTCGGCGCCGCCCGCGTGGAAATAGTAGATGCGGTGGTGTTCGAGGAAGCGCCCGACGATCGAGCGCACCGTGATGTTCTCCGACAGCCCCGGCACGCCCGGCTTCAGCGCGCACACGCCGCGCACGATCAGGTCGACCTTCACGCCGGCCTGCGACGCTTCGTACAGCGCGGCGATCACCGACGGCTCCAGCAGCGCGTTCATCTTCGCGACGATGCGTGCGCGCTTGCCGGCGCGCGCGTTGTCGATCTCCGCGCGGATCGATTCGATGATGCGCGGATGCAGCGTGAACGGCGACTGCCACAGCTCGTGCAGCGTGAGCTCGCCGCCGATCCCGGTCAGCTGCTGGAAGACGTGGTGGACGTCCTCGCAGATCTTCTGGTCGGCCGTCATCAGCCCGAAGTCGGTGTAGAGGCGGGCGGTGCGCGGGTGATAGTTGCCGGTGCCGAGGTGCACGTAGCGGCGCAGCGACGCCTTGCCGTTCTGCACGACGCGCCGCACGATCAGCATCATCTTCGCGTGGCACTTGTGGCCGACCACGCCGTACACGACGTGCGCGCCGACGGCTTCGAGCTGCGACGCCCAGTTGATGTTGGTTTCCTCGTCGAAGCGCGCGAGCAGCTCGACGACGACGGTCACTTCCTTGCCGTTGCGCGCGGCTTCCATCAGCGCGTCCATCAGCGGCGAATCGGTGCCGGTGCGGTAGATCGTCTGCTTGATCGCGACGACGCTCGGGTCCTTCGCTGCTTGCTGCAGCAGTTCGAGCACCGGCTGGAAGCTTTCGTACGGGTGGTGCAGCAGGATGTCGCCGTCGTCGATCGCGTCGAACATCGTCGGCGCGCTGACGATCGCGGGCGGGATCGATGCGGCGAACGGCGCGAACTTCAGGTCGGGGCGGTCGACGAGATCGGGGATCTGCATCAGCCGCACGAGGTTCACGGAGCCGGCCACGCGATAGCAGTCCTTGTCGCCGAGCAGGCTTTCCTCGAGCAGGCGGCGCACGATATGCGGCGGCGTGTCGGCCGACACCTCGAGCCGCACCGCGTTGCCGAGGTGGCGTGCGGGCAGTTCGCCCTGCAGCGCGACGCGCAGGTTGGTGATTTCGTCCTCGTCGACGAACAGCTCGCTGTTGCGTGTGATGCGGAACTGGTTGCAGCTCTTCACGACCAGTTGCGGGAACAGCTCGCCGACGAAGCGCTGCATGAACGAACTGAGCAGCACGAAGCCGTGCTCGAAGCCCGACAGCGCCTGCGGCATGCGCACGACGCGCGGCAGCGCGCGCGGCGCCTGCACGATGCCCATCACCGCCTGGCGGCCGAACGCGTCGCGGCCTTCGAGCTCGACGACGAAGTTCAGGCTCTTGTTCAGCACGCGCGGGAACGGGTGCGCGGGATCGAGGCCGATCGGCGTCAGCACCGGCAGCAGTTCGTCGAGGAAGTAGCGGCGCGCCCATTCGAGCTGCGCGTCGTTCCACGTGTCGCTCGCGTGGAAGTAGATGCCTTCCTGTTCGAGCGCCGGCAGCACGGTTTCGTGCAGCATCGTGTACTGGCGGTGCACGAGCCGTTGCGCGCGCTCGACGACGAGATCGTAAGCGTGCTGCAGCGACATGCCGTCGGGCGTCAGCGCGCCGGGGTTGTCGCGGATCTGTTCCTGAAGGCCGGCCATCCGGACTTCGAAAAATTCGTCGAGATTGCTGCTGGTGATGCAGATGAAGCGCAGTCGCTCGAGCAATGGAATCTGCGGGTCTGCCGCCTGGGCCAGCACGCGCTCGTTGAAACCGAGGATGCCGAGTTCACGATTGAGAAGCGGATAACGGACGGACATCGGCAGAGTAGGGGGTGATTCGGGCGATGATTCGAAAGGACGCTCGGAAACTCTCACGGTACGATGACGTGCTGATGACAATGGTTTATTTATATCGGGAAATTCTACGCCGGAACCGTTTCGTCTCATAAATGTTTCGGCTATATACAATCTACCGGTGTACATGCCCGTGAAGCGTGGCAATGGCAAGCGTTCCACGCTTAAAATATCGCCTTTGATTGATCGCCCCGCGCGCACCGGACCGGCTGCCGCGGGCGAACGCGCACGGAGCCCCCTTTCTGATGGTTACCTCTCCCCACTTGCTGGCTGCCGTGGACCTCGGCTCGAACAGCTTCCGGCTGATCGTCGGACGCGTCGAGGAGACGTCGGCGGGCAGCCAGATCTATCCCGTCGATGCGCTGCGCGAGCCGGTTCGACTGGCCGCGGGCCTGTCGAGCGACAAGATGCTCGATCGCGCGTCGCAGGAACGTGGCTGGGAGGCGCTCAAGCGGTTCGGCGAGCGCCTGCGCGATTTCCATCCCGATCATGTGCGCGCGGTGGCGACCAACACGCTGCGCGTCGCGAAGAACGCGGGCGAATTTCTCGGCGAGGCCGAAGCGGCGCTCGGTTTTCCGATCGAAGTGATCGCGGGCCGCGAAGAGGCGCGCCTGATCTATGCGGGTGCCGCGCATTCGGTGCCGGCGAGCGCCGGCAAGCGGCTCGTCGTCGACATCGGCGGCGGTTCGACCGAATTCATCATCGGCTCGCACTACACGCCGATCGTGATGGAGAGTCTCTATATCGGCTGCGTGAGCCATAGCCGGGCGTTCTTCCCTGCCGGCAACGTCGACGAATACACGATGCGGCAGGCCGAACTCGCGGCCAAGCGCGAGATCCAGATCATTTCCAGCGAGTACAAGAAGGCCGGATGGGACCAGGCGATCGGTTCGTCCGGTACCGCGCGTGCGCTCGCGGAACTCGTCGAGGCGAACGGCTTCAACGACGCGGGCATCACGCACGGCATTTCGCGCGGCGGGCTCGAACGCCTGAAGCGCGCGCTGATCAAGTCCGAGAACGTGAACCGGCTGAAGCTGATCGCGCTGAAGCCCGATCGCGTGCCGGTGCTCGCCGGCGGCCTCGCGATCATGCTCGCGGTCTTCGAGGAACTGGGTGTCGACTACGTCGATACCACCGACGGCGCGCTGCGTCTCGGCGTGCTGTACGACCTGCTCGGCCGGACCCAGCACGAGGACATGCGCGCGGTGACCGTCGAGGGCTTCACGCGCCGCTACGGTGTTGATCGCGCGCAGGCCGAGCGCATCGGCGCGCTCGCGGTGCGGTTCTACGACGAGCTCGACGAATCCGACGACGAGACGCGCGAGGAAGGCCGGATGTTCCTCGGCTGGGCCGCCGCGTTGCACGAGATCGGCCTGTCGATCTCGCACAGTTCGTATCACAAGCATTCCGCGTATATCGCGAGCAATGCCGACATGCCGGGTTTCTCGCGCACCGACCAGGCGCGCCTTGCCGCGCTCGTGCTCGGGCATGCGGGCAAGCTCGGCAAGCTGTCGCAGGCGCGCGACGTCGAATGGCCGCTGCTGTTCTGCCTGCGGCTCGCGGCGCTGCTGTGCCGGCGCCGGACCGATGCCGGGCTGCCGGACATTTCCGTGTCGCAGATGAAGAAGGGCGGGTATGAAGTGCGCCTGCCGAGCGCATGGGTCGAGCAGAACCCGCTGACCGACTACAGCCTCAGCCAGGAAGCGGCCGAGTGGGAGAAGGTCGGCATTCCGTACCGCGTGGTTTATACGGGCGCGTAACGCGCCCGCACGACGGCGGCGCGCTCGCGCCGCCCGGCTCGCGTTACGACGCGCTCAGTCCGAGCACACGATCGCGGTCAGGAACGGGAACGCCTGCTTGACGGTGGCGTCGCTGCCGGCATTGCGAACGGCCTGTTCGACGGCACTCTTCGTGCCGCGTACCACGACGCCGTACGCCCATTTGCCAATCGGCGTGCCGTCGCCGGGCTGGAAGATCGGATCGTTCGCCTGGTAGCCGAGCACGACATAGACGCCGAAGCCGTAGGCGGTCAGCGGATGGTTCGTGCGGAATGCGTTCACCGAATTCGCTTCGACGTGCATCGGCTCCGACTGGATGTCGCCCGCCGCGAGCAGCGGCGCGACGAACTTGTGGCCGTTCGAATGGCAGTCGAGCGCGTCGTCGAGCGACTTGGCCGACGCGGCGCCGGACGCGCCGAGGGTGCCGAGTGCGAGCAGCGCGCCGAGCAGGGCGATCTTGAAAACGTGGTTTTTCATGCGCGATTGCGGGTTGGTCGCGGACATTATCGCGTGTTCCCGCAAGTTTCGTGCGCGGGCTGCGGACGGCGCGGCAGCCGGTGGTGGGCACAGGTGGCGGACCAAACGAAAAAGGGCTGCAAGCGCGATGGCTTGCAACCCTTATCGTGTATATCGTGGTCGGAGCGATAGGATTCGAACCTACGACCCTCTGATCCCAAATCAGATGCGCTACCAGGCTGCGCTACGCTCCGACGAGCCAAAGATTCTATCGCCTAATCGAGGGCCGGGTCAACTACGTTATGCATACGACGTGCATGATCACGAACGGGTCACGATTGGCGACAATGCGGAGGGGACAATTCGCGTAACGATCGTCCGGGCCGCGTGTGCGGCCGGATCATTCGTCGAAGCATGGAGAGACATCATGATGAACCTGATCCTGTGGCGCCACGCCGAAGCCGAGGACTACGCGGCAAACGATCTCGCGCGCCAATTGACGGCCCGCGGGCGCAAGGAAGCGCAGGCCATGGCCAAATGGCTGCGCAGCCGGCTCGAGTCGAACAGCGTGATCCTGGCGAGCCCGGCGGCGCGCACCGTGCAGACCGTCGAGGCGCTGACCGACCAGTACCGGACCATCGATGCGCTCGCGCCCGGCGGCAGCGTCGACGACGTGCTGGCGGCTGCCGGCTGGCCCGACGGCATCGCACCGACGGTCGTGATCGTCGGACACCAGCCGACGCTCGGCAGCGTCGCGGCGCAGCTGATCGCCGGCAATGACGACAGCTGGAGCGTCAAGAAGGGCGGTATCGTGTGGCTCGCGAGCCGCACGCGCGACGGCAGCCGTCAGGCCGTGCTGCGCGCGGTATTGACGCCGGACCTGGTCTGAAGGGGTTTGAAGGCATTGGTCATACGGTTTCGCAAGCTTTCTGCTAAAGTCAATTCGGCGACACGTCATTGAAAGGACACGGTCGTGCCACAGAACGGTAACGACCGGTTACTACATTGGCTGGCATGTCGTCCTATTCCTTACGACCAGGAAAGCCTAATGCGAGAACTGCCGACGCCTACGCTCCCTTTTGCCTCGCTTCCCCTCGACACCACGCGGCGTCACCTGCCGCGCGCTGCTGAAACCGTCACATCCGAGTACCGTCTGCGTGCCGCCTGGGCGCGCACGGAAGACGAACTGCGCGAGGCCCAGCGCCTGCGCTATACCGTGTTCGCCGAAGAGATGGGCGCGCAGGTCAGCGGTCCGTCCGGTCTCGACGTCGATCCGTTCGATGCCTACTGCGACCACCTGCTGGTGCGCGATCTCGACACACTGAAGGTGGTCGGCACGTACCGCGTGCTGCCGCCGCACGAGGCCGCGCGGGTCGGCCGTCTGTATGCCGAAGGCGAATTCGACCTGTCGCGCCTCACGCACCTGCGCGGCAAGATGGTCGAGGTCGGCCGCTCGTGCGTGCACAGCGACTACCGCAGCGGCGCCGTGATCATGGCGCTGTGGGGCGGTCTCGGCGCGTACATGATGCAGAACGGCTATGAGACGATGCTCGGCTGCGCGAGCGTGTCGATGGCCGACGGCGGCCACTATGCGGCGAACCTGTATCAGTCGCTGCCGGCCAATTCGCTGACGGCGCCGGAATACCGTGCGTTCCCGCATACGGCGCTGCCGGTCGACGAACTGCAGACGGGCACCGTCGTTGCACCGCCGCCGCTGATCAAGGGCTATCTGCGTCTCGGTGCGAAGATTTGCGGCGCGCCGGCGTGGGATCCCGACTTCAACTGCGCGGACTTCCTGACGCTGTTCCGTCTGTCCGACATCAACGCCCGCTACGCCCGGCACTTCCTGGGCTGAGCCATCGCGGATCGCGGCGCGCTGCCCGGGCGCGCACGCAAGCGAACGCCGTCGCGCGGCAGTCTGCCACGCGACGGCGTTCGGTCATTCCGCGGAAGTTGGTTTATCCGGCCCTGTTAATTTGATGGATATGCGCTGCCCCCCGTGCAGGCGGGCGCACGTTCGGGGTGGGCCGCGCAGGCGGCGACCCGGACGACTGGGCGGGCGTGTCTAGTGCTTGCGCCGCCAGTCGAGCAGGTGGTGTTCGGCCATCCAGTGATGGATCATCCCTTCGCCGTCGTGCTTGCGCTTGTATTCGCGCGATTCGAAATAGGACAGGGCGACGAGCACCATCAGACCGATGAACAGGCCGATCAGGCCAGCGATCTCTTCAGACGACATGGCAGCCTCCTTTCAACGGCACAGCGCCATGGCTACATAGTAGGACACCCGCGGGACGACCCCTAACCCGGAATTCCGCTAGACTCGGCGCGGTCCTGGCGCGCGATGGGCGCGCCGTTTTCCGGAGCCTTCCCGATGACCCGTTTCATGCTGGCCGTGCTGGCCGCGTCCATTCTCGCCGGCTGTTCCAGCGATCCCCGTCAGGCCCGTCGCGGCCACCCGCCGCAAGATCCGGCCGATTATCACGGCGTGCCGACCGACATGACGCCGCCGTCGATGCTCGGCGAGCCGGCGCCGTCGGCGCCCGCGCCCACACCGGCGCAGTAACGGCCGGTCCGCGCGCCCGTCAGGCGCCGGCCGCGGGTGCGTCGGCGCCGATGCGCCGCATCAGCGCCGGCAGGTAGCGTGCGAGCGTCGCGCCGCGCGCGACCATGAACAGCAGCAACGCGAACCACAGCCCGTGATTGCCGAACGGGCCGACGGCCGCCAGCGTCGCGGCAATGAAGATCGCGAACGACGCGACCATCGCGCGCATCAGCGAGTGCGTCTGCGTCGCGCCGATGAACACCCCGTCCAGCAGGAACCCCCACACGGACACGATCGGCGAAACCGCCGCCCACGGCAGGTATTGCAGCGCGACCGCGCGGATCTCGGCCTGGTCGGTCAGCCGCGCGACGATCCAGCCGCCGGCCGCCCAGTAGACCAGCGCGAACAGCAGCGCGCCGAGCGCGGACCACAGCAGCGTGATGCGCACGGCCAGCCGAAAGCCGGCGCGGTCGCGCGCGCCGGCCGCGGCGCCGACGAGCGCCTCGGCCGCGTGCGCGAAGCCGTCGAGCCCGTACGCCATGAAGGTCTGGAAATTCAGCAGCAATGCGTTGGCCGCGAGCGTCGCGTCGCCTTGTTTGGCGCCGAGGTGCGCGAACCAGCCGAACGCGCCGAGCAGGCACAGCGTGCGCAGGAAGATGTCGCGATTGAGCGCGATCAGCCGCTTGAGCGCCGCACGGTCCGCCAGCGCCCGCGCGGCCAGCGGCGCGAGACCGCGCGGCCGCAACTGCCACAGCATCCAGGCGCCGAGCGCGAAGCCGCATGCGTCGGCGGTCGCGGTCGCCGCGCCGATCCCCGCGATGCCCCAGCCGAAGCCGTACACGAAGAGCAGCACGGCACCGATGTTCACCGCGTTGATGAAGACTTGCGCGACGAGCGCGAGCCGCACGCGCTGCATGCCGAGCAGGTAGCCGAGCACGACGTAGTTCGCGAGCGCGAACGGCGCGCTCCAGATCCGTGCGTGGCTATAGGCCAGCGCCGTCGTGCGGACGGCCTCGCTGCCGCCCAGCGCGGTCAGCGCGAACGACAGCAGCGGCACCTGCAGCGCGAGCACGGCGGCGCCGAGCGCGAACGCGACGATCAGCGCGCGCAGCACGTTCAGCCGGATGCCGGCCGCGTCGCCGGCGCCGTGCGCCTGCGCGACGAGGCCGGTCGTGCCCATGCGCAGGAAGCCGAAGCCCCAGAACACGAAGTTGAAGAACAGCCCGCCGAGCGCGACGCCGCCGAGGTATTGCGCGCCGTCGAGGTGGCCGGCGACGGCCGTGTCGACCGCGCCGAGGATCGGCTGGGTCAGGTTCGCCAGGACGATCGGGAAGGCGAGCGCGAGGACGCGCCGGTGCGAGACGGTGGCCGACCCTGCGCCGGCTCCGTTCGGTAATGCGGATTCGGACATCACGGACGCGTCAGGCGCGTTCCTGCACGCAGACCCACGGCGACACGACGACCGCCCACAGCTCCGGATTGCGCGCCGCGAAGTCGGCGGCGGTTTCCGCCGGCATGCGCGCGACGAGGCCGGACGACAGCCAGCGCGTGACCTGTTCCGCGTCGTCGCCGGCGATCGCTTCCGCGACGCTGACGAGATCGAGATCGCGCGCGACCGACAGCAGCTTGCCCTGCGCGAAGAAGCGCTCGAGATCGCACCAGTCGATCTTGGCGGTTTCGCCGAGGAGTTTGGCGTAAAGCGGGCTGTGCGACGCGCCCGCGGCGGATTCGTGTTGGTGGGAGGACATCGGTTGTGTGCCGGAAAGACTGCGTGGCGCCACTATAAACCATCCGGGCGGCCGGCCACCCGGCGCGGCCGCGCCCGGTTCACGCATCGCGCAGCGCGCGGCGCACGATCTTGCCGGTCGCCGTCATCGGCAGGCCGTCGACGAACGCGATCGCGCGCGGGTACTCGTGTGCGGCCAGGCGCGTGCGCACATGCGCCTGCAACGCCTGGACGAGTGCGTCGTCGCCGACATGGCCCGGATTCAGCACCACGAACGCCTTGACGATCTCGGTGCGCGTCGGGTCGGGCACGCCGACGACGGCCGCCATCCGCACCGCCGGATGCGTGAGCAGGCAGTCCTCGATCGGCCCCGGGCCGATCCGGTAGCCGGCGCTCGTGATCACGTCGTCGTCGCGGCCGACGAAGCGCACGAAACCGTCGGCGTCGATCATGCCGGTGTCGCCGGTGAGCAGGTAGTCGCCCGCGAACTTGTCGCGCGTCGAGGCCGGATTGCGCCAGTATTCGATGAACATCACCGGGTCCGGGCGGCGCACCGCGATGTGCCCCTCGACGCCGGGCGGCAGCGGCGTGCCGTGCGCGTCGACGATCGCGACCGCGTGGCCGGGCACGGCCTTGCCGATCGCACCGGGCTGCGCATCGAACAGCGCCGCGCACGACGACAGCACCATGTTGCATTCGGTCTGTCCGTAGAACTCGTTGATCGTCACGCCGAGCGCGTCGCGTCCCCAGGCCGTCAGCTCGGTGCCGAGCGACTCTCCGCCGCTCGCGACCGATTTCAGCGCCAGCGCGTGGCGCTCGCGCGGCGCCGGCACCGCGCGCATCAGCTTCAGCGCGGTCGGCGGCAGGAACGCGTGGGTCACGCCGTGCCGCGCCATCAGCGCGAACGCGGCTTCGCCGTCGAACTTCTCGAAGCGGCGCGCGAGCACGGGCACGCCGTGGTGCCATGACGGCAGCAGCACGTCGAGCAGCCCGCCGATCCACGCCCAGTCGGCGGGCGTCCAGAACAGGCGTGCGTCGCGCGGGAAGCATTGCTGCGACATCTCGACGCCCGGCAGGTGACCCAGCAGCACGCGATGCGCATGCAGCGCGCCTTTCGGCTTGCCGGTCGTCCCGGACGTGTAGATGATCACCGCCGGGTCGTCGGCGGCGGTGTCGGCCGGCACGAAATCGGGCGATTCGGCGGCGAGTGCGGTGTCGAAGCGCAGCACGCCCGGCGCGTCGGGCGCATCGTCGCCGATGCAGTAGCAGGTGCGCAGCGCCGGCAGTTGCGCGCGCAGCGGCGCGATCTTCGCGTAACCGGCCGCGTCGGTGACGAGCGCGGCGGCTTCGCTGTTCGCGAGCCGGTATTCGAGCGCGTCGGCGCCGAACAGCGTGAACAGCGGCACCGCGATCGCGCCGAGCTTGTAGGCGGCGAGATGGGCGATCGCCGTTTCGGGACCCTGCGCGAGGAAGATCGCGATCCGGTCGCCGCGTTGCAATCCCGCACGCGCAAAGCTGTTCGCGAGCCGGTTAGAAGCATTCCTCAGGTCGTCGAACGTGATGCGCGAGACGTCGCCTTGCGCCGTTTCGTGGATCAGCGCGAGCCGTCCGCTGCCGTCGGCCCACTTGTCGCAGACGTCCACGCCGATGTTGTAGCGGGCCGGAACGTCCCACCGGAAGCGGGAGAGCAGGTCGTCGTAGCGGTCGGCGGCGGGCAGCATCGCGAGTCTCCTTGGCGTCGAGCGTCGGCATCGGTCGATGGATTACATCGGCATTTCACGCGACCGAAACCACAATGGCGTCTGATAGATAGGGAATGTGCGGACTCGTGCAACGGGTGCGGCTCAGTGCACGATTCCGCAATGACGCATAAGATCACGACAAAACAGTGATGTGACCATGGATTTGCTTTTGATAGCTGCGGGGTTCAGCCTGTTCGGAATCGGTGCGCTGGTGGTGTTCGCCAGCCGGGTCGATCCGTTGTCCGGCCGGTTCACCGGCCGTCTGCGCAAGCGCTGACACAACCTTCCCGATTTTCTTCGCGACGACATGCGATGCATGCCGGCATCGCGTGTCGTCCCCCTTCGACGGTGGCGCGCTCAGCGCGCCGGCAGGTAGCGTGCCGGATCGATCGAGCGGCCGCCGTAACGCACTTCGAAGTGCAGCGCGGTGCGATCGCTGTCGCTGTTGCCCATCTCCGCGATCGTCTGCCCCTGCGTGACCGACTGACCTTCCTTCACGAGCAGCGCGCGGTTGTGCGCATAGGCCGTCAGGTAATCGGCGTTGTGCTTGAGGATGATCAGGTTGCCGTAGCCGCGCAATCCGTTGCCCGCATAGACGACGGTGCCCGGCGCGGCGGCCAGCACCGGCGTGCCCGCGGAATTCGCGATATCGATGCCCTTGGATTTCGAGCCGTCGAAGGTGCGCACCACGTTGCCGGCGGCCGGCCAGATCAGCGCGATGCTGGTGGCCGGCTTGACGGCCGATTCGACCGGCGCGGAAGGCGCGGGACGGCTGCGGCCCGCACTGCCGGTGCCGGTGGTCGACGCGGTCGTCGTGCCGGGCGGCGGCGCGACGCGCAGCACCTGGCCGACCTCGATCGCGTCGGGGTTCGTGATCTGGTTCCAGCGCACGATGTTGGCCGTCGACGTGCGATTCTCGCGCGCGATCTTGTAGAGCGTGTCGCCGCGCTCGACGCGGTAGTAACCCGGGCCGACCGGGGCGGAGCCGCACGCGACGAGCAGCGCGGCGCAGGCGGCCGCGAAGAGCCGCTTCGTTGTTGTTCCGATCATTGAACCTCGCAAAACCCTGCCGCGCGCGACGCGGCAGGCGATACAAAACGTCCGATTTTAACGGGTTCGACCCGCGCACCGCAGTTTCGGGCCGCGGGCACGGCCGGCGCGCCCCGGTTCGGCGCGCTCGATCTCAGCCGGCGAGCGGCAGCACGCGAATCCGCAGCGTGGCCGTTTCGGTCGCGCCCGGTGCGAGCATGCGCAGCCCGAGGCCGTTGTGGATCGCGTCCGGCAGGCCGAGCCACGGCTCGACGCAGTAGAAGTCCGATTCCGGTTTTTCCGTCCAGGTCGTGACCGCGTACCACGGGATCGAGCCCGGTACGTCGAGCGCGATCTCGATCGTGCGGCGGCGGCCCGGCATCACGATGCGCACCGGCGTGGACGGCGCGCCGTCGAGGCAATGGAAGCGGTCGAGGATGTCCGGATCGCCGAGGCTGTACGACGCTTCACCCGGCTCGAGCGGGCTGATCGAGCCGTCGGCGCGCTGCATGCAGCGGCGCGTCGGCGGCAGCTCGAGCGTGGTTTCCGCGCGCTCGCCGTGCGGCAGCGCGAAATAGAAATGGTGGCCCGCGTAGTAGGGCAGCGGCGTGTCGCCGAGGTTGGTCGTCGTGAGCGCGACCTCGAGCGTGTGCGCGTCGGCGAGCCGGTAGGTCGTCTCGAACCGGAAATCGAACGGATAGCCGCCGCGCAGCGCGTCGTTCGCATCGAGCGTCATCGACAGCGCGGCGCCGTCGGCCGACGGCCGGGCAGCGAACGGCAGGTCGCGCGCGAAACCGTGCATCGGCAGGTCGCGGACCTCGCCGGCGGCATCGCGCCAGCGACCCAGCTCGCCGTCGACGCGATGGCGGCCGAGGAACGGGAACAGCAGCGGATTGCCGCCGCGCACGCGCGCGAGGTTGCTCCAGTCGGCCGTTTCCGGCCAGAAGATGACCGGCTCGCCGTCGACGTGCCACGACAGCAGGCGGCCGCCGAATTGCGGGGCGACCCGAACGAGCGACGGGCCGGCGTGGAGTTCATGAATGTCGTGCTGCTGGAAGATCGGCATGGCGAATCGGGATGAACGGGTGGGCGGGGTGCGCGATGGCGCGCTCCATTATCGGGCTGCGAGGCGGTCGGGGAAAACCCTTCTCGGGGAAATCGCGAGTTTTTCAACCTGCCGACGGTCTGGATAATGCCTGTAAACCGGTGATGTTGCCGGGTCATGACACTTCGTGGAGGGGGCCATGGATCTGGCAATGGCAATGGGAATCGCACTGTTCGGCATGTTCACCGGTAGCACGGTATTGTTTTTCTATCAGCTCGGCCGCTGACGGCAATTTCTGCCGGAATCGAAAGGCCCGCCATGCAAATGGCGGGCTTTTTGCTTTCTGCGCGCTTACAAATTGCAAGCGTTTGTGTGCAGTGCCGCAATAAGCAGCCAAATGCCTTGGCGCAGTAATCCTGGCTGGGCATAATCGGGGCGCGTTTTTCGGACGCGCGATGCGTCGTCCGCTCTTCTACCCGATTGATCACCACTAAAAGGACCGACGCGTGAGTCTCTGGTTTCTGGTATTCCTGAGCGTCCTGCAGGGCGTCACCGAACTCTTCCCCGTCAGCAGTCTTGGCCACACGCTGCTCGTGCCCGCGCTGTTCGGCATGCACATCGACAAGCATGCGCCGCAGTTGCTGCCGTTCCTCGTCGCGCTGCACCTCGGTACCGCGCTCGCGCTGCTGTGGTATTTCCGCGCACGCTGGATTGCGCTGATCGGCGGTTTCTTCGCGCAGCTCGGCGGCCGCAAGAACGACGACGGGCACCTGATGTGGGCGCTAATCATCGGCACGATCCCGACCGGGATCGTCGGCCTGCTGCTCGAGAAGCGCATCGAGCGCGTGTTCCACGACCTGCGGATCGTCGCGATCGCGCTGATCATCAACGGCGTGCTGCTGTGGATCGGCGACCGGATCCAGCGCAGCCGCGCGCACCAGCCGCCCGAGAAGATGACGTTCAAGCAGGCGTTCTTCGTGGGCCTCGCGCAGATCGGCGCGCTGATTCCGGGTTTCTCGCGCAGCGGGCTGACGATGATCGCCGGTAACGCGGCCGGGCTGACGGCGGAGAAGGCGGCGGAGTTTTCGTTCCTGCTCGGCACGCCGATCATCTTTGCCGCGGGCGTGCTCGAACTGCCGAAGCTGTTCCATGCGCGCGACCAGCTCGCGGACGCGCTGCTCGGCGGCGTGCTGACGGCGATTGCGGCTTATCTGAGCGTGCGGTTTTTGATGCGCTATTTCGAAGGGCGCGGGCGGTTGGCTTCGTTCGGCGTGTATTGCGTGATCGCCGGGGTGTTTTGTCTTGGCTGGTTCATGCTGCATCCGCAGCCGGTTTGATGGCGGCGGCGCCGGTCGTGCGTCGCGCGTGATGTGACGCGATGATCGGGTATAATTTCGGGCTCGGCTTCATGCCGGGCCCGTTTCGTTTGGGGGCTTTGAGCTGGTGGTTGTTGTTGTGGTGGTGCTCGAAGCCTTGCGCGTGAAATGCGGTCCGGGTTGTGTGGCCGTGTCTTTTCCCTCGACCGCCCTTAGCTCAGTTGGATAGAGCAACGGCCTTCTAAGCCGTAGGTCACACGTTCGAATCGTGTAGGGCGGGCCAATGAAATCAATGGGTTAAGTGGTGTGTTGGCGCGGATATTCGGGCTCTTGCATTTTCGTGTAGGTGTCGTGTAGGCATTTCTGGTCTATCTCGATCCATTCCGATCTCAGTCGTTCACTCGGTTCAGCGACGTCCACTATGTGCCGGAGCCGGGAGCGGCCTTCTCAGTGTCGTCGCGCAGATTGGGGGGCACAAACCAATCTGCGATCGCCCAGAAGCACTATTGGCGCGGGCCGCGCGATTCGCTTCGTATGTGACACGACTAGACCGAGTGTGGATGCTGGAACAGCCGGGTACTGGTATCTAGGTCGATGCGGATTGAATGCCTCTAGGTGTTGCCTGCACTGAGCATCGTCGGTCATCAGCGCACGTCGCGATAAAATCAGGTCGTCACGGCGACGGTCGATGACACCAACAACTACCGCGCGACACGGGTTATGGCAAACAGGACGTTGCAAGAAGAAATCATCGCTGCCGGATGGCAGTTTTATGCCGTCGAGTTGCGGACAAGAGGTGAATGAATGTCTCTCTTTCGCAACTTCATTTCACTGAGTGATGTAATCGGTGTTGTCGCGAACAGCATTGCCGTCGATGACATCAATCTCGCCTCGAGGGCGCACTGTGCCGGGTTCGATGACGACGCGGGTGCCTTCGAAAACAGATTCGAGACCGCGTCGAAGAGGCGACTCTATCAAACGTCACGGGCTGCTGAACGACTCGGAGCAGCCATCGCGAATACCGCAAATGGTCAACGCCTGCGCTGGTTTGACGTGACCTTGGGCAACGGCGATGAGTACTGGCAAAGCGCGGCGGCTTGCAACGAGGGACTGGCCTTGCTGGCGGACATGGCGAAGTGGGAGCGCGCGGCTGAGGAGGCGCAGTGCACGCGTGCTCGCATGGGTGGATCGCGATGGGCGGAGCCGGCACCTGAACCGGCGCGCTTTCTCGATATGCCGACCATGCCTCGCATCCGACTGATTGGTTTCGATCCGGACGAACTCGCTGGCTTCCTTCTGGATCAGCAAATCCCGAACTCTCTGGTTGTGCCGCTACCTGGCGTCTTGTCTGCAACAGGAAGTAGCGACTCACATTTGAGTGTATCCGCTGGTGTTGTGGCCGACCCAATTGTCGCCGGCGACGAATCGGCGGCGCCATCAGCATTGAAGAGCGAAAAAAAATCGAGGGCGAAGAGTGCAGGCCCGCGACCTCCGATGCCGTTGCCAGAGAACCGGGACTACCTGTCGACGGAGGAGTTTGCGGCAGTCATGGGTGTCCAACCAAACACAATCCTGAAAGCGCGCCACAAGGTGGGGCACTATTGCGGCATTCGCGCACTCAAGTTGCCGGAGAATCGCCTGCTGCGCTGGCCGGCCGCGGACATTCGGGCAGTACTAGCGAAAAGGGCGCCATTGGCTGCAAACACGGAAGAGGACGAGTAAGGGACTCGCCCCCGGTCGTCCAAATGATCCTATCTGGATAGCTCTTCAGAACGATCAATTCCGTGGCCGCTTTCGGGCAAATGGGTTCCAGGCGGTTGGACGTGCAATCGGTGTCACGCAGCCTGCGGCGTTAGTTGATCAGCCGATCGATCAATCAGAAAATCCTCTTTCTTCTTGCCTGTCGCTATTTCGTCGACAAGCCATTTCGGCTTGGGACCGCGACCGGTCCACGTCTCGCCGGTATCAGGCTGCCGGTATTTCGCCGGACCAGCTGACTTGGTGGATGGAGGTTTGCCCCCGGCGCCCCCCGATTTAGCAGTCAGGCCGAGGTCGGCTGCAGTAATGCCGTACTTGGCGATTTTCCGCTTCATGTCGGTGATAGCGTCGGTCTTTTCTCTCTTCTTCAATTCAGCGGCCTGCTGTTGCAGGTGTTCAATCTGTGCCTGAATTTCGTCGTAGGTTGTCATGGTCGGTTCCCGGTAATCGGTAGATCTGCAATGATGACATGGGGCGATCATGCCCGCTACAGTACTGACTTGATTCATAGCGGCGGAGCCGCGCCCGATAGCAGCCGACTCCACTGTTGTTCCTGCATCTCTCGCGAACCCATCTTTTTTCAGTCGACATGTCGAACGGAATCACCGCTGACCAGGGCCCACACGGAATCCACAACTCGTTTTCCCCGCGTGCAGGTGGGGACGAACTGCAATATCGACTCCCGTCGGTACAGGGTGCGTACCCTATCGATTCATTCCCGGAGATAGTCAGAAAGGCGGTAACCGATGTAGATGCCGAACTGGGTGGTGGAGTCGAATTGGGAGCGTCCGCCGCGTTGGCCGTCGTCTCGCTGGTATGCCAGGAGTTCGTGAACGTCCAACGTCCGAAGCTTCCTCCAAGTGCGTGTTCCCTGTTCCTGATCACCGTCGCTGGAACCGGGGCAGGGAAATCCGAAATACAGGGAAGATTCATGAGTGCGGTGGAGCAGTTCGAGCGTGAGGAAGAAGCTCGTGCGCAAAGCGTATCCGACGACTATCAGGATCTATCCGGTCGAGACCGGCTTTCCCAGTTACAGACGTTGCGGGCAGAGCGTGAGGAGGTGCTTGCGAGTTACGACGATCTACACGGACAGGACGAAAAGCTCGAAAAGAAGGAGAAAGCGTCTTTCCGCGAGGTCCCGCATCTGCGACGTAATGTAGGCACTAGCCGTGCTGAACGGGAACGCGAATGGCTCCAATCGACGCAGCAGGTGCGTATGGAAAGGCAGGCACTCAAGCCTCGTCTGAGTGAACTCAAAAAAAACCTGGCCGAGATTGACCGGGAAATCTCCTCGCTGTTGGGCAACGCCGCCCGTCGACTTGTTTATGGACGCGGATCGTTTGCCGGCTTCCGTAATGGGCTTCAGGACAAGTGCCGATCGGCAGGCATCATTTCGGCGGAAGCGGGCGGAATTCTCAATAGCCAGATGGTGACGCGCAACATGGATGCGTGGAATGACCTGTGGGGTACTGAATTCTTCCGCGAAACCTATGACAAGCGCGAATACGTTATTGACGCACCGCGTCTGACAGTCGCGCTGATGCTTCAACCCAAGCAGTTCAAAAAGTTCGTTGACGCATACGGCGAAAATGCGCTTGACAACGGCTTTTTCTCCAGAACACTTCTACTCGAGGTCCCGCGACAGTCGCCCAGGCCTGCAGGTGGAACCGACGAACCGATCAATAGTATTCCCAGCCTCGAGAAATTTCATGGACGCGTGCGAGAAATCCTGGACCAGGATTTTCCTTGGATTGCCGAACGCCTTGTCTTGAGACTGACCGGGAAGGCGCGGCGCTACTGGGAAGGGTATTACAACGAGCTGAACGCCGCGCTGGATCGAGGGCAATTCGACCCCGAGATGGCGGGGTTCGTGCGAAAGCTTCCAGAGCAGGCCGCGAGAGTCGCTGCGCTCTTTCACTACTTCGAGCACTATCCGATCACGACAATCCACCGTGTGGACCAGAGCACCGGCCGCGTGACTCTGGCCAATAACGAAATTCCAATGGAAACAGTCCGTGCAGCAATCGGGCTCTGTGACTGGTACATGGCAGAATTTCGCAAGCTAGTGGTTTCGCATCAGCTTCCAGAAGAGTTCACTTCATGGGTTTATTCGGCCCAGGTCAGAACCAGCGCGGACAGAATCTACCAGACGATCCAACGGAACTACCGCAAGTACGAAGCACGTCAGCAAAGCTCCTGTATCCGACTGTCGTACCGGGATGTACAGAACGGTAACCGGACGATAAAGAATCGCGCCGACATTCTTGCCGCGCTTCATTGCCTGGCCTCGGAGCAGAAGGTGTATCTCGGCAGTGGTCCGAATGGTGGAGTCTTCGTTTGCTTCAATCCCTTTCACACATACTCTTGTGGTCGTTGTACTTATCCCGTAGCGGCTCAGAGCAGTCTCACAACTACGCTCCACGAAACTCAGGGAATGCACTCGGGTAATGAGAGCAATGAACATGAAACAGTAACGCAGGGAGGAGGAGACGAGTGGTTGAGCCAGCGAGATGATGCGAGTGAGCGTTCTCTTCTCGATGAAATTGCCGCTCAGAACCCACACCTGTTTTCCGAGAACGGCACTCAATCCGTAATGGATGAAGGAGAGCACGGTCCTGCCTCTTCTCTGCAGCCGGAAGTGCCGAAAAGCAGTGGCGAGATCAAGTCAAT
Source organism: Burkholderia sp. BCC1977 (assembly GCF_905339595.1). Taxonomy (NCBI): domain Bacteria; kingdom Pseudomonadati; phylum Pseudomonadota; class Betaproteobacteria; order Burkholderiales; family Burkholderiaceae; genus Burkholderia; species Burkholderia sp. BCC1977. The sequence continues at coordinate 24,098 of NZ_CAJPGQ010000046.1, forward strand.
TGAAATGGATGATGTCGCCGACTTTCGTTGGGCTGAGATGAGAAGGCAGATCCAGGGAGGGCACTCCGAATTGGGAACTTCGGCGCCAAAGGAGGATGAAGGTAGTACGGGCGAGGCGCTTGACTAGTCGAAATAGGCAAAAACCATGAGAGTCTTGTTCAGGATAGGGGGCGTTTCATTTTCTCAAGCTGCTACAGTAGTAGGAGTAGTGGTGTAGAAATTTGGTCGGAGTGGCTGGGCCATGCGTACGTAAGATCGGCACTGGATGCGCTTATAGTGCTAGAAATCAATGACATATCCAAAACGTTTCACGATATGGGATATGCTACATCGCCTGAGACGTGCGCGCGGGGCGCCGCGTTATCCTGAGGTCCAGGTGTAGGCCGTTGCCCTCGTGCTTTTGGTTCAATCAATCAAAGACGTCGAGCGTCGGAAGAGTCGCTACTTTGGGGCAACGGGAGTGTGAGGTCGGATTGAGAGGCGGCCCGGACTATTCAAATCAGTGGAGCTTGAATTCGCCTTCGTTGGCTGGCTGAGAACATACGATCCTGGAACGCTAACTCGTCGTGCTATAGAAAACAGAAAGGCTCGTGCCGGCCGGGATCTTCGGTTCGAGGTCCCTCCGTGTACCAATGTTTATTCTCTTTATGAATTCCGGATTGGAACGTTGTTATATCGTCTCTAAACATAGCAGACGAGTTAGCGTAGACACATCTACCCAGAGCAGAACGAGTTAGCACACCCCCATTCCCGTACATGACTGACTCCCTCCCGGTGTCGATTACGACTTCTCATCATAGGGGCCTCATCATAGACCGACAGTAAGCGATGGATCAGCTGGAGTCGTCTCCTTGTGTCAAGTTAGGGTATTTTTTACTGCTGTCCTGAATGCTAGGGAGGAGCAGTGCACCTGCGATAGGCCTGCTCTCTCAACAATTCCCGTGAGTCGATCCGTCGAATCGACGACACCCCAATTACCTAGCGACTCAGGACAGACAATGAACATCGAGAATGAAGCGAACGGCTTCGACCGCCACCCGCTTGAGGACGAGGATCAGACGATCAAGCTGTATCAGACTCTCCTTTTCGATCTGAAAGGAGACAAGGTCGAGTCCGTCTACGGACCGCATGAGGGAAGCATTGCCAGTGACGTTGACTACATCACGGAGTGCGTGAGGAGGGTAATGCTCGGCAACCGTCAGCTGTTCCATTTGGTTCCCGTGAGAGTGAACCCTGAGGTCCGACCCAATACGCTGAGCATCAAATCCAGTCAGCTCGGTGAGTGCTTGCTGAAGTGCCTGCAAATGGATCTGGATCGTGTGATCGACGAGTATCCCGCTATTGGAAAACACAATCGGTACTTCGATGTATTCCGAAGAGCAGCGACGCGAGCGATTAGACTCGAGAGCGGGACAGCACCATTCAACGTATTCGCCAGAGAGCGGTGGCTTTGCTTTCTCGATAGAAACTTCTGGCCGGATGAGGCACTGGCTCTGTTCGTGGAGAGCCTCAACGAAATCGTGAACGAGATTCTTCGAGAGGGAAATAGCGACGCTTTCCGGGATTGGAAGAGGGCATTCGAGCGGCAGCCGGGTGAGAACGAACAGACGCTGTGGTCGCTCATTCTCGCGTGCATGAATGTGAACCACCATCTGTCGATACTGCGGTTCGATCTCGGGTATGCGCAGTACTATTGCGACCCGGAACTTTCGGGAGCGTTGGCGATTACCTACGACGAAGTGAGGCGACATCGGGTAGCGCTGAGACGCTTTCTCAAGCAGGAACTGAAAAAGAGGCTTCGGCCGGGTGCGTGCAAGGGCATGGGCTTCGCGATCAAAGCGGAATACGGCCTGGACAAGACGTACCACTTCCACGTCATCGTGATCCTCAATGGTGATGTCGTCGGCGAGGACATCTCGGTAACAGAGACGATCTGTGATCAGTGGCGGGACACGATCACGAATGGTAAGGGCGGCGCGTACAACTGTAACAAGGCGAGTTACAGGGAGCGCGGTATTGGCTCGATCCGGTATTCGGATGAGAAGCTGCGGATTCTCAGGACGAAAGTCGTGCCGTACGTGACGAAGCCGGACTTCTATATCGGGATGGTGAAGCCTGAGAAGCATCGCTCATTCTGGCCGAGTCATCCGCCGAAGATCGAGGCGAGCAGAAGAGGGCGGCGACGCGGCAAGTCGGAGTCGTGGGGTATTGTTGACAGCTCAGCGCAGGCGAAATAACTCTTCGCGGACTTGGTCCAAGGTGTCGCCTTGCTCGACAAGAATCCGCACTGGAACAACTAGCTCAACGCGCTCCAGCAAGTTCGAGGCATGCGCCTGGCAGCGAATGGCGCCCGTCACAGTACCTTGGCCGATAGTGCTAGGCCGGAACGTTATCTCCAAGGCATGGGGTTCGTGCTGATGCCGGAATTCGTCGCATTCCAGCGTCCATTCCGTTGCTTCCTCTGTCGGGCGGTGAGTTTTCCAGTAAAAGCTGTTCGGGTCGCGTCTTTGCTTCGCCCACGCATCCCTCAGTGTCGGCAAACGGTGTTGGAGGTTGGGGGAAAGGGCACCGGACATAGCGTGGAGTGCCATGAAGCGATCCGCGATATTGACATACGCGCCAGCTGGAGGCGTCGGCGGCGTGGTGAACAATGGCTTGTCTTGATCGTCGTTGCCGTGGTCGTCATTGCTTGCGGGTTTGCCGAAGACGATCGCACCTTCCGCCTGCAACGAGATGAGCAGATTTTTCGCAGGCTGTTGCCCGGCATTCCCGATTACAAGTGTCATGGTTGAGTACAAGCCATCGTTCAACGGGCGATGGATGTTCTCGAGTGTGGATCGAGTCTGACGCAGCCACTCCGGATAGGCTTTCTTCTGGTAGTAATCGATCTCCTGCGCACTCGCGGGCTTCCATTCTTGATAGAGATTGAGCGATCTTACAAGGCCGGAATACTTGTCATCGCGATGGCGCGCGGGCGGTTCCTGCGGAAAGTCGCTCTCCATCGGAAACATTGTCCCGATCTCATCCATTAGCGTTTCAATTTCTGATCTCGTCAGCGCCGGAAACAACGTGATTGTTGCCGCGATCCGGTTGTCCGGAATATCGACCACAGCGAAGGTAAGTTCGGGATGTACGCTGGACAGGCGCGCGACCGTTTTGCGCAGCTCCTCGATCGTCTTATCGCGCTCGTCCTTTTCGGGCGGAAGCTTCCACTGTGTTGGTAAGCGCTGAAAGGAAAGCTGCTGCGATTTGGCGGTCACAAGTGCCGCCGTGTCATTCGAGAGGAACGTTACCTGAACACCTGCATTTCGCCGCTTTACCCACAGTGCTTCCGCCACGATCAGATCATCTGGATTTTGCAGGTCCAATTCCGGAAAGTCTTGGGCGTTGATTCTCGGCATGAGTAGTTCAACGCTGACGGTGAAATTGCGGACGATGGTAGTGATCCGGTTGTCGTCTGAATCGAGAAGTTGCGCAAACAGGCCAGAAGCCTTGCGCGCTCGGGATGCCCGGCGGGCATTGCCGCCGTCCTTGTGGCGGTCGATTTCGCGCTGGACCGCGCGCGGCACTACGACCGTAACGTCAATGTCCTTGCTCACCAACGACCAGTCGAGCGTTTGGTAATCAAGACATTGCAGGAAAAAATTGGTGTCCGGTACAAAGATGTGCATGACATGTGCAAGGGTTGGCCGCCTCAGCTTTGGAGCGATAGGATATCGGCATGGTTCTAAGATCCCGTGCTTCGATCTTACGATATCCAGTGATCGTCTTTGTATGGATCGAAGCAGAAACTGCCGGATTCCCTTCGTCAGAGAATCCGGAGATGACCGATCTGTCCGATCCACGGCGAGAGTCTCAAGTGATCAGATCGGTGATGTCGGGCGCGTCGCATTTCGACGTAGGCTCGAGGTCTACTTCCTTACGACACGTAAGGTTGCGCGTCGAACTGTGTCGTTGGGTGCCGCGGTTAAAGCAGGTGTTGGCCATTGATTGAACGGCAATTTTGCAGAGTCACGGAGTTCGTTAAACATTCTCCCTTGGCGTGCTCCCGTTTCGAAGACTATTTTGCCACTGGGTCCAACGAGCCACATTTCCAGGATGCGCGGGTGATTCGGTTCGCCGCCGAAAAAGAAGTCCTGCATTTCCCAATGATGTGATTTTAGACAGAATACACGACCGACCCAGTCCTCCCTGTCGACATAAAAGACTCGCGCTTTCATGACTGGGTAGAATTGGTTACTTGCTTCCATTTCCGGCCAATGCCTAGTCCCCCAAAGTTCATAATCGGGAGGAATTGGCTTTGAGACGCTTCCACCCACCGTCTGTATTTGTAGAACTCTGTCGCCGTCTTTCAGATTTGAGAAGTGAATTTTGAACTTTCTATGCTTGATCGAGACAAGTCTCTCAGTATTGCCGACATCAAACGTGACTATTGCACCCATAAAAAACAATAAAATCAGGCCCACGCTCACGTTGGCGCTGATGGTTGGCGCAGGGGCAGCGGTCGCGAGACCGCAGTGCTCCAGTATCAGAGCCAGCACAGTGACGCAACCGCCGTGGGTTGCTGCGGAGGAAATCTCGTCGAACAGTCCGTCCATGTATGCGTCGACCTTTCTTCGATCCTCATCGTCGGTGTTCAAAGCGGACATACCCCCGCGAATCAAAACCTGAAAAGCTCCCCACGCAGCAATCAGATAGACAAAGAGCCGAGGATCGGCAATTCCCTTCACTGTTTCTGCGCTCAGCAAATTGCTATCAGCGACCTGTAGTGTTGCGTTCGGCCAAAAACGCAAGATGACGTACAGTAAAAGTCCGATTGTGGTCCAAATGGAAACAATGCGTGGGAATCGGGTTGTGAACCAGCCATGCGCCTTGCGAGCGATCTTAAAATCCGAAAAACTGGTTAATGTAGCCATGCTCTGCTGTGGTTGTAGTGGGTTAATGTCGGTGTGTCACGCATAGACAAGCCCGAGCCGGCCCCTGCGCGATACACCAGTCCTGAGTATTCATATCAGCGGTCGATGGACCTTCGAGCTGTAGGGCGGTCGCCCTCAACCTCCGGCCAAGTCGCATGCGTGGCTGGCGCATGACGACCGATTGTCGATGATCTAGATCAAGATGTCGAACAATTGCTCGTGATCGCCATTCCGAGTACGATGCCCTAGGAAGACTGTCGTAAGGATAGCCGGGGGCGGCGCTTTTCCTGTACTTCTCTTCCTTTTGTTCACCGGACTTCACCTCGCTTAAGATCGGTTTCTGGTGGCGGCGGTTTTGGGCCAAATGGAACAGCCGCATGTATAGCCGAAGCCACGAGTCGGGTTTCTAGCTGGCTAGGGGGGAATATGATAGTTGCCGAGGGGCAGTTGAAAGGAAGCTTTAAGGGTTTCAAGAATCGAGACACCATTTTTGAGTTCTACGGCGGCCGTAAGTGGCGGCAAGCTGAATACAAGTACCACTACCATTACGCATACATGCCGCGAGCCAAGGTAATACAGGAGGGCGGACGGTACCTACTCCACGTAGAAGGAGTCAATGATCCGGTTGAGGTTCGACCGGCGTAACGCTACCCGTGGGCTCAAGAGCGAATGCTTCACGTCGCACAAGCTACATCACTACGCACCGGCGCAGAGTGATGGCGACAGGGGCAGCCCAGCAATGTTTTTTGTCGCATTGCCCGGGAACACAAACAAGGTTCCGAGGAAGGTGATTGCTGAAGTCGGGGAATTGATGATTTAGTTCGCCGCTGCGAAGAACCCGAATCTAGGGAACAAGATTGGCACGGCGGTAGCGGACTCGCCAAGACGGTACGTGCTGCCTTCGACTGGAAATCGGCGATGAACCAGTTTGTATGTAGGCGCGTGGATAATGCACTGTTCAATCGCCTCACCCATAAAAATTCGGACAGGTTCCCCTCAACCACTACAACCATCGCCCCCGACGAGCGGGCGGCTGCACGAGAAGGTGCCATGGACATTCCCGAGGTTTCTGCTGATTCCACCACTATGGACCCGGCGTCGAGTTCCGCCCCAAGTGCACTGGCAGTGCCGCCTGCCGAAACAGAAGCGCTTCCGGGCGATTCACCGATCCGGCTTGCTTGCGTCGAAGTCTGTAATTTCCGACGCTTGGCAAAGACCCGCCTTGAGCTCGATGATGCCACCACTATCCTGGTGGGCGCCAACAACAGCGGCAAGACATCTCTTCTCACCGTTCTTCGCAACTTCCTCAGCGACTCGCCAGGCTTCCGCGCTTTCGACATTAGTCTCTCGCAGTGGGCGAAATTGCGGCAACTGAGCGAACTGTGGGAGGCGCTGGACGAGGACCCCACGACGGAGTCAAAGGATGCGGAAAGATGGGAGGAGCAGTATCGGCAGCTTCTAGGTTGTATGCCGTTCATTGATCTTTGGTTCGACGCTAAGGAAGGCGCGTACAACTATGTTGCCCCCTTCATTACATCGCTGAAATGGCATGGCGGTGCAGTTGGCGTGCGGGTACGACTCGAACCTGTGGCAGACGCAGATGAGTTGCGGAAGCTGGCTTGGCGCTACCGAGAAGCGCGCTCCCCAGTGCGGAAGCTTCCGAAGGATGGCCACGCGTGGCCGATGGATCTGCTTGATTACTGGTTGAGGTACTCCGCGGACCTGCGCCGCATTGCCGCTTACCGCCTTGACCCTGCGAAGGGGCCCTTAGCAACGACGCCGTGCGGTGGCCTACAAGAACTGCCGCCTGGTTCGCAGCCGGTGGAACTGCAACTTCTGCGCAAGCTCGTCCGTGTGGATTTTGTGCCGGCGCAACGGGGGCTTGGTGCGGAGGACGACGAAACGAGATCCGAGTCGGCGAGCACGCGCCCCGGGCTGTTCTCAAGCCAGCTTCTGAAATTTGCCCGGCAACACTTGAACGTTGCACCATCCGGCCATGGTAATCGCGAGGATCTGGTGGCAGCTATTGCAAGGGCTCAAGCAGAGCTTGACGATTCGATTTACAAGGCGCTCAGACCGGCGATGGAGGACGTGGAAGTTCTAGGGTATCCGGGACTGCATGACCCGCAGCAACTTCACTTCCGTACCCGCATTCAGACTGCCGACCTTCTCGCACACAGCACCGCGGTCCAGTATCGCCTAGACGAGACGGCGGTCGAAGAGTCGTTGCCGGAGCATTCTATTGGGCTTGGCTATCAGAATTTGCAGTCGCTGAGCTTCATGCTCGTGTCCTTTCGAGCCGCGCGCCTCAATCCCCCGCAGGGCTCTCCAGCGGCGGTTCACCTTGTAATGGTAGAGGAACCCGAAGCCCATTTGCACGTGCAGGTTCAACGCAACTTTTCGTCGAATGCTCACGAACTCATCCGCCCAAAGGAGCCCGTGCATAGCAATCTTCGCAGCCAATTGCTCATCAGCACGCACTCAAGCCATCTAGCCCACGGGGACAGTTTCACACGTCTGCGATATGTAAAACGGATAGCAAGTACCGGGGCGGGCGTTAGACCCAGTAGCGAGGTCGTCAATCTCGGCGACGCCTTTGGCGACGACATCCAAACCAGGACGTTCGCCGAGCGCTACTTTCAGGTCCAACACACGGACCTCCTCTTCGCGGACGCTGCCATTTTTGTGGAGGGCACTGCAGAGCGCATGCTGGTGCCGCTTTTTATCGAGCGCGACTTCCCCGAGCTTGCCAAAAAGTACGTATCGTTCCTTGATATCGGGGGCAGTCACGCGCACCGCCTCAGGCCGCTGGTAGAGCGGCTGGGGATTCCAACGGCTGTTATCACCGACTTGGACCCCGTGGTGCCGACCACGAACAAAGGCGGGCGTGTTGTGCGAGCGGCGGTACATATCACAGGTCAAGCAGACCTCGAGTGTGGGAATGACACGCTGACCTCGTGGCACCCGAAACTGGCGGATTTCCACGCTTATGGGAAGCCAACGCCCGCGCACTTGGAGTGGGTCTCTAGCTCGGGTGTAAAAGTCCGCTTCGCGTGGCAGCTTCCTATTGCCGCAGCGAGCGATCAATGGCCTAGCTCGTTCGAGGATGCACTCGTCCTGACCAACATCGATTGGTTTAAAGCGTTGGAAGAAGAGAAGGATTCCGTGTCCGGCAAGAAGAAGGATCACCGAGGCACTCTCGGCAAGGTGATAGGTCTCGTGCTCGACCACTCCGACCATACGGAGCTTCTTAAGGAACTTCACGCGATGCTGCACGGGAACTTCAGCAAGGGCGATTTCGCGGCAACACTGTTTGAACGGTTGAACGCTGGGCAAGCCTTGGCATGTCCTACATACATCGCTGACGCACTCGCCTGGCTGAGTGGTCAACTTAGCGTCACAGCCGGAGAGACCGCGTGAGCGCCGCACCGGAATCTCTCGGAAACGACCGCGATGCTCACGTAGTCGAAGAAATCTGCGGTTACGTTACGGCGACTCCACCTCGCAGCTTTTTCTTGTTCGCTGGCGCCGGGTCGGGGAAGACCAGAACGTTGGTTGAAGTTTTGCGCCGAATCACAGGAGTAGTGAAGCATGACGCGGGTGACCAATACGCAGCCCGGCTTCGGTCGCGTGGGCAATCGGTGCGCGTCATCACGTATACCAACAACGCTACCACTGTCGTCAATGGCCGACTCGGCGAGAATTACCTGACTGCGGTGTCGACCATCCACGCCTTCTGCTGGGAATTCATCAAGGGGTTCGACGAAGATATCCGAGATGCCCTGCTCGCTCGCAATGCTGAGAGCCTTGCGACTGCCAAGGCCAAGGCATTAAGCAAGGCAAAGGGGGAATCTGATAGGGACCGGGAGAAGTACGCAGAGATCGAAGCGAAGGCTGAAGAAATCCGGAAAATCGATGCATTTATCTATCATCCGGACCGCAACACCTACGGGCAAGGCGCGCTCTCGCACACCGACGTTCTACATGTGACAGCTTGGCTCATTCGTGAGCGACCAACGTTGCAGCGCATCCTTGAGGACCGACACCCTCTCATCCTCATCGATGAATCGCAGGACACGATGAAAAGTGTACTTGACGCGTTGTTCGAGCTCTCGATGAGCCGTCCCGGACGCATTACGCTCGGACTCCTGGGCGACCATCGGCAGCGGATTTATCCCGACGGGCACGACGATCTGCCCTCGCACGTACCGGAGGACTGGGCACGCCCCGCGCTGCAGATGAACCATCGCAGTCAGCAACGCATCGTCGAGCTCATTAACAAAATCTGGGACGCGGATATTGAAGGCCGTACTCAGCCCAAGACTGGCGTGCCTCAGCATTCACGGACGGAGAAAAACGGCGGAACCGTGCGCCTTTTCGTTGGCGATACCAAGACGAGCACGGCCGAGAAGATCAGGAGGGAGTCGGATTGTGCCCTCGCCATGGCTGCGGAGACTGGCTGCGCTGCCTGGCAAGATGGCACGCGCGGCTACAAGACGTTAGCGCTTGAGCACAAGCTGGCCGCCAAGCGCGGCGACTTTTTCGATGCGTATAGCGCGATGGACCTGCTGGACAAGGACGCCGCGATGCCTAAGAGCAACGGTGAGCGGACGGGTCCGGCGATGGTTCGGCCGCTGCTTGGCCCAATGCTCGAACTCGCCGAGTGTCTGCAAGCAGACGGTTCGCTGAACGAGTTCGCTGCGGTTGACGTGCTGCGCCGGCACGGAACCCTTGCAAAGCTGCCGGAGGCCAGCGCTGAACGTCAAGCCGCCTTGGATAAGCTCCATGCGGCAGTCGTGAAGTTCGCGGGCGTCATCTCTACGCCGGAAACGACGGTCCGAGATGTATTGGGGCCGGTCGTGGAAGGAGGGATATTCGATGCGGACCCCCGTCTAGTCCAGGCATACGGCGACACCTCGCCTCCACCGCCAGAACCGAAACCCAGAAGCAAGGAAGCAAAGGAGGATCGGCGCCGGCGCGGATGGTGCGCTCTCTTCCGCACGCCTTGGCAACAGATTGCTCGGTACCGCGCCTATCTTAGCGGAGACGCGGAACTTGCGACTCACCAAGTCGTCAAGGGCTCCGAGTTCAAGCACGTGATGGTCGTCATGGACGATGAGGAAGCTGGTGGCTCGCTGTTCTCTTACGACAAGCTTTTCGGTGCCGAGGAGTTGAGTTCGAATGACCGCGAGAATGTCGACGAGGGAAACGAGACCATCATCGATCGGACTCTGCGACTTCTGTACGTCACCTGTAGCCGAGCAGAGGAAAGCCTCGCGCTGGTTCTGTGGGCAAAGAACCCGACTGCGGCGCTTGACGCAATCAAACTGTCAGAATGGTTTGCCGCTAACGAGGTATCTGCTTTGGAGTAGTCGCTGTTCCGGAGTAACCTGATAGCGGAACGCATCGCGTCGATACGTGCCAGTAGTCCAGCCGTATTGGGTCGGAGGAGGAATAAGCTTCCGAGCTTTGGTCCAGACTCACGGTGTGGGGCGGAGCGTTTTGTGGCGATGGGTTGCGGAGTACAAGCGGAACGGTATTGACGAACCACGCAGCATATTCCAGGCATTTCGAGCCCTCGGTTCTTCGCCCCATCGCGCCTTGCGGTTATCCGAGTCGCATATCGTGGAAACGGTACTTGCGTCCACGCTCGTTCAAGGGGGCGAGATAAGCGAGAGAGAGGCTGTCGCCGAGCGATTGATTTCTTAGCGCAGAATAGAGTTGATAAAATTCTCCGCTCAGATCGCCAGCAAATATTCCGGGGTCGTCCGAGCCAAGTGATACCATGATCTCGGGATCTCCATCCATTACAAACCCCGGAACTCGCATCCAGCGCAGAGCGTGGTGCTCGGAAAACGTTTGATACTGGCTAATTCTGACATTGCTAGAAGGAAGGGTTTCTATGATCACCCCGCGCTCAGCCACCTTTCGCATCAACGCTTGTTGAAGCCGAACGTATGTTGGTGCATCCAAATAGGACGCACTCACCTCTTCAGATCCTTCGCTGCGTTCCCAGATTTTGCGATCACTCAACCACTCCCACAACAACTCGACGTCCCCGTCGTTACTCTGTCGAGCACTGTGCACGAGTTGGGCTTCCATCCTCCAATTATCGCTGAGGGAAGCTGATTGCCACTGCCAGGATACGTCACGCGAGGCACAAATGAAATAAGCACTCAGATGGCGAAAACTCATGGCGCGTTCTAGCGCCGCGCAACTTACATCACGTCGGAATACATCGCTGGCAATCTTGAGCAAGTCGTTGGAAACGCGTTCTGCAAGGGCATCTGCGCCTGGTATCCTCCTCAAGAATTGCCATGTCGACAGCAAATCGAGCATCCAGTCGCCCCGACGAACGACTATTGTTTTGGGCATCCTGTCGATCCAGAGTTGAGGGGCGATACCCATCGCCGTCCCGTGACCGATTCTGTCACCATCGCGAAGATCTAGCAGCGTTAGCGCGTCGTTCATATGTCGCAACCCCGACAACAGGTGCGGAAAGTCCTCCCCGGCATGGTAGCTGCGTCGCGACAGCCCTGCGCGTTGACAAATGCGAAAACAGCTCGCGAAAATTTCCGGTGGCGCATCTAACTCGTTAGCCGCTGCATCGATACCGCGAAGCCAGATCTTGAGACGCGGCCACCTGTTCAATGTTGCAAGCAATACTTGTGCACTACGGCGAAGTTCCGCCCTTTGCCTGAAGAATCGGTAGGGGCCAGACTTATGCGCGGGCATTGGAGACCATGGCTTCTTGATGAAGTGCGCGACCAGCGCTAGTCGATGATGACGTCGATCGAGCGGTGTGCGCCCCACAAACTCTTCATCGAGTTCCTGAAGCAATGCATTCAACGACGTCGTCCCGCCTGTATAGCTGGATCTTTGTGTCCATTCGTTCCGAAGATAGCGCTTATAGCCAAACAGGATGGCATGAAGAATTTCCGCATTCTTTTCGATGGTAGTCTTCGGAGCAAAACGGCCTTCGAGATACCCGATCCGGCTGAATGCCTGATTGTCACCGTGCATCATCAGAAACCGACCGAGGTAACTTTTCTCGGCCGGCTCGCGCAGGTCTGTATAGGTCAGTTTCTGGAACTGCTCAAAGCCGAACTGCTCCTCGCTCTGCACGAGCAACCGGTAGTACTGCTGTTGCAGCAATAGGTAGCAATGGAGCATGCGCTCGATGCATACGTCAGGCCTTTGAGCTATTCGTCGAAGAATCAATTTGATCCAGCGGATTTCGTCTGCAGCACGTGTTGTAGAAGATAGGCCAAGTGATGAATCGCATGAGGGCGGAGCCGATTCGTATCTGAGAGGATGATCAACGAAATCGGCATAGCGCGTTGGCAGTCTCGTTCCCAGCGGGACACTGTCAGTCGCGAGCGCAACGAGCCATTGCCTGAGATGTTTCGCCGCGACTAGTTGTCTGTAGAGCTCGGCAGGCGTAAGCGCGGGATTGACTGAGTGTGCAAGTTCACGGATGCGAGCAGCTTCGCGATTTGATTTTGCCATCCACCTGCTATTGAAGTCGCGCGTCTCCGCCTTCGGGGCGTTTAATGCACGCAACCAGCACTGTTCCGCGTGAGTGCTGCCGTTCAGGTGTAGATGAGTCTCGTGCAGACCCTCGCGAGCAACGTAATCCTCGATTACGGCGTCGCGTGGCAGCAGAATCGGCAATAATTCTCGCCTCCAGTCGTCTTTACGTGAACTCGTCGTGTACTCCGTCTGACTCTGATGAGAGTCGCGTTCATTAACGGATACATGGGTTGCCCAAAAAGCACCCAAAACAGGGAGGCCACTCACGCGACTCAAGACGCTTTGCTGCCACGCGCCGAACTTGGCGCGCTTGACACTGACCTCGCCGTGGCGAATTTCAAGAAACTCGTCTGCCAACGCCTTCAGAACTACCGACAGCATGCATCGCTCGCTCGTTCCGCCGACTCGTCGGGTCAAATGTTGCCATGAGCTTTCGAAGACATGGTCCGGGTATCGCGTAGCCCACGGGCGGTATCCCAGATAGACCGCCTCGCGCAGTGCAGAGCTGCTCATGTCTTCCGAGAACAACGAGCCGGTCACGAGATCTAGAACCTTGTGGCTCGACAATAGCGTGGTCGCAATCAGCGCGACCACAGAGCTGGTCTCATCACTCATGCTTTAAGCGACCATCCTGAGATGTAGACGTGATCGAGCAGAGCCCACGTAGTTTCATCGCAAAACATTCCCCGGATGTCGCTATATGCCTGTTGACGCAGCTCTTCTTCATGTGACGCCATGATGGTCTTTCGTCCACGGTGATAGACGATATCCAATTCCGATCTTTTTAGCTTGGCAATACCCTCTGCATAATCGCGCTCTGCGTTCAGCAACCCGAGAATCAGCGGACATGTGGCAATCAGGGCCGTAAGCGGTGTTCGCGTTCGGTTGACCGCACGATGCTTCAGCTTGGATGCGAAAGTGTCGGGCGACGTCAATGGATTAGTTCGGTCAACGGATTCAAGTTCGTCATGCGAATCCATGCCGGCATGTAAATGGTGGTCCAGTTCTTCGACCATGAACGCATTGATCACGCACAATGCGAAGAGCTCCATCAAGCTTGCTGCGCCGATTTTTCCGCGTCGATCACTAGAGACCTTCTCAAGGCTGAAATAGAGCCTCGTCCAAATCTTTCCAATAAAGATGGATGAAGGGGTGATGGAACCTTTGAGTTTTTGAACGTCTTTTAGCCATTCCAAGGTACTTTCACTCAAGTGACTCAGTTCACTGTAGCGACTGATGTCAGGATCATCGTTCCTTTCATGTCCCTCTCCGTCATCGTCCCCCTCATCATCGTCGGAGCCTGTAGGTTGATTATCTTCCCACTCAGGGCGGGAAACGCTGAGGGAAGGATAAGGTTTGGCGAGAATGCCAAGTACATTTCTCAGTGTAATGTCATCATCCTGCAAGCTCAGTAACCGCTCGATGATGCCCAACACGTTATAGATAGAGGCAAGAGTTCGGGAGCTGACACCAGAAATATCGATCAAACTGAGTGCGAACACGGGTTGGGGCATATGCTCACGCCTGATTTCGGCGAGCCTCTGAGCCACGGTTCCGTAGTTGTTTGCTACATTTGGCGGCACGTTCTTCGGCTTGCGTTTGTTTAGCCCAATCACGCCAAAGCTGACGATTGGCACTCTCGAATTAGTCGAGAAGCGAGAGGTGAACACCACCGCCGCGTGGCGGGCCCAGTTGAGCGAATCTTCCTTTCGACCAATGCCCACGTATTGCTTGAAAAGCGTCCGCCGGTTGTGTTCGTTTAGACTTTCATGGTCCCGCGTGGGCGCCACCTGCCCATAAAGCGCGACGCTTCCTGGTCCCGCCAACATGTACTGAACGATCGCGTCCGGCCTTCTTGCGCAGAACGCAGCGACCTCCGAAGAAAGCGATGCGAAGCTGTTGCGCAGACCCAGATCACTCGGCTGAGGCCGCAAATAGGCGGCGGTATCGAGATCGCCCTCTCGAACGGCGAGATCGAACACCGCTTCGATCAATGCGGGTAACTCGCGTGCCGCGATGGCGTCCACGTCAACGCCAAACTTGTAAAGGCTGCCGAGAGCTACCGACCGCAAACCTTCGCTTAATGCATTGGAGAGCTCTGGAGACCAGTTGATAAGCTGCTGACTTCCTTCGTCCCGCGGATTGAGATGTGTAGCAGCTCGTGAAAGAAGCTGAAGCACGGAACGGAGCGGCTGCTTGAGCAGGAATTCGCGATAAAGCGCGACATCGCGAAAGTCACGAATACGAAGACTCCGTCGGACTAATTCAGCGATTACAGAATCTACCTCACGCTCGCGGTCCCAAGAACTGCAGACCAGTTTGTACTGGATAACGGATTCCTGCCGCGTCTCGCTATCACTTATCAGATTCCAAAGCGGCCTGAGTTGGATTCGCCGCCGGATTGGAAATAGTTTAAGTAGGTATTGATCTTCCAGATGATCGAGCATTCGGATGCGTTGAGATACGCGCTGCCCATCTAGATCACTTTTCGTGCTGTTCCGGTGGAGCATTCCGGAGAACATGTCTCGTACCTGCAGCGAATACAGCTCCAAGTCCCCCGTCACCAAGATAACGAGTTTCGGTGTATCCAGATATTTTCGAATACACTCGAGCACACTCCGGGCATGTTCTGAATTCGTATCGGCGTCGTCGAAAGCCAGAATCAACGCATCGACATTGAGAATGCCGCAAGCCGCATCGATGACTTTGTGAAGGTCAGCGCGCAAGTCCGCGCTGTGTCCTGCGCGTTCCAGGCCCCAGTCAAGAAAGAGTTCGGCATCTACGTCCTGCAACGGGTTGTGGCCTGGTGCTAACAGGCTGAGACCACCTGCTAATCGCTTGAAACACTCGCGAAAGCCAGCTAGGTGCCGATCTTCGTCCACGGTGTAATTGTTGCGAGCAGTTCTGTCGACTTCTCTCTTCACCGCCTTTAGCACATGTAGCAGCACGATCTCATTACTTTCAACACGGCTGGGATCAATATGAGCGAGGCTGGCGATGTTGAGTCGTTCTTCACGAAGATCTTTCGGCAGACCGTTGAATGTCGATCGCAAAAACGTAGATTTGCCCGCGCCGCGAGTGCCGTCAATGAAGTAAACGAGCCCACTTCCAGCCGGATAAACGCTCGGCCATTCGCGTGTTGTCACTCTTTTAAGATCGCGTTCGATTTCATTCTTTAGTGAGTTATAGCGATCTAATTGAATAAGTTCGCCTGTGTGGACGATATCGTTATCATCGCTCAGGTCAAGGTTGATTGAAATCGTTGTCGAGGTGCTCGATGTCGATTTGCGAGGCGAAGCCATAGAAGTCCTCTGAGAAAATGATCGCGTTTTTCGTACGTTGAGTGCAAGAGTACGTTAAGATCGGACAAGGCAATCCACACGCGGCCATATTGACGGTGGTGTTCTGCATTGATATTGCAATCGACGGCAGTCTTGAGCTCAATCGAACAGCTGTTCTTGAGTGTCGGCGCAATCTCCGCTTCTCATCGATCTACGAGGTGCACGTCGCACGAATGACCAAATTCGCCGACTGGTTTTCGGTCTGCGCACTGCACGCAACATGTACTGTCTCCTAGATTCACCGGATGGCATTGAGCCGCGTTTGAAGCTCTACCATCTGGCTCAACGATTCGTCAATTGCTCGCTCCCGCGTGAGGTCCTTCCGGCGCCGCAGGGCCACAAAGGACTGTTCGTCCGTCATCGGATGCCTTGTGCCGCTGTTCTTACGTCGGTTGATGCTCGGCCGGCCAGCTCCGACTTTTAATCGTCCGTTCAGTATAAATGAATGACGGCATTGCCCCGATTTTCTTTAGGGGCCAGTGAACCATGTCGAGTACGGCGTCCGCGGCCGAATTCAATGTTGAATTTCCGCGAGGCTTTGACATAAAGCTCCTTCGATGGACCGCAAGGGGGCGATTAGGGGATGTTTGGATGGTAAATGGTGCCGTCGCGCACCTGCCTTCTATGACATGAATCGCATCTACCCGGACTCGCGTAAGTTTGCAGCGTTCACCGGTGTCGCCGTCGGAGGGCCGAAGGAGGGGAGATCCGCGGTCGCTCAAGGCTGCGCGTATCCGGGCTTGTACCAGGAAGCCATCCAGCAATATCCGGATGCGCCGCTAGTAGTGCTTCAATCTCAGGTGTGTTCGGCTCGCAGAGCCAGACACCCCTCACGTTGCGGAGTTACATGTCGATCGTCAAGATTGGATGATCGGTCAGGTTTGTTCCGGCCACCAAGGCTGTGGCGCCTCGCGAATGAGATAGTCGTCGAGGTTTTTGTCCTCCAGCCATTTCGGCCGAGAGCCTTTCCCGGACCATGACTTCCCGGAGTTCGGATCGTAATACTTGGCTGGAGCTTTCTGTCGCTTGGCCTGAATGAACCCGGCGGCGCGTAGCAATTCAATCTCGGTGATGCCGTACTCTTTCACGTATTCACCGATCTCGGCGAGTATGGCTTGCTTTTCCCGTTGCTTGGCCTCTTCGACAAGCAGATTCAATTGACCAAGTTGTTTTTGCAACTCGCGAATCGTTGGGTTGTTCATGATGCGTTTTCTCGAAGGGGATTACGGGTCGAGTGTAATCGCGTACTGCGAGCTTACGTGCTGCTGAGCATGGTGCCGCGGCAGGCGGACACGCCGCAGCAACAGCGGTAAGCGGCACGATCGTGATGTGTTGTGCCGTCGTCAACCTCGAGCGCGTAGTCGATGAGAAGTTCCTCACCAGTCTGTATGTCGCGCACGGCGTTGACGAATACACGGCCATCCATTTCGATAGCTTCACAGTTCGGTGCGCACGCATGATTCAGCCACCGCGCGCTGTTACCGCCGCGTCCACCATCAATAACCATGCCGTCCGACAAGCCGAACAGGAACGTATGGCCGTCATTGTCCCGATGCTCGTAACGCCGAATCGCTGATTGCCAGGTGATGACCTCACCCTTGTATTCGAAGATGCGTTCCCCGGTGCGAAGGAGCTGGGCCGCGAAAACACCGCGCCCGTGAACTATCGATCGTCTGACTACTACACGTCGCATGCTTGTTGCCCTTTCGATAGTGGCGACTGGCCTAAGCAAACCGATCCAAGCGCGGCGTCGATCAGAGGATGCGTAGACGGCGAATCTGTGCGATCTCCGGCGACCGCTTTACGATCAGCTCGGCGATGTACTCAGGCAATAAGGCGCGCGGAATGTTGGCAGGGACGTCGGTGATTAATTGCGAGGCGACCTGGGCGATGAAGTCGTCCGGCGCTTGTTGCAGGCTGTGCTCGTAGGAGACGCGGTAATCCATGAATGTTCCGGCTGTGGCGGCGGGCGAACGCGATTCTATCAGCGGATGGGCCAGAGAAAGAGGCCGGGCTCCTGTCTCCAACGCTTTTCGGGGATGGAATGACTTCGCGTTGCGGACCGTGGGATCGATAGACGGAGATCATCGGTTCTTTGCCGAACGGCGGCTCCTCGACTATCTTGATAGCTTGCGCTATTTCAGTGCGTTTCCAAATCGAAAGGTGTCCCCATGAACGCACCAACGGTAGAGGCGCTGTCGGCCGCCGCTCGCGCGGGAATCACGGTCATCAATCAGGACGGTAGTACCAGACGAATACGTGGTGCCACGGCGTCGGTCGGAACCTCGGTAATCGATGTATTTTTCGATCCCGAGCGCGGAACATATGCGTGGACAGTCGACGGCATCGAGCGAAGTGTCGATTGGGTGCGCTGGTTTCTGGAGACCTAGTAGTACCGGTTTGCTTGCTGGGGCGCAAGTCCGGCGATGCACTCGAGGCGTCGGCCCGGAGGTTGTTCTGCGGCTCGTCAATTGGATGACGATCGCTCGATTGCGCAACAAACTTCTCTAACGACCCAGAAAAAGAAGCGGTGCCGACGCGGAACCGGACGGGCGTGCCGTGAGGCACGCCTGTCTATGCCCCTCTTCGATCGGGGTCGCTGGTACGCGCTCGATACATACCTGAGCTGGAGTCGAAGCTATTCGCTGAAATGGAAGCCCGACTGTGGGATGGCGTCGAGCAACGCTGATGCCGGAACATCTTCGAAGGCATCCGAACGGTGACATCGAACGTCCGATCATGGCTGTCAGACACGGTCCCGCGGGCGATCATGAGCGGCCGTTGGCATTGCCCAAACCCTGCCGCTGGCGCGACATTTTGATTGTTCGGCGTTGCGTCCCATTTCAGGCAACGGGCGTACCGAGATTATTCTGCCAGCGTAGGTAGGCGGCACTAGTCATTGCATCGACATTCGGAAATTCGCCGGCTCGCACGTGCGGAAAAAAGCTCAAACAATGGCTCCACGGAGATTTCTCAGGTTGAGGCTCTATCCAGCACGAATAGCCGAAGCTTTCCCAATTCAAAAAACTGTTGCGATTGCAGCGGCAGAGTAGTTCTTGCGCGACTGATTTGCACCACGTCAACGCCGCCTCTGCCGAGTTCGCCTCGATGAAGACTCCAGTCGTCGACTCAAAGTCCTCAATCACGCCGTCCGCAAATTGCTCTCGCGATATGGGCTCGTGGTACTGAAAAATGACCAGGTAGACGTGTGACATATCGTGGGAGGCTGTCGGTAAAACGTCAAGCGTTCGTCCAGCGCTACTCTTGACCATAATCTCGGGAGTCGTTCAACATCGCAGCGACGAAGTCATCAAGCGTTCCATATGCAAACCACGTCGGATGCTCTTTTGCGAATTCGTCCACACTTGACAGGCCCCAGGTGAGATGCACATTGGCGTGCGTGCCGTCGCAAAGAACCACGAGGATGTCGTCGTTGTCTATGCGTCGGCCGGTGACCGTTGCCCCACGGCCAAAAAGTGGATGTTGTGCGGTCAGTTCTCTATCCAACTGGCGTTGCAGCCCGATGGATTCTTGCTCGATCGAAAGAGGCCTCCACGGCGCAGCCCAGTCCAGTTTTTCGGTATCCATAAGTCCTCAAGCCTACAGGCCTACAGGTCTGGTGTATCCGCAACACCAAGCTAAACAATTGTGAACTTTGATTGTCGACAATCAAGCGGTATCTGTCGAACGGCCGTTAGTGGCCGTACTGCGTCCGACGACCACGCGCGACGGTCCGGATGCAGTCACCGTTGGAGCCAATCCCCGCGACCGATACCATAGACGCGATCACATTCGTCGTATGCCTCGTCGATTGACAAATATAGATGATCTGAAGTCGGAAATGGCGCGTCAAGGGATTCGTACCGCATCAGTAAAAAGACTCCGTCTTCGAGTTCTTCAATCTCCACCTTCACGGTCGTGCCTAGGCTGTCGCCTCCGCCATCAAGGGATTTCCGTGTTGGCGCCCAAATCAGCATAAGTGGCTCGTGTCCGTTGAACGTTGTGTTTTCAAGTGTGTCGATCAGCGTTTGGGGCTTGCGTCCGAGGGATTGTCGGCGGTCTAGACAATCGTGTCGAACGGCCTGGACTCGCAGCACGCCGACCGACAAGGCCGTCCCGACAGGCGGCGACGTGCCGACGGTGCGCGACAATCCTCAGCACCGAGACTCTCCGATGACCTGGTCGCGATATTTTCGCCACTTCTCCAGCCCGGCGGCCGGGTGCTCGGACTGGTCAAGCAAGCTACTGTTCGAAAGGTCAATGGCCTGACAGGAAAGGCGCTCGCAGAGCTGAAGAATTTCACCAACGATCTCTATCCTCGCCCGTACGTGAAGAGCCAGGCTTCGCACCGAATCGTCATTTCCGAGGTTGAACTCGATCGAGCCGAACGCGCCGTCGTAGAAGATGCCCCAGCCAAGATCATTCCAGTTCGTGCCTGGAAAAATATCTGATACCGCGGTTTGGACTTCGGAACGAGACCCTAGCGGACGTGGCTGCTCGTCGCCCGGAATTTCCTCGATTCGGCGATAATATCGGGTGAATTTGTACAACGAGACGTCCCAGCTCATGTTGGATGCTCCCGTGAGGCTATCGGTTGATACGGGCGGGACGAATTGTCGACGATCCACGCCCCAAGTAGAACGGCCGCTTCTGGCGGCGGTCTCCGACGCTGACGTCGATGGCGTTGTGAAACAGCCTTGACCGATACGATCGGTGCCGAGCGCCACCAAGAAGGCGGTAGCGATCTCCGATGCAGGTCATTCAAATCGAACCCACTCGAGCAAGCTAAGAAACCATCAGAAAATGATCGGAGTCTCGTGTTTCCGATTTTCGAAGGCACTAAAAGGCTTCAAGGCGTCCGCTTCCGATGTGCAGGAGAATCCAGCCAATTACCATTGCCACGACTGCACGCGAGAGCCATACCTTGAACGCCATCGGAAGATCGAAGGCGTCGAGGGCTTGAACCAGGCAGTAGAGTCCTACGCAGATTGACGCGACGCCCAGCGCGACGAGTAAGATCGCAGGCACCTGTCGCATAGACGCGCTGCGCATATTGCTCGTTGTTTTTGACCTGTCTGCGTTTGTCGACGAATCACGATCGCGCGTACCGATTGGAATCATGTATTTAGCCGCCGCATCTGTGACGCACTGCCAGGGAGCGAACCGTTTGCGCCGTCGGCAATCTTGCCGACCTGGATAAACTGAGCCATGAGACACAGCACAAAGCAAAGAATCATTACGCAGCGGGCCGGCGAGAAGAATGCGCTATTGCCTGGGATGACGAAGTTCACAACGCCCACTCTGTTACCCATGACAACGCCTTGTGCGGTCGTAGACGAGGACGTGGGTCCTTGGAGCGAAGCTGGAGTACCCTGGATGAAACGACTCAGGGCGAGCCCGCCGACGAACGCACATGCTGCGTGAAATTCGATTAACCAACGTGGCTGCGGCAGTTCGGGTGCCGCAAGCACCAGATTTAGTGACGCTACAATCCCAGCGCACGTGGCACTGATGGCCAGCGCCACTAGCCACGATTTGAATCGGCCGTTCATGAATATTCACCCTGGTTTCATATTGGCAAGCAGTAGAAACCGTCAACCATTCCACTGCTGTACGATGTCCATGAGGCATCCCGTCCGTTCTTGCGAGAAAATTTGGGATGCGCGATCATATCAAGCTGGATAGGCCAACGTTACCCCGAGGCCGAGTGTGACGTTGTCAAATATCGTCAAAGTCAAAATTGGCCCCTTTATTTGGCATGCGCCCGAACTGCGCCGTAGCGTCCGACGCTCACCGCAAGGTGACTTCGATCGTGTGTCCCGCTAGATGGGGCGCACGCAGGTTATGTTGGTGAGGTAGCCTGAAGGCGACTGCTGGGATGGGCTGAGCGGAACAATAGAGGCAAAGCATTAGCGGCACGCTTGAAGCTGATCGTCCCGACCGATACCGTGGACGCGATCGCGCTCGTTGTATACCTTCTCGAGCACTGGCCTGCCCATCTGAGGTCGGCACCGGCGCTTCTACGGATTCGTACCGCATTAGGAGAAATGCTTCCATCGCCAAGCCGCCCGATCTCGATCGTTCTTGTCGTGGCTTGCGCACCGGGCATCTAGGAGATGAGATGTTGGGTCTGCAAGGGGAGTCACTGCGGAGAACCCAAACCGAGCTGTTCGACTAGCTTAGGAGAGCCGAGTGACGTTGCGACGCGGGCAAAGGCATTGCGCTCTGCCGGCGATGCGATTACAAGTGCAGATGCGATCTCCTCAAGTGCGTTCACGTCGTCGTCCTCTGTGCGCAAGTTGCTCCGCTGATCAATGTACCTAACCGTCAGCCGAAGTAAAGTTGGTGCGAATTGCGAAGTAAAGTTTGAACTGTGGCGATTTTTCAAGAATTTTCCCAGTGCGGGTGAAATTTTTCCTTTGAAAATCAGTAATCTAAGTTCAAATGGGAAGTAAAGTTGGATCTTTTTCGGATGAGTTACGATCAGGAAAGCTCGGGCCCACCAAACACCTGATCGAACTGTCGAGCCCGTTTCACTCCGTCACCGTGCAGATAGGTCGACGTAGTCGAAATCGACGCGTGCCGCAAATTGTCGCGCACCATGATCAGTTCAGCTCCACGCGCGAGCGCGTGCGAGGCGTGCGTGTGTCGCATCCAGTGCGGGCTCGCGCGGCGTAGCTTGTCCGCCGTCGCCGGCCGTTCGGTCTGAATCGTGCCGGCGACCAGTCTGAAAAATCGCCGCAGCACACGCCCGAGCCGCGTCGTCTCGATGCCCTCGTCGCCTTCCTCGAGGCTGGCCACGATCGGCGTCGCCGGGTTCCAGCGTGCCGGCGTGACCGGCAATCCGCGCTGCACCAGATACTGGTCGAGCGCGGTCCGTGCCAGGCGCGGCAGGGTGACTTTCCCGAGTTTGCCACCTTTGCCGACGAGGTGCAGCCAATGATCACCGTGATCGTCGGTACGAATGTCGCCGAGTGTTGCGCCGACCAGTTCGCTGGCGCGTAACCCGGTTGCGTAGCCGAAATCCAGCAGGAAGCGCAGCCGCTGTGCCGCGACCGGTGTCCAACCATACGACCACTCGAGCCCATCAGCTATGGTCCGGATCAGTTGCCACTCGCCTTCGGTAAAGCCACGGGTGATGTCGAGGCCTGGTTTCGCAACGCCGCGTACTTTGACACCTGCAAACGGATTGGCGAGGACGTAGCGCTGCTCGACCAGCCAGCGGAACAGTGCGGACAGCACGGTCAACGCGTAGGCTGACGAACGGGGCGACAGCGGCCCGCTAAACGGACGCCACTCAAAGCTGTGCCGCGGCCGTCCCGGCCCGACCCAGCGCTCGCGCGGCGTGGGCCGCCGCAGGAAGCCCCGGTAGGCAATCGCGTCGTCGGTTGTGAGCGATGACAGCGCCGCTCCGCGTTCGACGATCGCCCACAGGATCAGGCGCTCCGCCTCTTTGCGGTAGGCACGTTGAGTGGCGGCCGACTCGTGCAGCGACAACCACGACTGCACAGCCTCGTAGTCATTCGAGGCTTTCAGCAGACAGACATGCTGGGGAGCACGAAACTGGCCGCGCGAGCCGTCGACCTCGTGCGGCACGTGCAGTTGCTCCCACGGGGTGATGGGCCCCACCGGCGGAGTCGCTACCAGCGCGCGGGCGCGTTCCGTCAGCGCCGGATGGGCAGCAAAGAATGCTTCGACGTGGCGCGCGCCGGCGGTACCGAGTCCCGCAATCGCCGTCCACCAGCGGCGCCGACGCGGAATCCGCACGGTCAGCTCGGCCAGCGTCCGGATGCCGTGCGCTCGCAGGGCCGCCACTACTCTGGGCGGCAACCATTGATCGACGGCGTCGGCGATGTGCGGTTCCGGAACCGGCAGGTTGCGCAACGTCTCGATCGCGCGTGCGACGGTGTCGGCGGACGTGGCGGATCGCTCGCCGAATACCTTGATCAGATCGGTTCGCTGGCGACTTGTCGCGTACGCGATCAGCGTGCCCCGAATGCGGCCGAGCACGCCGCGCGCGGACGTCCCTGGTAGCTTGCGCTCGCCCAGATAGCGCGCCACGGCCACTCGAGCGTCGAGTCCGGCGTACCAGCCGCGCAGCGCAGCCAGTTCGGCGTCGTCGGGAAAGCGGAGGGGCTCGGTTTCACGCGTTTTCATACGCACCAGTTTAGGTCAATTTCAAGGGTGGACTGGTAAGAACAATTATCGGTCTAGACGCACTTTAATATGTATCGCTATCGAGGGACATGGATAACGGAGATTGCCCGTATGGGTTCTGATTTCTAGGGCCGACGTGCTCACTTCGTTGCTGACGCGCAATTGGCAATTTACTTCCCTGTCGATTGATCGCTCCTGGCCGGTTCACTGACGTCAGAAATCGGATCCAGCTATTTCGTCGATACGAGCGGGTCAACAAATTGCTCGAAGTGTGGCAACCAGATGGGGATTGCCTCCTTGACAGTGAACATGCCGTGACCGTTCTTACCGAAAGGCGGTTCGACGATCATTTGCCCCCGACCGCCAGCCGCCTGAAATCCTGCAAACCATGTCGCAACAATCTCAGGTGCAAAGAACTTGTCGTTCTGAACATAGTGCCAGAGCACCGGAACACGCGTTGTCGTTGCGAAATATGCAATCGTGTCAGCCATCTGCTGCGCGCCACACGGCGTGCCAGGATGTGTCAACGGGTTCCCGCCGCGACCACCTGAAAAGTTGACGACCGCGACTAGTCCCTCCGGGGCATAGCTTGCTGCTGCCAGCGACGCGAATCCACCCGCTGATTGCCCTACCAAAACAACATGTTTCCGATCCACCTGAGGCAATGTCTGCGCATATTTTATGGCCGCGAGCACATCCTGCGCTGCCTGCTTGCCGGCGGCCGTGTAATCAGGATGCTGGCAAGAACCAGTCTCCTCCAAGTCGGCGCCCCCCGTGGCTCCGTAGCCACGACGGATCGGCACGATAACAGCAAAACCCAGTTGGACGAACGTCCGAATCTGCGGCAATTCACGGTAGCGGCCTACCTTCCACCGGTCACGGGGATCAGGCGGACTGCCGTGACTCAAAACAATCAATGGAAATGGTCCCGGACCGGCAGGCATATAAGTGGTCGCTACTATGTCGCGCTTATGCGCTTCCACGTCAACGGAAACCTTGACGATGGTTTCGTGGAGGTCAGTTGCGACAGGCTGATCGTCCTTCTCGGACATTACACAACCGATCAAGGAAACGATCAAGGCTCCCGACACCAATGGTCGAAGCAGACGGACAAATATCCATTTTCGACAAGGTTGCCTCGAATGTGCAGGATCCCTCATTGCTTGGCAAGCCGTCTCGACAACGCCCTCAAACTGCCGATAAAGAGCATCTGATGCAGCGCGAGTGAAAATTGGATGCTGTTCAGCAGGTGGCATATAGCCTCATCGCGGTAACGTCAGCCCAACGGAGTCGTGTAATCGCAGACAGTTGAGCGCAACAATGATTGACTCGTCTCCATCGGGATCATGGCACATTCGTCCCCTCGTATATCTCGCGGTTCAGCTCAGCGACATAGTATTCCGTGAGATCGGTCGTCAACCGTTTCAATTTAATCTCGGACTGCAGTGCATCGAAAGTCGCCCTGATGGAGTCGGTCTGCGCTGCATATAACCGATCCTCCGCATCGAGCACGTCCACATTGATCTTGACGCCAAGCGTGTATGCCTTCCGGGTCGCGTCGCGGGCAGTGACTGCCGCATGAATGGCTTCGGACAGCGCATGCACCCGAGAAAGGCTCGACGTTAAAGTGAGATATGCTTGACGCGTTTGCTGACGTACGGTTCGAATGGTCTCAACCAGTTTGTTATCGGCCGAGTCCTTTTCATCGAGACGCTGGCGCGTTTTTGCGACCGTGGAGAATCCGTCGAAGATCGGTACGCTGATCTGAATACCGATCGCATCGGAGTGTCCAGCCCGGCCTAAGAGGATGTTGGTCTGGCTTTCCAGATAGGTCGCCGAGCCGCGACTGTGGCTGAGCACGAGCTCCACGGTCGGAAGCAATTCGCTGCGGGCCTCCTTTATTTTCTTGTCGGCGATTCGCGTTTCGAGTCGCGATCGGGCAACGCCAAGATTTTCTCCCTCGGCCCGTTCCAGCAGATCGGTCAGCGCGCCCGGCGACACTGGCCGCAGTGTCCACGCGAACGGCAGCGGCTTGACTGTGATCGAATCATCACCTGCGATCTTGCGAAGCTTGCTCATCGCAATCTCGATGTCATTCTCGAACTCGGCCAGATCCGCGTCGGACCGTGCGAGACGCGCCCGAGCATCGTCTACTTCAACGACCGTAACCACGCCCAATTCAAACGCATGACGCGCCGA
The DNA here is from genome assembly GCF_905339595.1 of Burkholderia sp. BCC1977. Taxonomy (NCBI): domain Bacteria; kingdom Pseudomonadati; phylum Pseudomonadota; class Betaproteobacteria; order Burkholderiales; family Burkholderiaceae; genus Burkholderia; species Burkholderia sp. BCC1977. The sequence continues at coordinate 50,244 of NZ_CAJPGQ010000046.1, forward strand.
TTCCAAAGCTTCGGCCAATGCGGCTCGGTGTGCCGTCGCAGCGCGTTGTCTGGCCTGCGCGGCGAGGACGTCGACGTAAGCGGATGTCGCATCGGCCAGGAGATTCTGGTGAGCCTCCGCCAGCGCGATCGCGTCGCGCGCTTCGCCCAGTCTCGCCTCGTCGACGGTCTGCCATTGCCCGATGTTGATCAATGGCTGGGTAAGCGAGAGTGTGAAGCCGTTGGTATGGAAATCCTTTGCGCCCGTGCTTTCCCCCACCAGGGTGCTGCCTTTCTGCATCTTTCCCGATAGTGCGACGCGGGGTAGCAAGCCCGCCATGGCCTCCGGTACGGCCTGCTGTGCCGCGCGATATTCCGCGCGTGCAGCAGCGAAGCCGGCATTCGCGGTCTCCACATGATCGATCGTCTGCACGAGATCCCATACCGGTGCGACAGTCTGTGCAAATACGGTCGGCAAAGCGGCCTGACCCAGGGCCAGCGCGACTATCGCACGACGCCACCGTAGCGCCCCGAGATCGCGTAGAGCGGCTCCAAAACCCATTCGTAGATTTTCCTCGTTTCGAGAAGAATGTCGGCATCGACCTTCATGCCGTCCTCGAGATTGACCGACCGGCCGTATGCTTTCACTGTCTGCTCGTCGAGCCGAGTGCGGACCCGATACAGCGTTTCCCGCGAGTTGCTATCCTGCTGCAACAGCGTCGGCGGGAGCGCCGTGTGCGCTATTTCGATCACATGGCCGCCGTATTGGCCAAACTTTTCGTACGGAAACGCTTCGTAGCGAAGCAGCACCGCCGAGCCGATCGATATGAGACCGGCTGCGCGGCTCGGCACATACAGGTCCACCACGCACTGCGCGTCGGATGGCACCACGCTCACCAACAGGGTGGCGGACGTAACCGACTGGCCTGGATCGTAGAGCGCCGCCGTTACCCGCCCACGGATCTGCGCATAGACAACGATTTCCCGCCGACCCTCGTTGTCGGCAAGCTGCGCACCAAGATCAGCCAGCTTCTGGTCGTACCCGGACAGCTCGTTTTGTGCTTGCAACGGGAAATTGCGCTGAGCGCTTTGGGATTGCTGCAAACTGGACAACGTCGCTGCCATATCGCGTTCGACACCGGCCAATCTGGCTTTCACATCGAGGTTGTCCTGGATTTTCTGCTGCAATTGCGCGAGCGGAAAGTACCCTTGCGCTGCGAGCTGCCGATAGCGGCCAAGGTTTTGCTCATTCGCGTCGACGAGTGCGCGCAATGCGCCCGCCTGTGCCCGCATCTGACGAAGTTCGGCTTGTAGATCGCGAACCTTGTCGTCGAGCGCCTGGCGCTCTTCGACGAGAATCCGGCTGCGTCGGCTTTTCTCGCTGGATATCTCGTCACGCCGCTCGTTCAGACTGGCAGTGATCGCCTCTTGAGTCTGACCGATCGATGCGCTTCGCCTGTCGCTGTCGATCACGTAGAGCGGGGTGCCCTTTTCGACCAACTGCCCTTCGTTGACCAGACGTTTGACGATCGTTCCATCGACGGACGCATAGACGTGTGCGACCTTCTGCGTCAATTGCACCTGCCCGCCGACCCGTACCCGGCGCGTATAGTCGCCGAAAGCGAGAAACGCGCATATTGCCAACGCAAGGGCTAAAGATGCGATCGTCAGCACCCAGCGTGGCACCTCCTGCGAAAGCAGGACCGTACCGGGCAAAGTACGCTGCCGGAATTCAAGCGCCGTTTCACGGAACAACGGCTGAGGCGGCACATCCGCAAGCGGACCCGAAACGTCAGAATCGACGTTTATAGCCACAGCGCAAAGCTCCCGCCGGTAGCATCCAGGCCGAGCCGTTCAAAGTAAGCGCGCGAACGCACTACGTTATCGCCAAACGTGTCAAGCATGCGGAGTTCAACTGCGCCGGCCGTCCGTGCCCATCGTTTGAACTCGTGCAGGAGTCGCAATCCGACCAACCCTCTCCGCCGCGGAGCGACATACAGGTGTTCGCATAGCGCGACCTTCGCATTGGCCCAGGAAAGCTCGTGGAGCACTCCGTGTAGAAAACCTTGAGGTTCTCCGCCGATTCGAGCAACGAATATACAATGACCTGAATCGACGGCCGCCGACGCGATAAACCGCTTCGTTGCTGCTTCGTCGAAACGAATCGAAGCGTAGCGGCTGTCGACATGCAATTGGCGTGCAAGTGTGAGGATTGAAGAATAATCTGCGGGATTTGCCGCGTCTATCGCCAGACGAGCCACTTTCACGTGATTGTCGCGGGTTGCCGATTGCGTGACGATTTCATCGATCAACGATGCGTTCAGCACGATACCGGCTCTTTTGGCTACCGCTGGAATGCTTTTCAGGAATTTGTTCCCGCTACCCTGTTCGATCAGGTTTGCGCATTCCATCTCGATTAAACGGCCGAGCAATGCTTTCGACACAGTTTTCGCCTTGCCGGAACGACGGTCGACGAGTTTTCCGGTCGCGCAGGCATCAAGCCACGCCTGTGGTCGTTCCGACGAACAGAACAGGAACGCCAACTCCTCGGCATCACGTCCGATCAACTGCGCGACGAGCGGGCGAGCGTGGAGGCCAACCAGTGCCGTCTTGAACCGGTTCGTTCCATACACACTATGAAAAAGTCCAGCGGCTTGGACGTCCACATTGCATTCCCAACGCTTCAGCAGATTTTCGACCCCGAGCAGATGATCGAGGAACGTGCGTCCCGAGTGCGAGACTTGGCTCGCACCGGTCTCGACAAGAAACGCCACTTGCTCTTCATATGATCGTCTGCTCATACGCCGGCCTTTTGGCTCTTGAAAACGATCGAAACGCGCAGTTCCGCGCACTCACGACTCGGTGCGTGGGCTGCATGTGGAATGGAACCCGGAAAAGAAACGATCCGCCCTGGTCGGGGATAAACGGCTTTCACGATATCCTGCCCGTCACGCGTATAGAACAGCGTCTCTCCGGACCAGTTCTTGTGCCAGGTCTGATGTGCGTAGTAAATCGTCGAAAAGTAGTTCTCGGTGTCGTCGTTATCCGTATGCACATAGCCCTCGACACCGTAGGTATGACTGTTCGCATATACCCGCAGCGGTTCGTGTCCTTTCAGCGGACCACTGGATAGCAGTTTCCACAATTCGAAGACCGGCCCGGCTGCCGCATCGTTCGACAGCTCCGCCTCGCAATTCGCCCGACTCTCGATTCCACCGCCTGCGAAACTGGCATGCCAGAAACAGAAGCGGTCGCGGCGGATGTTCGAGCGCCAGCCGTATTGCCAAATCGGGCGACGGACCAACTCGCTGAGGCTCTGGCGCAAAGCAGCCGGCACCAGGTCGTCAAAAACAACGATCGTTTTTGCAATGTGCTCCAATTGGCTTCCCCGTTTGTTGCTGATGTGGACCGCAGAAGGGATCGTCGACTCGCAAACCCATCCGTTACATACCCGACACGTCGATAATCCGGTCTGCGCTGGCGATTGTTTCTGGTCGATGTGCGACGATGATTCTTGTCAGCGGAAGTTTCTTGATCGCCTCATTCACGCGTTTCTCGTTTTCCACGTCGAGGTGGCTAGTGGCTTCGTCGAGCAGCAGTACCGACGGCTGTCGATATAGCGCCCGGGCGAGCAGCACGCGCTGTTTCTGCCCACCGGACAGGACCGAGCCCATATCGCCGACCATCGAATTAAACCCCATCGGCATGCGGTTGATGTCGTCTTCGATGGCCGCAATCCGGGCCGACTCACGAATACGCGCGTGATCAGGCATCTCGTCGAAGAAGCAGATATTTTCTGCCAGGGTGCCGGCAAACAACTGGTCTTCCTGCATGACCGTTCCGATGAGTCGACGATGCGTCATTGTTCCGAGCGCTTCAATAGGCGAATCGTTTATATGAACAGCGCCCGACGTCGGGCGAAGCAGGCCGGCGATGATTTTCAGAATCGTCGTTTTTCCGCTACCGCTCGCTCCAACAATTGCGACATGCTCACCGGGATTGACGGTCATACTGAATTTTTTGACGACTTCCGCTTCCTCGTCGGCATAACGGAATGAAACATCCCTCAACACTATCCTTGCCGCAGGAAAGCGCGTCGTCTCGACACCCGTGGTACGCACTTCTTCCTTCTCGTACATGATATCGGCTAGGCGGTTCAGTTGGACGTCCAGCATGCGGAACTCATATGCCTTGTCGACGAGACTCGTCACACGCTTGGAAAACTGCTCGCGATATGAAAGGTAAGCGAGCAACATGCCGATCGAGAACCTCTTTTCGATCACGGCATTGGCACCCATCACGACGACGATCAGGTTTTCTGCACGAAAGATAAAGCTGTTCGCGCCGTGGAAGAACACCAGCAACCGCTGCGTACGCAACCATGCGTTCTTTTGCCGAACGATCTGGTTCAGCCACCCAGCGATCCGCGAATGCTCCTTGCCGAACAGTTTGATGCTTTGAATGCCGCGGACGCTTTCGAGCAGATACGTCTGTTGCTTTGCGTCGAAGACAAACTGGCTCTCGTTGGCAGATCTCAATGCGCCGTATAGTGAAACCCGTAAGACAATGTAGATTGCCAACGCGCAGACACTAATCAGCGCAAGCCTGGCGTCGTACACGCTCATCATCACGAGCGTGCCGATTGACATCGCGCCGTCGAGCACGGCTTCTACCACGCTCGTGCTGATCGTGTTCTGGATGACGTTGATCGTATTGACCCGGGCAACGATATCGCCGAGATGGCGTTTTCCGAAAAAGCTCCCGGGTAGATGAAACAATCGGCTGCCGACGTTGGCAAGCCATTGCACGTTGAGCGACGCGCCCATGTGCGCCACAATCCAGGCACGCAAGGCTTCGATGGCGGTCTGCGACGCCCAGACAATGCCGAATCCAATGGCGAGGGTCAATATCAATTGTTCGTCGCCGGTAACCAGTGCCTCGTCGGTTACCCATTGCACGAAGAACGGTGTCACGATCGTACAAATTTCGATCGCGATGGCGAGCAGGAATATCTGCGACAGCGTTCGCTTGAGCCCGACAATGCGCCCCGTCAACTCGCGGACGCGAAGCTTTTCTTTCCGCTTCGCGCGTTTGAATTCCGGGTTGGGCGTGAGTTCGAGTGCGACACCCGTGAAATGCCTGGACAGTTCCTTCCATTCAACGGTGCTGCGTCCGAGTGCCGGATCGACGATTTCCACGCCCGATGAACGGACGCTCTCCAGCACGACGAAGTGATTGAAGCTCCAGTGCAGAATGCAGGGTAGTTGCAAGTGACGCACTTCATCCAGTTCGAGAGACAGTGGGCGTGCCGTCAGTTTCAGATGGCTTCCGATCTCCACGAGGTTGGCGAGCGTCGTGCCTTTGAGGGATACCGAAAAGCGTTGACGCAACTGGCGCAGATCGATTTCATGACCGTGAAACGATGCGACCATACAGACGCACGCAAGTCCACACTCGGCCGCCTCGTTTTGAAGAACGACCGGAACCTTCTTGCGCAACCCGACCTGAAGGTTGCCAAATATCCCGAGGAGATTCATGGGTAGCAGCAGTAGAGCAACTAGCCGAGCAGCGCTTTGACGCCGAGCGCGGCGATGAATATGAGAACCACGATCAGCGTGTGCCTCGTCCACTTTGATTGTCCGAGTCGGCCGCGCTCGGATAAACGCCGTACTCCCGACGTGATGAGATAAGCCAGCACGCCGATGACGAGGGCGGAAAGAATTGCGTGTTTGTCCATGTTCGAAATTTTTGTATCGGTTGAGCTTGTCTCAGGTAGCGTCGACGACGAATCCTCTAGCCGCGAGGAGCGCCAGCAGGCCACTTGGTCCATTGAAGTGGTTGAATCCAACCGCGACGGCGAATGGGGCCGCGGCAGGTGATTGCGCTTCAGCCAAAATCCGGTCGGCAAACCGATGGTTTCGCTGATCCAGCATTTTTTCGTTGACGATCCTGTCGACACGCGGGGTGTACGGATCGAGCGCTGAAATCTCGCTACCAACTCGCTCGACATCTCCCGTCAGCCAAGCTCGCGCGATGCGTGTCAGTGCGGCGTGGGTTTGTGCCGCGGTCGCGTCTTGTTCAAGATAGCTGCGTAGCATCGCGTCCTGGATGTCCTCTGGAAACGAATCAAACATCACAAACTGCTGCTCGATGCTTTCAAAGCTTTCAACCGGAACGTCGTTGCGGTGCGCTTCGGCCACGATCTTTGCTTCAACGCTCGTCAGTTTGCCGAGGTCCGCATTTCGCTTCTCGATGTCCTGGAGCAGGATCGAGATGGCCCAAGGTTTCAATCTTTTGATTTTCTCCACCGGAAGTTTATCGGCGTTGGCGCGTGCGATGAGCAGTGCGGCTGTCTGCGCAGTCAGATGCATGAATACGTCGTCGTCGTCCGGGTAACGGCAATGCCTTACAGCGTTCGCTCGATCGGCCGCGTCGTCAGGATTGGCTTCGATAAATACCTTTGCGGACGTAGCGATTTTCTCGACGACACGGGTTGGCAACCGCTCGTGACGAGGAAGCACGTGAATCGTCGGAATGAGATTGACCACGAGACCTGTTTCGGAGACAGCTTTCCAGACGATCCCGCTACTGGGGAAAGATCTTTCCCGGATCGAGGTGTCATCTTGCGGTGCAGCGTCGGCACCGGGAGCAATAGCGTTGATCATGAAGGAAATCACGATTCTCAGGAAATCACCACGGGAAATCGACATACGCAATCCACCGGTAGCCAAACGACAGTCGATGCCAAACCCCGACATTGCGCGGTTCGATCAATACCGCGGGCCTCTACCAAAGCCGGCCCGCGGCACTTCCGCTAACGGTTAATCGCCGCCGCCATCTCCTCCGCCATCACCCCCATCGCCGCCGTCCCCGCCATCGCTGGAACCGTCGTCGCCCGAGCTATCGCTGGAATCGCCGCTAACAGCATCGCCAATTGCTTCACCGACGGCCTCCCCCGCAATGGCCCCCACCGCGCTACCGACCGCTGCGCCGACCGGCCCACCCACTTCGCCGCCGACAAGGCCGCCGACAGCAGCGCCGACCGCATTGCCTACATCACCGGCAGATACGCCGCCACTCGGAATTGCAAGTTCGTTGTCATTCAGGAGTCTCATGATTGAAAATCTCCGTTTCGTTGGGTTCTATTAACCGAATGCCCGCTAAAACGATTTCGGTGAAAATGCAGCCCCGGGAAAATTACGCGCACGTCTGCGGTCGATCCACTGCACTCATCTCACATTAAATCGTGATGCTTTCCTTGCAGGCCGAGCGAGATTATCAAAACTAATGCACTAAAACCATTCTATCTTCCTTTCATAATTGGTAATTATCCAATTATTCTGAAAGATAGATTTATGAAATATGAAAGATGCTGTCGCTATACAAACGAAACATCTGTTTTGCTGTCGTATCTTTCAGGTTTCATGAGGCACTACTTGGATTGTTGAAGGAAAAAGCTCATATATTGGTTAGCCGAGGTGGCGTTCGTAGCACCTCGATATACACATCTCGGGATTTATGGCGCCTGATTTGCCCCTCAGCCTTGCCGTGCGGGGCTTCGTGCAAATGGAATGACACTACATCAAGAGTTTTCGGGTGACCAGCGCACCCGGGAAAGCCTTGCGGCACGAAGTCATGATCAACCAGCGGGACAATCGTAGGATCCGCGCCGATCACCGACAGACGAATACTTACCAGTCCAGCGCTGCCTTGCTGCCGACCTGATCATGGAAGCTTTCCGCGATGTGGCTGAAGTCGACGCGCCGATCATGAGGGTCCAACCAGAGCACACGCGTAGGCAGAAGCAATGGAGAGACGACGTAGCACCCGTTTTCTCGCATACCGATCGCGATGGTGCACCATGCGTTCCAGGTTTGTTCAAGTGCGTGAACGAAGTAGCGTAGTAACCAGTCTTCGGAATCGCTGATGCCGGCGGGAGGTAGGTGAAGGGGCATGAAAGCCATCCATTCAAGCAAGCCGAACGGCGGATAGTGTTTTGGACAACCAACAAGAGTCTCAATGCTGAATCGCCGCTCCCAGGAAAAGCGCCAGCCGAGCAAAGCGATCGACAGTGGTGACGCGCTACCGTCGAACAACAACAATCCGTGTTCAGTCGAACGACTGCCGGAATCGATCTCTGACCAAATAGGCCTTACCGAACGTGTCAGGCGTCGGATCCGATTTCCCCGGAGCCTTCTGTAGACGGCCGATAGCATGATGCACGTGGAGTCAACATGCGGCCATTGGGCCGCCCAGGCGCAATGCATCAACGGACTCTCCGAAGTGACTGGGCTGGCCTCGTGTTCCGATGTGACATTCGGCATCGAATTGACCGGAGGTAGTTCGGGAGGATAGTGAAGATATCGTGGTAAATCGCCGATAAATGCGAGACGTCGAGGAATATTCGAATGGGCCTGAACGACTTCATCGGAAAGATACTGTCCCGCCGCATCGCGGATGCGCCGGTCGCCAGCACTGAGCAGGCGTGCGTGCCGGAGGTAGTAGTCATGCCATGCGCGCAGGCGATCCAGTCCCACAGCATCGATAGCCGACTGCTGTTGCAGGCGACGAAGCGAACGCGTGGCGAGTAGGGAGTCGCCGCAAACCGGGCAGGCATAGGGATGGCGAACGAGTCCGGCATGGAGGCGGTATGCCAACGGCTGCTCGCACCGGGCGCAGGCTTCGCACAGGGAGCACCCGTGAATCGGGCAATTCTTGAACGCGGTAAGCTGAAAGAGCGTTGCATGAAACCCAGCCGAAGCGCAGATCGGACAGAAACGCAGGAAGGAGCTTGCCGCGTCGAGCAGCGCATCCTGACGGCTCGCCGTGCTAAACGAGTATTCCAGATCGCCTGGTTCGACGTGCAAGGTCGTCGCCAAGTCGGCAAGGTCAAAGCTGTCCGCAGTCCGAAGATCGATACCCGTCCCCGCGTTGACCGTAGGCAATACGGACAGCGCTTCGCACAGTTGCGCCCAATTCAAGCGATTGAGCATCTGAAATTTCGCGAAACGCGACCATGCCGACTCGGCCTTGCAAGTCCATGCCGGGCGGGTCGTGTACGTGGCCGGGAGCACAACGGAAGCACGGCGAGGCGGCAGCCCTGTCGCAGAGGTGACCAGGCTACTTTCTGGCTCGTACATAGCCGGACTCATCCACGCCTTCGTCCCAGATTGCTTTGGAAAAGGCAAAATTTTCGGAGTCGTGCGACGCGTACCGGTGGAGAATATGCTCGACCGCGCGTGCAAAGAATTCCATCGGGATTTCCAGCTCGCCCACCAGTTGAGCGCGTTTGTGGGCATCGTCGAACGCTTCCCACAGCGCACTACCTTCGGTGGCGAGACGCATCCCGGCGCCATAGGCTCGCGGAAAAAAGAAGCGTGTATGATTCCAGCCGGAGTTTTCCAGATATTCGCCTTGATCGTAACCTTGCAGGCAGACTGAACACTCGTGTGCTGAACGCACGCCGTGAAAGGGTAATTCTTCGGTCAGAAAGCGCGCGACAATCTGTTCTTCTCCATCACGCTGGAAGACACTTTTCCTGGATCGCAGCGCCGGTTGACCGACGAACACGGTGACCACGCGTACCCCCTCGAGCTCAAGCTCGTCATGGATGTCGCGTAACCACTCGAACTCGGAATAGGTCAGGTGCTGGGCCTCGTCAAGGAAAGCGAGGATGATGTTGCTGTTCGCCTGATCGGCAATTTCGAGCAGACGCTGCACAAGGCGTTGTCTCAACTGAGTCGGATCACGCCCGGAACTGGCCTTGTGACGAGCCATGGTCAGCAAAGCACTGAAGAAAGCCGTCTCCGTAGAAACGCGCTTGTGCTGGCAGCGCATGCGCAGGATCGGCAGAGAGGGACGTTGTGAACCGAGCAGCGCCTCGAGGAACAAGATTGCATAGGTCTTTCCGATGCGCGATCGGGCATACACCATCGCTCCCGTGCGCAACGTCAGGCAGCGCAACAGCAGCGCGTAGAACTCCGCGATCGATGGCGTCGGGATGCGATATTTGGACAGCACGACCGGATGTTCCTCGATCGGCAAGGGCCGTAGTGAGTCGGTCGCCATGGTTAACGAAAGATCTGCCCCTTGCCGAGCTCGGACAAGCTCACGGTAGAGTGTTGGTCTCCTTGGGTCGACGTCGGTGCCGTCGCGCTCTCGAGGGGCTTGTCGCGCTGGTTTACGGCACGCTCGGCTTCGGCGACGCGATGTGACAATCGCCGTTGTTTTGTACGAGACTTGCGTCGTTGATATTTGAGGTAGGCGTCGACGGGATCGACATGGACACCGTAGTCAATCTCATTGAGTCGTTTCAGTCGAAGAATCTCTTGACGAAGGCGCAACGAATGAGGCGTCTGGTCCCAGGGTCTTGCCGCCCGGAGCGGGCCGATTTCTTCGCCGCTTTCGAGAAAGGCCGTCACGACGCGCATGTCTTCGGGATCGAAATAGATTCGCAGCGGCTTGCCGATCTGCCGAGACGATTCACTCAGCACGCTGCTGGAATACCGCACGCCGTACAGGCTGATATAGGGCCGCACGCCGTGGCGCAGATTGCCCCGAACGACGGCGGGATGAACCGGCTGCAGCAGCATCAGATTCTTCCGGTAGCGTTCGGCAAGCGTGCGCCATAGCGCCCCGGGCTTTTGCGCAAAATGCTGCATCATTTCGAGGGGGGAGCGCCCGCCGAGGCTGTCATGCGGCGTACCGTTGTAGTTCGCGAAGCTGACTTCGAGCAGTTCGTTCAGTTCTTCGCTGGTGACCAGTAGGCTGAGTTTGCCGTCTGGATCCGACAAGGACCGTCGCACATCTTGGGCACCCTTTCCCGTCGCGCCGGGAAGGCGATGCGACAACGTACTGCCAACGGTGCCGAAAAATCGTTCGATATAGGGACGCTCGTTGGGTTCCGCGTAGGGGCCGGCGTCGATGTGACTGCCGATCATGTCGCATACGGTCGCGAGCGTTTCTCCAGCCAGGTGACTGCGCGCATTGTCGTAGCGCAGCCAGTCCCACGTTGCATACTCGGTTTGGCGCACGGCGTCACTGACGAAACCCGCGCGTGTATCGTAACGTAATCCGGCAATCGAGAAGGCCGTTCGCTTCCGGCGGGGCTGCAAGGCATTTTGTATCGCCTTGATGACGTCATGGCGATTGTATTCGGTGGCCAATGCGAGGTGCCAACCCAGTACCGCCCGGGTGCACACATCGAGGACAACGAGTAACCACACGCGTTCAAGTTCGACGTCTTTTTTCAATCCGATTGGATCGATGACGCAAATGCGTAACCGGATATCCAGTTTATGGCCGTCGAACTCAACGACTTCGAACGGACGGGTGACCATTGGCCGTGATGGCTGATCCAACGGCGGACGTGGCGCCTGAACGTGTTGGGCGCCGGCAACTCGTGCGCTCTGTGCAAACGTGCGGGTTGCCACCAGGCGGCGGATGGCGGCGGCCAGACTGCGGATACCCTGCAGATCCTGATTGAAAGGGTAG
>NZ_CAJPGQ010000047.1:0-61458 GCF_905339595.1 Burkholderia sp. BCC1977
AGGCCTAAAGAGTGCAAGGTTCCCGGGGAACGTATCGTCGCGCGACAGCCAACGAGACGCGTCTAGTTCGCTCAACTGGTCGTCAAACCGGGCGCGAGATGCCTCCGACCACGGCCCAGGCTCGCATAGCTCCACGTCGATACCGTGCCAGTGGCGCGATGACGGGGCAACCCACGGCGAAACATCGTGCTCCAGCCGCTTGCCTCTTGCCAGTCTTTCACCTGCGGGCGGAGGAGGGCGAAGACGACGAACGCCTCGCTCCGCAACGCAAGGATAGCTAGCACTGGGTGGCGGCATGCGCAAGTACTCGCACAGTTCTACCCAGCCCTCGGGAAAGGCACGCTGGTGCAAGACGCTCTCAGGGGGCAGCGGTAAGTTCTTCGGGATCTCGCCGACGAAGATGAACTTCGCCCCGGGATACCTTTCCTTGAGCTGCGCGATGTGGGGCTCAAGCGCCGCGACATTGACGTAGGCATCAAAAACGCGTCCATGCTGACCTCGAAGCAAGCGACCTCTCTCCACAGGCGGAAGGTCGTCCAAGTCGCTGCAGCAGCGATAGCCCAGCATAGACAAGGCCATAGCCAGGGAGGATAGGCCAGTGTTCCGAGAGCCAAAGGCAAACACCGGTGTTTCCGTGGGACGCTGATGGAACGTCCCAGGCGTTGTATCGGAAAGAACCCCGATCTGGCTCAAGACGGGGAGAATTGAGTAGGAGTTCGTGGACAGCAGATCGACGCGCTGAGGGATGACAGAGCGGCGCAGCGCGCGAACGTCTGTCACTGTGAACTGCTGGTTGATCCAAAGGTCGACTGGTCCGCGGCACGGCAGGCGTGCAAGAAGCCGCTGAGCGCCGCGCTTGGACAGCACATAGCCCGAGAGATACCAAAGCCCGCGCTCCGGTCGAAAGACGCTGCGCGAGAGCGCAACCTTGGGAGCACCGTGCTTCACCTCTTTGAACGACAGGTAGAGCACGTCAAAGTCAGGATCGGTCCCGTCGCTCTCCCGCATCTCCTGCCACGCCGTGTCGACAAGGCGGCCAAAGCTCTGTTCGAACCAAACGTCATCCTCCAGCACCAACGTGTACGATGCCTTAGAACTGGCTACCTTCTTCCAGATGTCAATGTGCGATTGAGCCACCGCAATTTCTGCATTGCTCATTCGGATCTCGCGAGTCAGATCGAACGTGTCCGGTAGAACCTGTGGGTACGGGTCGACGGACAATTGATCCGCAAGCGTGTAGTAGGGCTCGATATCGACACCAGCAAGCGTTGCGGCCGGTAGGGCCCGCGCGTCGCAGGCTGCATGCCGGATGAGTCGCTTTGACAGTGGTTGCCCCGTGCAATCCACGATGCGGTCCAGCTCTCGGGAAACAGCCACCAAGCGCTGCGGCTGCCGATCTAGATTGATCACATAGATGTCGCTGATTCTGCCCGGGTAAGCTCCGCCCACTGGGCCGAACGCGTATGCCTTTTGTTTCGGCAACAGCACGCGCAAGCGCAAGAACATGGTGTGCAATAGGTGGCGGATGCCCCTCAGCGGCTCGAAGAGGTTCATGGTGCCCCCTCCCCATCAAAGGCAAACCGCTTTCCATTTGATATTCGCCAGTTTCTCCCGTCGGAACGATAGCTCAGCGGCCACTTGGATATGCCGATCGAGTCCCAGGTCCGAAGTACGGTCAGCCGGTGCTCATCAAGGCATTGCGCGCCCATCTCGAAGATGATGCGCGACAGGTTGCCCGGGCCGGTAGTTGATTGAATCTCCAGCAGCTCACCCTCGGCTGCGAAGTTCAAGCGCAGGGTTGCACGCTCAAGTGCTCGACTGATGATGGGGTCTCCCTCGCAAGCGATCAACGGGTTGTTATTGACGTAGAAAATCAACCCGTCCCGGTTGGTTCCAGCTTGCAGGAAGACCTCGCACTGAACCATCGAGTCCGCAGCGATGTCGTAGCAAAGTGGCTGAACCTTAACGCCGTTCCCGACGAACAGCTCCGAGATGTCCTTGGCGATGCACACGTCATCGGCATCGACGTACATTCCTCCATTGATGACGAGATAGCACAATCGGAAGTAGTCTGCCTGCATCGCGGGGTGGTAGCAGCGCATGAACGCCCGCAGATGCTCCCTTCCCAGCGATTGTTCAATGAAGCGAGCCGCGCTACGCGCATCGAAGACACGGTATTCGAATCCGCGTGATCCCCACCTCGACCAAGAATCCATGCACTCCAGCACGTCAGCAGGCAGCGCCTGCAAGTCATGCCAGTACTGCACGATTCGCCTGGGAATTGATGGTCCCTGATTGTCCGGGGCCGTTGATGGTGGTGGTGCTTGAACAAGCCGTCGAATGAAGTCTGATCGTTGCAGGTGATGGCCGGGGCTGTCGTCTTCGAGGTGCATGGGTTCTCGGGTCCGTTGTTCGTCGGATTAGAGTTGTAACAGCAAGTGTGATTCGCTCGGGCGAAAAAATTCCTGCGCGATCAAACGATGTGGTGTCGTTGAGACATGCGCGCGCTATCGCCTGTTGCTGCCACGGTGCATGCCGCGCGCGCGGTTGTATGCCCCCCGGAATCTCGCTGAAGAAACCGAGGCACGCTCGTGGGGCGTGCGTGGACCGACCAACGTCCGCTATCGCTGCACAGCAGGTGCCTGCGGGCAAATCACGAATGGCAGCAACGGGTCGGCAAACGACGTCCCCGCAAATCCACGAAGAACCGAGAAAAATGCCCCACCCATGTCCCGCCGACGTGCGCCGAATCACCTGGACGAACCGCGACGACAGCCACCCTCGAGCACACGCCCCAACCGTTGCATCGACACGGCCGACGTCCCGCTACCGCGCGCCTCCCTCCTCGTGCGCGCCCGTCGCCGCGAGCACATCGGACAGTTTGAGAACCGGACAATGTGCGCCGGCGCTGGCAACAGCGTCCCGGTAGGTATGCGTGACCGCGCTGGCAATGGCATGGGCCGCGTCGACGCCTTCCGCCATCGCCGAGTAATAGGACAGGTCCTTGAACGCGTTCGCCATGTGAAACGGCAGGCTCGACGTGTCGCCAGTCTGCAGGAACGGGAGCAGCCGGTTCAGCGCCACCCCGCCGCCGCCGCCGTTTGCGAGTACTTCGGCGAGCACCGCCGTATCCACACCCGATCTTTTCGCACAGGCAACGGCTTCCGACAGCAGTGCAATGGTTCCGAGCGACACATAGTTGTGCAGCAGCTTCATGCTGTGGCCGGCGCCGAGATCGCCGACACGCGTGATGTTTTCCGCGAAACACGCGAGCACCGGTCGTATCTCGTCGAACAACCCGGGCGTCGCGCCGACCAGCAGGTTCAGCCGCCCTTCGTGCGCCTCCCGGGCGCCGCGCGTCATCGGCGCGTCGACGAGACGGCCGCCGGCTGCTTCGACGAGCCGCGCCATCCTGACGGTCGAATCCGGCACGGCAGTCGAACAGTCCACGACGATCGCGTTGTCCTTCAACCCGGCCAACACGCCCTGCTCACCGGTGAGGACCGCTTCCACCTCCGGCGAACCCGTCACGCAGAGGATGACGACGTCCGCTGCCAAAGCCAGCTCGCGCGCCGTCTTCACGGTCCGTACGCCGCCGCGCAACAGCTCGTCGAGCGGCTGGTTACCGGGATGCTCGACGACCGTGAGCGGATAACCGTGTTTCAGCACGTTGCGCGCGATGCCGTGTCCCATCAAGCCGACGCCGATCAGGCCAATCTGTTGTTTCATGTGGTTTCCGTCAAAAAGGATGGCGCCGCGGCGCCATGGCCGCGGCGAAAGGGTCAGCCCTCATCGATCGACCAGGCGTGCGGGCAAGAGCATCGTGAGAATCAGGCCCAGCAACAGGCAGCCGACCATCAGGAACAGCGGTGCGGCGAGGCCGCCCGACACCTGCTTCAGATAGCCGACCGCATAGGGCCCGAAGAAGCCGCCGAGGTTGCCGAACGAACTGATCACGGCGATGCCCATCGACACCGATGCGGTGCCGAGCGCGGTCGTGGGCATGCTCCAGAACAGCGGCGGAAACGAGATGAGTCCGGCGTTCGCGATGCAGAGCGCGAACATGCCGAGCCACAGCTGGTCGCGCCAGATGACCGACAGCCCGAGCCCGGCTGCGCCCATCAGAAGGAGCGCCGCAACGTGCAGGCGCCGGTGGCCGCGACGGTCCGCGCTGCGGCCGAACGACACCATCACGAGCACGGCCACGGCGTTGGGCAGCGCGGCCAGCAAGCCGATGACGAAGTCGCTCCCGATGCCCATCTGCTTGATCATCGTCGGCGCCCAGAACGTGTAACCGTAAATGGCGAAGACATCGAGAAAGTAGATCACGCAGAACGCCCAGACCAGCCAGCTCGAGAAGAGGCCCTTGTGACTCGCCGCCTCGGTCGCCGCACGGTCGTCCGACAGCACGCGTGCCAGGGTCGCGCGGTCTGCCTGGGAATAGCGGTCGCTGAGCGTCACGTCGTCGTCGAGCCCTTTCCACACGTAAAGGGCGGCCACGAATGCCGGCAGCGACTCGAGGATGAAGATCCACTTCCAGCCCGGAATCTGCAGCGCGCCGTCGAAATACTGAAGAATGAAACCGGTCAGCGGCGATCCGATCAAGCCCGCCAGCGCAAGGGCGGCGTAGAACAGCGACAGGATTCGCGCGCGGCGATGGCGCGGGAACGAGCGGGTCATGTAAAGGACGATGGCCGGGATGAATCCGGCCTCGGCGACACCCAGCAGGAAACGCATCACGTAGAACTGCATCGGCGTGGAAACGAAAGCCGTCAGCCCCGACACGATGCCCCAGGACACGACGATCCGCGTGATCCAGCGCCGCGGCCCGACCCGCACCAGCAGCATGTTGCTGGGCACCTCGAAGATCACGTAGCCGAGAAAGAATATCCCGGCACCGAAGCCGAACACCGCGTCGGAGAACCCCAGATGCTCGCTCATCTGCAGTTTGGCGAAGCTGACGTTGACGCGGTCGATATACGAAGTGACGTAGGCGAACATCAGGATCGGCAGGATTTGCAGCGCCAGCCGGCGAAACAGCCGGTCCTCCTGCGCGAGGTTGTCCGCCGATACCGGTGTTGCGATGCCTCCCGGGCTGCAGGTCGCGTCGATTTCCACGTTTGTCTCCGAAAGTTTTTTCTGGATGGCCCCGCTCGCCTGCGCTGCATGCCTGCGTCGCAGCGCGTGCGCGCGCTGTCGAGATCGGTGTGTGCGAGAGGGGCCGTTCGAATCTACCGGCTGCCGGAATCGGCCGATATGCGAAATCCTTCAAGCGGCACTTCGAAAATCTCGAATGCACGCGCCCTCCGGCCAGCGCACGGTGCGATGCACAAGCATCGAAACGATGCATTCTAGCCGCCGCTTGCGCCCTCGACGTCTTTGTCCCGGCGTGACGGGCGCATCGCGCTGTGCGGCGCAGCATCGGCTGCCGGTCAGGGTTAGCCCCGAAGCGCTCGACGCGATGGCGGGCGTGGAGGAGTGACATACTTCCGCAAGCGTCAATGGGAGCCCACGCTTGTTCGATCTCACGTCACTCGCCCTGTTCGTCCGTGCCGCCGAGCTGGGCAGCCTGTCCCGCGCCGCGCAGCAGTCTCACATGTCGCTGTCCACCGCCAGCCGCCGGATCGCGCTGCTCGAGCATCACTTTCGCGTGGTGCTCCTGAACCGCACGGTGGCCGGCGTCGAACTCACCCCCGCCGGCGAGGCCCTGTTGCGCCATGCGACCGATCTGCTGCTGCGCACGGATGCGATCTACAGCGAGCTGTCCGACTATACGAAAGGCTCGATCGGCCGGGTCCGGGTATTTGCCAACATCTCGGCGATCAGCCAGGACCTTCCCGATCAATTGCGCGAATTCTCGCAGCGCTACCGCGACATCAAGCTGCAGATCAGCGAGCTGAGAAGCGCCGACATCCTGCAGGCGCTGCGCGAAGGCCGGGCAGACGTCGGGATCGTCACGTCCCGGACCGCGACCGAAGGGATCCACCTCGCGCCCTACTGCATGGACCGGGCGAGCGTGGTCGTGCCCGAGGACTACAGCCTGACCGGCGACTCGATCGATTTCAGCGCGTTGCTCGAGCACGACCTGGTCGCGCTGGACGACCGCTCGGAGCTCACGCGTTCGCTCGTCAGGGAAGCCGCGCTGCTCGGCAAATCGGTCCGCTTCCGCGTCCAGGTGCAGAGCTTCGAAGCCATGTGCCGGCTGATTGCCGCGGGACAGGGCATCGGCATCCTGCCGGAGCGCGCCGTCGCGCTCTTTCGCGAACCCATGCGCCTGCGCTTCATCCGCCTCAACGATCCGTGGGCCAACCGCGTCATGTCGGTCGGCATCCGCACGGGAGCCGTGCCGCAGCCGACCCGCAAGCTGTTCGAGTTTCTGGCGTCGTTCGCGCCGGCCTCGCTCGCCGCGGGCGACGCCGAGCCGTCGAACGACTGACGCCGCCGGCACGCGCCCGGCACCTTGCGGATTTTCGAAGGTCCCGTTCACGAATCCGCACTTCCTTCCCGCCTCGGCGACACGGTAGATTCGACGGACAGATTCAACCGTCCGCCCGTTGCCACGACGGAAGGGACGCAGGAGACACGCCGGCGCCATTCGATCCGATCGGGTGGCGCGTCGCGGACGAGGCATTGCGCCGCGCGAACGACCGGTTCGCCGCGCCGCACGCGCTGTCCGGTTCGCGCCCGCCCGCCTCCTGCATGCCCCCTTCCCTGCGGCACGCCATCTACGTCACGGAGGCTTCCCGCACATGAAGAACCCACATCGCATCGCCGTCATCGCCGGCGACGGCATCGGCAAGGAGGTGATGCCGGAAGGCATGCGCGTGCTGCGCGCTGCCGCGAATCGCTTCGACATTCCGTTGGCATTCGACGAGTTCGGCGACTGGTGCACCGATCACTACGTGCGCCACGGCACGATGATGCCGGCCGACTGGGCGCGGCAGATCGGCGGGCACGATGCGATCTTCTTCGGTGCGGTCGGCGCGCCCGACATCGTGCAGGACCACGTCGCCGTGTGGGAATCGCTGATCAAGATCCGGCGCGAGTTCGATCAGTACGTCAACCTGCGCCCGGTCCGCCTGATGCCGGGCGTGCCCGCGCCGCTCGCCGGACGCCGCCCCGGCGACATCGACTTCATCGTCGTTCGGGAGAACACGGAAGGCGAGTATTCGTCGGTGGGCGGCCGGATGTTCGCCGGCACCGAGCGCGAGATCGCCGTGCAGGAGTCGGTATTCTCGCGCGTCGGTGTCGACCGGGTGCTGAAGTTCGCGTTCGAACTCGCCCGCTCGCGCCCGCGCAGGCAGTTGACGGCCGCGACGAAATCCAACGGCATCTCGATCACCATGCCGTTCTGGGACGAGCGCCTCGCCGAGATGGCCACGCACTTTCCGGACATCGAAGCGCGCAAATACCACATCGACATTCTCTGCGCGCACTTCGTCCAGAATCCGGATCGCTTCGATGTCGTCGTCGCATCGAACCTGTTCGGCGACATCCTCTCGGACCTGGGGCCCGCCTGCACCGGCACGATCGGCATTGCGCCGTCGGCCAATCTGAATCCGGAGCGCCGGTTTCCGTCGCTGTTCGAACCGGTGCACGGCTCGGCGCCCGACATCGCCGGCCGCGGCATCGCCAACCCGATCGGCCAGATCTGGTCGGCCGCGTTGCTGCTCCAGCATCTCGGCCGTGGCGACGCGCGCTACGAGGCGGCCGCCGCCGAAATCGTCACCGCCATCGAGTCCGTTCTCGTTTCCGGCCCGCGTACCCCCGACATGGGCGGCACGGCGACCACCGCGGAACTGGGCGCCGCGATAGCCGAAACCATCGCCCATCCCGCATCGATCGAGGAATGAGACATGCAATCCGGCCACTACATCGACAACGCCCGTGTCGCGCCGCACGGCGGCGCGCATCTTGAAGTCATCGATCCGAGCACGGGCGAACCGTTCGCGACGATCGCCCGCGGCGACGCGACCGACGTGCAGCTGGCCGTTGCCGCGGCACAGCGGGCGATGGGCGAGACGCTCGACGGTCCGTGGGCCAGGCTGTCGCCGGTCGAGCGCAGCAATCTGCTGTTCGCGTACGCCGCGGCGGTACTGAAACACGGGGACGAACTCGCGCAACTCGAAGCACGCGACACGGGCAAGGCGCTGAATACGGCGCGCACCGATGCCGCCGTGCTGGCCCGCTACCTCCAGTACTACGCCGGATGCGTGGACAAGCTGCATGGCGACACGCTGCCGTACACCGCCGGGTTCACGGTATTGACCGTGCGCGAACCCATCGGCGTGACGGGGCACATCATTCCGTGGAATTACCCGATGCAGATCTACGGCCGCAGCGTCGGCGCGTCGCTCGCCGCCGGCAACGCCTGCGTGGTCAAGCCGGCGGAGGACGCGAGCCTGTCCATTCTCCGCCTGGCGGAAATCGCGGCCGAAGCCGGGCTGCCGGCCGGCACCGTCAACGTCGTCACGGGCCTGGGCGCCGAAGCGGGCGCGGCACTGTCGGCCAATGCCGGCATTCGTCACATCTCGTTTACCGGATCGAGCGGAACGGGCGCGCTGGTCGGACGCGCCGCCGCCGAGCGTCACTGTCCCGCGGTACTCGAGCTGGGCGGCAAGTCGCCTCAACTGCTGTTCGAGGATGCCGACCTCGAACAGGCGCTGCCCGTGATCGTCAACGCGATCGTGCAGAATGCCGGCCAGACCTGCTCGGCCGGCAGCCGCCTGCTCGTCCAGCGCAGCCTCTACGAGCACGTTCTCGATCGTCTTGGCCGGCAATTTGCGTTGCTGCGTTCGGGGCCGCCGTCGATGAACCTGGAGATGGGCCCGCTCGTCAACGCGAAGCAGCATGCGCGGGTTCGATCCATCGTCGAGCGCGCGGAGGCCGACGGCATTCGCGTGGCGGCCCGCGGCACGATTGCGGCCGGCGCATCGCGTGCCGGTTACTACCAGGAAGCGGTGCTGTTCCGCGATGTCCCGCCCGAGAGCCAGCTCGCGCAGGAAGAGGTATTCGGCCCGGTGCTCGCCGTCATGCCGTTCGAGGACGAAGCCGAGGCCGTCGCGCTCGCGAACGGCACGCAGTACGGGCTCGTCGCGGGCGTCTGGACACGCGACGGCGCACGCGGGTTGCGGCTCGCGCGCAAGTTGCAGGCCGGACAGGTGTTCATCAACAACTATGGCGCCGGCGGCGGGGTGGAACTGCCGTTCGGCGGCGTGAAGGCGAGCGGATACGGTCGCGAGAAAGGCTTTGAAGCGTTGCTCGGCTTTACCGCCCTCAAGACCATCGCGATCCGGCACGATTGACCGCCGCAACGCGCGGCGAGGCCCGACGCGATCGCGATGTTCGGGACGTTCTTTCAAAGGCGGCGCGGGCGGTCGCGACGACGGCACCGCACGTCATGCTCACGCACGTTGCCCGACTGCCGCCGCCGCGCCCACGCTGCCCGCCGCGCGCCGGATCGGCAGTCGAACGCAGAACGTCGTGCCGCGCCCCGGCTCGCTCGTCACGTCGATTGCGCCGCGATGGCGCTCGACGATGCCGTGCGACACCGACAACCCCAGCCCCGTTCCCTGCCCGACCGGCTTCGTCGTGAAGAACGGATCGAAGATCCGTCGGACGATATCCGGCGTCATGCCGGTTCCGGTATCGCTGATCGCGATCGACACCTGCTCGCCGTCGCTCGACGTGCGGATCGTGATCACGCCGCGCGTCGGCATCGCGTGCGCCGCGTTGACGAGCAGGTTCATGAACACCTGGTTCAACTGCGACGGCAGGCATTCGACCTGCGGCACGTCACCGTACTCCCGCACGATGTCGGCCTTGTACTTGAGCTCGTTATGAACCACGTTGAGCGTGCTCTCGAGGCCCGCGTGGATATCGGCCACGCTCCACTCGCCGCTGCCCGGCCGCGAGAAATCGCGCAGATCCTGCACGATGCGGCGCACCCGCACCGCGCCATCGATCGATTCGTCGATCAGCGTCACGATCTCGTCGCGCACGTAGTCGAGATCGGCCGCGACGCGCTGCGCCGTCAAGGCGTCGCGCGCCGCGGGTTCCAGCTGCGGCAGCGCGGCGTCATGCGCGGCGATCACGTCCAGCAGGCTTCGCACCCACGTCCTCAGCGTATTGAGGTTTGCGCTGATGAAGCCGATCGGATTGTTGATTTCGTGCGCGACGCCGGCCGCGAGCTGGCCGATCGATGCCAGTTTTTCCGATTGCAGCAACTGCACGTGGGTTTCCTCTAGCGCCCGCAGCAGGCGCCGCTGTTCGTCCTTCTCCTGTTCGAGCCGACTCTGCGCCGCCCGGCGCTCGTCGATCTCGGTCACCATGTTCTCGCGCGTGCGCTGCAGCATCGCCGTCGTCTGCTCGTAGCGCCGCAATGCCGTTTCGAGTTCCGCCGTCCGCACTCGCACCAGCCGTTCGAGCGTGTCCGTCATGCCGCGCAGAAAGGTCGTGCGCGCATCGAAGCGGCAGACGAGCAGCGTGACGATCAGCGTCGCCGTCGTGAACAGCGCAATGGTCGTCGCGAGCCACGGCGCATCGATGCCGTTCGCGGCGCCGCATCGCGCATCCGGCGCGAAATGCGCGGCCGCCATTGCGGTGTAGTGCATGCCCGTGATGGCGATGCCCATGATCAGCGCGGCGCCGATGCGTTGCGCGGTCGCATGGCGCGCCTGTTGCGCGCGCAACGTCTGCGCCATCCAGAGCGCGGCGGTCGACGCGATCACGGCCACGCCGATCGACGCCGCGAACAGCGCCGGATCGTAGTGAATGTCCGGCGCCATGCGCATCGCGGCCATGCCCGTGTAATGCATCCCCACGATCCCGGCGCCCATCAGCGCGCCGCCCGCCAGCAGGCGCCGGCGGCTCAACCGCGCACGCGTGACGACGTTCAGCGCGAAATACGACACGAGCACCGCGATCGCCAGCGACGCGCCGGTATCCGGCAGCGCATAGCCGAGCGGGATCGGCAGCGACAGCGCCAGCATGCCGACGAAATGCATCGACCACATCCCGGTGCCCATCGCGGCTGCGCCGCCCGCCAGCCACGCGCGCTTGAGCCTCGGGTTGTCGAGCAGCGAAATGAACGCGGCCAGGTCGAGCGCCGTATAGGAGGCCAGCGTCGCGATGACGAGCGACAGCAGGACCAGCAGCAGGTTGTAGGTGCCATGCATGATCGAGCGCCCCGGTCGAATTGAACGCGTTGCCGCGACGCGCGGTCGATCGCGCGCCACGGCCGTGCGGTCGTGTGGTCGTGCTGGATGTCAGGCAGGCGGCGTGTCGGCCGGCGCCTGCGTCGACGCGACAGCGCCGGTCAGCACGAGAATGTCGAACGACGTGCCTTCGCGTGCCTCGAAGCGGCGCACGAGCTCGATCTGGTGCGCCGTCATCACGCTGCCCTTCGTCATCAGCAGCACCCCGCGATGCGTGAGCAGATCGTCGGCGAGCTGCATGCCTTCGCGCAATTGCGCGGACCGCATCTCCGCGACGGACGCCGCGATGCCGAGGCTCGCCGGATTCCGCGTCAGCTCGATGAAGCGCGCGACGAGCAGCGGGTCGTAACGCACGCCGGCCTGCGAGTGCAGCACGTCGATCGCCTGCTCAACCGAATGCGGCGAACCGATCTCGCCGTGGCGCAATCCCTCGAAGTCGCGCGCGATCGCGACGATCCGCGAGCCGAGCGGGATCGCGTCGCCCGCCAGCCCGTCGGGCGTGCCGCGCCCGTTGAACCGCTCGTACTGGTGCAGCACGATCGACGCGACCTTGTGCAATTGCGCGACCGGCGTGAGCACCATCTGCGCGCGCAGCGGATGTTGCTGGAACAGGCTGTGTTCGTCCGTCGTCATCTTGACGAGCGGCTTGTGCAGCAGCTCGTCGGGCAGCGACAGCTTGCCGATGCCGTGCAGCAGTCCCGCGAAATACACGTCCTGCGCGTGCAGGCTGCTCATTCCGGCCGACAGCGCGAGACGGCGCGCGATCTCGCCGACGCGCATCGCATGGCCGCTCGCCGACCCGCAGCGCATCTCGATCATGCTCGCGCACACCTGGACCATCGCGGTGAAACTGCTTTTCAGGTCGTGCTGCGCCGCTTCGAGAAACATCACGGTTTGCCCCAGTTCCTCGGTGCGCGCGCGCACCTGTGTTTCGAGTTCCGCGTTGAACCGGCGCAATGCTTCGTTCCGCGCGTCGGCCAGCGCGGCCAGCCGCGCGGCTTCGCCGCGCAGGCGCCGCTGCTCGAGCGCCTGCTCGAGGGTCATCAGCAGGTCGTGATCGTCCCACGGCTTGTTCAGATAGCGATACACGCCGCCTTCGTTGACGGCCGCCACGATCGACGCAACGTCGGCATAGCCGGTCAGCAGGATACGCATCGTGTCCGGGTACAGCGAGCGGGCCCGTGCGAGAAACGCGGCGCCGCTCATGGTCGGCATGCGCATGTCGGACACGATCAGGTCGACTTCGGTCGACGCCAGGATGTCGAGCGCGGCTTCCCCGCTTTCGGCGGTCAGGACTTCGTAGTGCGCGGGCCGCAACACGCGCTTGAGCGCGGACAGCACACTCGGTTCATCGTCGACCAGCAGAATCGACGGGACGGCGGCGGCGGTCTCGGATGCGGCTTCGGCGATCGTTTCGGGTGGTGCAACGTTCGTTCCGTTTGTCGCGGATATCGCGGATATCGTCATGGTTGGCCTCGGATTGTTTATCTTCACCACCTCTGTGACATCGGCGCGTGCCGCATATTCCATATTGGGGAAAACGCTGATTCGCCTGAGTAGCCCGGCAGCGCCGCAACCGGCTGGCCGGGACGCGCGCTGCCGACTTCCGGTATCGTTGCGGAACGCGCGGATCGAGGCGCGCCGCGCCGCATCATTCAACCCGTATGGAGCTTTCATGATTCTGGAAATGGCATCGCTCGAAATCGATCCGTCGCAGGCCGAGCCGTTTGAAGCCGCGGTTCGCCAGGCACTTCCGCTGTTCGCCCGTGCGCGCGGCTGCGGCGGCGCCGAGCTGCACCGCGTGATCGAGCGCAGCGGCGGTTACCTGCTCGTCGTCAAATGGGACACCGTCGACGACCACATGGTGCACTTCCGGCAATCGGAAGACTTCCAGGCGTGGCGGCAACTGGCCGGGCCGTTCTTCAAGAGCCCGCCGCAAGTCGTGCATACGGAAGTCGCGGTGAAGTAAGCAACGCGACAACCGAATCGATGTCTCGGCGCAACGACGCCGGACGACGCTGGCGGGTGTCCCTTTCACCCGTCAACACATCGTTCTCGCTCGCGCCGCGGCACGAGACCTCGTCCCCCGACCGCCCGGCATTCCCGTGCCCCCGATTACCGCGAGCCCTTTCATGACCGTCGATCCTTCCGTCCTCTCCGCATTCACCCCGACCGGCAAGCTGCGCGCGTCGATCAATCTCGGCAACCCGATCCTCGCGAACCGCGACCCGGCGACGGGCGAGCCTTTCGGCGTGTCGATCGACCTCGCGCGTGCGTTCGCCGAGCGGCTGTCGGCCGAGCTCGAACTCGTGGTGTTCGATGCGGCCGGCAAGTCGGTGCAGGCGCTGAGCGAGGAGCGCGCCGATTTCGGTTTCTTCGCCGTCGATCCGCTGCGCGGCGAAACGGTTGCGTTCACCGAGCCCTATGTACTGATCGAAGGCTTCTATCTGGTGCGCGACGATTCGCCGATCCGCGGCAATGCGGACGTCGACCAGCCGCACAACCGTTTGGCCGTCGGCAAGGGCAGCGCGTACGACCTGTTCCTCACGCGCGAACTGAAGGCCGCGCAAATCGTGCGCGCGCCGACGTCTCCGGCCGTCGTGCCGACCTTCGTCGACCAGCAGCTCGAAGTCGCGGCCGGCGTGAAGCAGCAGCTCGAAGCCGACGCGGCGAAAACCAAGGGCCTGCGCCTGCTCGACGAGCGCTTCATGGTGATCCGTCAGGCGATGGGCGTGCCGAAGAGCCGCGGCGAAGCGGCTGCGGCGGTGCTCGGCCAATTCGTCGAGGAGATGAAGGCGTCGGGCTTCGTCGCGGATTCGCTGCGGCGGCATGGCATCGCCGGTGCGTCGGTCGCGCCGCTTGCCTGATCGGCACGCACGTCACGTGTTCCCGACGACGCCGTCGCGCCAGGCCGGCGCTGCCGGTCGACAACCCGGCGCCACCTGGCACTCGACACGTCGCTCGCGCGGCGGCTGAACGTCGTCATCGACCGGAATCGGCGCGACCCGGGGTTTCGCGAATGGCCGTCGGTGCGCCCGTTCATGACGCGGCGCGGTGTCCCGCTGCCGTCGCGCCGGCAGGCGATCGCGGTGCGGCCGTCGCGGGGTGCGCGGGCGACGGGGACGCCGCGGTGCCCGACCCGGCAGGCGACTGCGGCACGGGCGCGGAAGCAGGCGCCGGATTCGGCGGCGACGAGGCGGGTTGGCTGGTGTGCCCGCCCCCTGCCGAGCCTGACGCTGCTGATCCTGAAGTCGCCGATCCCGATCCCGCCGACCCCGATCCCGCCGCCCCCGAACCCACCGCCCCCGAACCCACCGCCCCCGAACCCGCAGGACCGACGGCCGGCGGTGCGCGCAGCCCGCTGTCCAGCGAGGTCCGGCGCGCGGCCATGTCGGCCTGTTCGGCGCCGCGCCGAGCGGCACGATCGGCGGACAGGCGCGCCGCTTCCGCATCCGGATTGATCGTATTGACGCGGATGCGTTCGACGTCGCCCACGCCCGCCAGCCGGTTCAACGGTACGTAATCCGTACGAAACACCAGTTCGACGCCGCTGCTCAGGTTCACGTCGGCGTGCGAACTCTCGGTCGTCTGGGTCCGGTCGGTCGACACGTAGCCGATCGTGCTCTGCACACTGGCCTCCGCGCCCCACGGCCCGAAGCGCGCGCCCCCGCTCACGCCCACCGTGTTGCGCGTGTCGAATTGCGAGCCGCGGTCGTTGGCGGCGGCGCTGCTCGCGTCGATATGGAAATTCATCGCGGCGTTGAGCCGCCCGCTCTCGATGACGATGCGCTGCAAACCCATCTGCACCATCGTCGCGAGCAACTGCTGGCGGTTACGGGCCAGCACCTGCTGGGCGAGCGGCACCAGGCGCTCGGGATCGGCGGCCGTCACCGCATCGCCCGGCCCCAGTCCCAGCGCGGTGCGCAGCGCCGCTTCCGCCGGCGGGGTCGCGCCCGCGCGCAACGCCAGCCGGGTCGACGCATCGCGCTCGGCCTGCAGTTCCTGCTGGCGCTGGCGGCGCTCGTCCGGCGCCAGGCCCGCCAGTTCGTCGGCGTCGTCCGCGGCCTCGTCGTCGCCGGTGACCTCGTAGGCGGTGGGGAAATGCTCGGCCAGCCACTGCCGCGCGCCGGCGATGCCGACGTTGCTGTCCGCGAAGCCTTCGGTGGTCTGCGCGACATTGCGGATCAGGTCGACGAACGCGGTCAGCTGCTGCTGGTTCGAATCGTTCATCGCCTTGAAGACACCCGTGATCAGCTCGGTCACGAAGCGCGGGAACGACACCGCGTTGAGCACCGCGCGGGTGGTGCCGGCCATCCGGTCGATGGCGGTGCCCGAATACTCCGAGCCCGCGTTCTGCGCGACAGCCAGCGTCGTGCCGGGACGCGCCGCGCGTTCGTCGTGGTCGAGCGCCAGCGAACCGATCCGTGCCAGGCCTGACGCGAGATCGCGGCGCGTGGCCGGGTCGAGCGCGCCGAAGCCCTGCTGCGCGGACAGCAGTTCGCGGACACGGTGGCGAACGTCGGGCCGCGGCACCGGCGAGCGCGCAAGGTGCGCGGTTGCCGTCATCTCGGCGGCTCCGCCGCGCCTCGCGCATCGCGCGTTCGGCGACGCGTGGCGCGCGGCCGGGATGGCGACGGCACGTCGGCCGCCGTCGGCACCCGGGGTGTGCCGCCCGTATCGCGACGGCCTGAGCGACGCGGTTTCATGTCAGTTTCCGAGTGCCGCCCACGGGTTTCCCGGTGCGGCCGGCCGCGAAGCCGGCGGCACGGCGCGGCCATCGTCCGGGACGGCAGGCGCCGGGCCGTCGGGTTTCTCGCCGAGGCTGAGCGTCGCCTCGAGCCAGTCGGCGGCGGAGGCGATCACCGGATGGTCGGTGCCCAGCAGCGGCGACGCGCCGTCCAGCCCATCCGCGACGTCCGCCAGCCACGCGATCACGGTCATCCCCGCCTTGCCGCGCCGGACATAGGCCGCGGGCTGGCGCGGCGGCTGTCGCGAGAGCCGGCCGATGCCGGAAACCACGCCCCAGATGTCGCGCGCGGCGAAGCCTTGACGCAGGTCGGCATGGCCGAGGATCGCGAACGCGTCCCTGAGCATCCCGACGATCTCGCCGGCCATGAACGCGGTCACGCCGGTACAGGCGGCGCCGAGGTTCTGCGCGAGCGCGCGGGCGGCATTGCGGACCCGCGCCTGATGCCCGAGATCCCCGCGCGGCTCGGCGCCCGGCGTCTCGTCGAGCTTGTAGAGCGCCTCGCAAAGCTCGAGCATGCACTCCTCGAACTGGAGGTTGCGCCCGGCATCCGCGGCCGCCGGGCCGTACGCGGTGCCGAACAAGCGCGAATAGAACGCCGCACGCTCGCCGGCCGCAAGCTTCTCGGCACGATGGCGCCACCAGTTGGCGACCAGCGGCTCCGCGCCGCCGAGATCGACGCCCACGGCACCGCTCGCGGACAGGCCGGCGAGCGCCTCGACCGCGGGGATCACGCCCGCGGGCTCGAGATCGGCCGCCAGATAGAGCGACGCGAGCGCCCGCAGCTGCGCCTTGTCGACGCGTGCGGCAACGGGATTGGGGATCGCGATGTCGCCGAGCTGGTCGAGCGCGAACGCGAGGCCGTGCGCGGTCGCGCGCTCGACGAGCCGCTCGCCCGACCGGATCGCGGCCGCGAGCCCGGCATCCGCCGGCGGGGCGATGAGCATGCGCGCCATGATTCAGTGCTGCCCGGCGGGCAAACCGGCGGCGGGGGCCGGCTTGTTGGGGTTGTACGGCGTCGAGTTGCCCTGGATCACCGACATCATCTCGGGCGTCGCCATCTTGTCGAGCGGCAGGTAGTCGCTCTTGAAGTTGACGCGGACCTCGCCCGACAGCTTCGCCTTCACCTCGGCCTTCGATTCGCTGGTGTCGTCGAGCGCCGACCCGACGGTGGCCACGTGTTCCTGCTGCCCCTCGAACGCGGCATCGGCGGAATACGGCGTGTACCAGCTGCCGTAATGGGCGTTGAGCGATTCCTTGTATTTCTGGCTCTCGCGGTCGTGCATCGACGCGGTGTAGGTGCGTTTCGCGGTGTCGCTGGCGCGCATGTCGAACACCACCTTGGCGTTGATCGACCCGTCGGTGACGACGATCCGATTGATGCCGAGCATGACCATCGACGACAGCAACTGCTGGCGCTGCTTCGCCATCTGCAGGCGCGCCGCGGTGACGAGGCGCAGCTCGGACTTGTCGTCGGACAGGTCGGTCACCGGCGGATCGAGGTGGTAGTTCCGGCTGATCTCGGCGAGCCGCTGCTGCGCGTTGTCGCCCTGCGCCACCAGCCGCGACGGGGCCGCGGCGGCCGCCGCGCCGGTGCTGTCCGCGTCGAACGCGTCGGCGCCGTCCTGCGCCTGCACCGACAGCACGTCCGGAAACGAATCGGCGAGATAGTCGCGGCCGGCCCCCTCGCTGATGTTGTCGCTCATGAACTGGGCGGTGGTCTTGGCGACATTGGCGATCAGTTCGCCATACGCGCGCATCTGCTCGATCGAGCTTTCGACGATCGCCTGGAACACGTTCTTGATCAGTCCTCCTACGAATTTCGGGAAATCGACCTTCTGCACCATCTGGCCGAACTGCTCGACGCCCTGCTTCACGGCGCCGGCCTGGAAGTCCTTGCCGGCGAAGCCGGGATCCTGCGCGAGCTGGCGCTTGGTCGCGGTGACGGGATCGTCGGCCAGCGCCGCGGCAGCCGGCGCCGGACGCGGCTGCGCGACCGGGCGCGCGAGGCCGGTGGGCGGCAGTTCGCCGTTCGCCTCGCGCTCGGCGATCTCCGCATGCACGCCGTTCGGATCGGCCAGGTAGGCGAGCACCCGCACCGTATCGGCGGCGATGCGGCGGCGCTCGTCGTCGGGCAGGTCGAGAAACGACGGAATCGCGGTCAGCAGGCGGCGCACCTCGGGCCGCGTCGCGTCGAACGCGGCGGCGCTGGTCGGCGGCCGCACCGGGTGAAGCGCGTCGGGGGGAGCGGGCAGGCGCATGGCTCAGTTTCCCCTGGTCGGCGCCGGCGCGGCGGCCGGAGCCGCAGCCGCAGCCGGAGCTGAAGCCGCCGCCGGTGCAGCGGCGGCCGGCGGCGTTTTCGGACTGGGCAGCACGTTGGGATCGGCCGGCGTCGCGTTGCCGGTGATGGTGGCGATCATCTGCGGCGTCGCCATCTTGTCGAGCGGCAGGTAGTCGCTCTTGAAATTGACGTCGACCGCGCCGGACAGCTGGATCTTGGTCTGCATCGCCGCGTTGCTGGTTTCCGATGCAGCCGTCGACGCGGTGATGATCGGCTTGTTCTCGTATTCGTAGTCGCCCTTCGCGTAGTAGTCCGCGCTGTACTGGCGGCCGTTGTCCTTGTCGTTGCTGGAGTCGTACTTGCCGCCGCGATCGTAGGTGCCCTTGCCCGCGTAGGTCGACTGGACATTGCCGTCCTTGTCGCGGGCGAGGTCGACCGCGGTGGCGCTGCGCTGCCTGGAAAGCGTGTCCTGCGCGCGCACGTCGTAGATGATCTTCGCGGAGATCTTGCCGTCGGTGACGACGATGCGGTTGATGCCCATCAGCACGATCGAGGCCAGCATCTGCTGGC
The DNA here is from genome assembly GCF_905339595.1 of Burkholderia sp. BCC1977. Classification (NCBI taxonomy): domain Bacteria; kingdom Pseudomonadati; phylum Pseudomonadota; class Betaproteobacteria; order Burkholderiales; family Burkholderiaceae; genus Burkholderia; species Burkholderia sp. BCC1977. Next base: position 18,815 of record NZ_CAJPGQ010000047.1, read on the forward strand.
GCTGCTTGGCGAGCTGCATCTTGAAGCGGTTGACGATGGCGAGTTCGGAAGCCTCGTCCGACAGGTCGAAGGTATCGCCGTCGCCCATCTGCAGGCGCGCGCGCACGGTCTTCGACGCGTCGTCGGGGTCGACCCCGTCGCGCACCTGCACGCGCGGGCTCGGCGTGTCGCCGCTGTCGTCCATGCCGATCTCGAACAGGTCGGGAAACTGGCCGACCATATGATCGCGCGCCTGGTTCTCGGTCACGTGCTCGTCGGCGAACTGGCCGAGCGATTTCGCCACCTGCGCGATCATTTCCTGATACGCCTTCATCTGCTCGATCGAGCTGTGGGTGATCGACTGGAACACCCCGCTGATCAGGCTCGCGACGAAGGTCGGAAACTTGACCTGGTTCAGCAGCTCGCCCGCGACCGCGGCGCCCTCGTGCGCGGCCGCCGCGGTGAACCTGGACTTGCCGATGCTGTCGACGGCCTGGTTGTGCGTCGCGAAATCCGCCTCGTGCGCCGAATGATCCGTGTTGTCGTCCAGCGCGCGCGCCGGCGCGGTGCCTACCCCGCCCGGAATCTCGTGGCCGGCGAACCCCTCGGGCCGCGCGAGGTAATCGGCGATCAACGCGGTGTTGCGCGCGATGTCGCGGCGATCGGCGTCGGGCATCGCGTTGAACGCCTGCGACCGGGTCAGCATCTGCGCGACGCCGTGGCGCACTTCGTCGGCCGGCACCGGCGGCGTGTGACGCGGGGCGGCCGCGGCGGCGCGCGGCGGCGGCGCGATCGGCGTGGAACGGGCAGCTTGCGGGAACATGGCGACCTCGCGGAAAACGCGTGACGAAGCGATTCAGTTGGCCTGGGCCGGTGCGTCCACCGGCAGTTCGAACTCGATGGGACGCAGGTAGAGACTCACCCGCGCCGGGCAGGCCGCGTCCGTGCGCAGGCTGATGATCGAGAAGCGGCCCGGCCAGTGCGCGTCCTCCGGCGTGAACGCGCCCATCCACCGCTCGAGCGCCTGCAGCCCGCGCGGACGCTCGGCGAGCCCCATCGTCAGCAGGCTGAGGAAGGCCGGCGGCACGTCGGGAATCGCCGACAGCAGCACGTAGAGCTCGAAATCCGGGCCGTCCGGGCCGAGCCCGAACGCGAGCAGCGCACCGTGCGGCGGCAGGTCGAAGCGCCCGCCGAGCACCAGCCCCAGGAGCTGCATGATGCCGGGCAGGCGATGACCGATGCCGAGCGCATCCAGGACCGGCTGCAGATCGGCGAGGCGCAGCGCCCGGGTGCACGCGAACGTGAGCCGCTGGCCGCCGAGATCGCGCTGGGCCGCCATCGTGGTGAACAGCGGCTTGAGCCCGGGCACCATCCGCAGCGCGGCCTGGACGATGCCGGCCAGGTCGCGCGGCAGGTTCTCGATCGTGCCGGCGTCGCCGGGCAGCTCGTAGTACACCTTGGACGCGTAGAGCCCGTCGCGGTCGTAGCTGGAGCCGAAGAACGCACCGTAGTCGAGGTTGCCGCCGGGCCGCGCGAAGCCCCGGAACGGCTCGCTCGCCTGGTCGAACCAGTGCAGCGCCTCGCGGCCGATGAAGTCGCGGATCAGCTTGCGCATTTCACGGGTGGACTCGTCGCGCCGGTCGATCGCGGACGCCTCCGGCGGCAACGGCTCGATCGTGAAGCGCAGCTTGCCCGGCTGGCTTTCCGAGAAGCTGGGTTCGAACGGGACCGCCATCGGCATCAGCGCGTTGTCGCGGAACCGCAGATCGTCGGCGCCGTCGCCGAACGTGCGCAGGAACAGGTCGCGCGACGGCGCGAATGGATCGGCGGTGCCGAGGCTTCGCGCGGCGCTCTTCAGGCGGCGTTCGACCCGGGCGACGACCGGCTCGCGGAATGAGGTCAGGGGCATGGCTCGGCTCCGGCAGGGTTCGGGAATGGCATGGCGCACGCAACGCCGCTTCAGTGCGGGCGGTTCGAGTAGTAGCTCGCGCCGTTGTGCGTGCCGACGCCGTAACCCGCCTTCACCGGCACGCCCGCGCCGAGGCCGAGGCCGGCGCCGATGTCGCCGACGCTGTCCAGCATCTCGCGCGCCATCGCCGGGATCGGCACCGGCTTCGACGTCATCTGCGGCGCCTCGCGCGGTTGCGAGAACTGCTCGATCTGCGTATCGGTGGTCGCGGTATCGGCCAGCCACAGCTCGCACGCGTTGACCAGGTCGTAGTCGGTCGGGTCGACGGTCGACTTGTGGTTCGACGAGACGTCGGGATTGGCGATCTGGTCGATGCTGAGCAGCGGGCCGGTCGCCTTGTTGACGCGATCGACGTTGTTGGCCAGCCATGCGGTGATGATCGTGCCGCAGGTCGCCAGCGTGCGATAGCGCGAACTGGTGCGCGCGCCGCCCAGATCGTAGGTCGCGACCTGGTCGATCACCTGCCACATGTCCTTGGCGCCGTAGCAGCCGCGGATCTCGGGGTCCTGCAGCAGATCGATCATGAACTTGACCTGCGACTGGATCTCGCGCGCGGCGTAATGCGCCATGCCGTAGCCGTGCAGCGACAGGTTGCCGGCGAGATCGCGGGCGGCCTTGCGCACCTGCTGGTGGTTGATCGGGTTCGGCACGCTCGCGCGCAGCAGCGAGTCGACTTCGGTCTGGCGCACGAACGACGAAACCGACGACACGAAGCGGATCCACAGGTCGTTGAACTCGCGGTTGCCGGCCGTGTTCGGATCGCCGCCCGGCACGCCGAGCGTGATCGCCGCGAAGTTCTTGCGCTCCTGCTCGGAGATGCGGTTCGGCGTTTCGCGCCAGTAGCGATAGAGCAGCTTGCCGGCATTGCCGGGGCCGATCGGCAGCGTGCCGTGCTGGAACTGCTCGACGATGCGGTCGACCACCTGGAACACCTTGAGCTCGTCGAACATCGCGGCGACGATCATCGGGCCCATCACGCGCACGTTGTCGGCGACGATGTTCGCGTCTTCCAGGTCCTCGAGGTTCGGCAGGTCGATGCCGAGATCGGCGATCGCGTCCTCGCCGCCGATGTTCTGGACGGTGTTCAGCTCCTCGTTGATGCGGCGGCGCAACTGCGGCTCGTCGGCCTGGATCTTGCGGGCCTGCAGGCCGCGCATGACGCGCGCGAATTCGGTGGCGACCACGCCCGGCTGCTGGCCGCCGCGGCCGTCGGGATCGCCCTCGAGGCACAGCAGCGCCAGCACCCGCTGCGCGAGCACGCCATACGAATTGGCTTCGCCCACCGCCGCGAAAAACTGGCGGGTAAAGGCGTTCATCAGCACGTTGTCGTCGTCCGGCACGGTCCTGCCGCCGTCGACCTTCACGGGCGGCGGCGTGGCCCCGTCCACCGCGAGGATGCCGAGCACCAGCGCGACCAGCGTGATCGACGCGGGCTCCGGATCCGCGCCGTTCGCGCCATTGGCGCCGCCCACGTCGCCCGCGCCGAACACCAGCTGGCCGTTGACCTCGGAGAGCAACGGCGGATTCACCAGCGACTTGCTGGCGAGCAGTTCGCGGGTGGCGACGAACAGCGGATCGCACACCTGCGGCACGCCGTCGGACGGCTTCGTGTCGTAGACGACCGCGAGGATGGCCTTGCACAGCGCGAGCTGCTCCCGCTCGGCGGCGACCGGCGGCCGCTTCAGCGACTCGAGCCGGTTGACGATATCGACCAGCCCGTCGCGTGCCCGGGTCTCGAGGTCGACGAGGTCGAGGAAGCGGACTTGATTGTTGACATGAAACATTTAACTTCTCCTTGAAATCCGGTCGGTTCGGGGGAGTGAACGGGATCCGGTGCGCAAGTCAGCCGTCGTCCGCACGGCCGTCCTTGCCCGTGCAACCGTCGTCGCCCGCCGCTTCGTACGCGTCGATGCGGCCGGACAGCGCCTGCAGCGCCGCCGCCGCGTCGAGAATGCCGGCGCCGCAGCCGTCGGCCGCGCCGGGCGCGAACGGGCGCGCGGTCGCGACGACCAGCTCGCGCACCGTCGCGCCGTCGAGCGGAAAGGCGCGGCGCTGCGCGTACGCGACGAGCAGCGCCGCGGCGCCCGCGACGAACGGCGCGGCGAAGCTGGTGCCGGTCGCCAGCTGATACGCCTCGATCGCGCTCGTCAGCACCCGTTCGCCCGGTGCGCACAGCGCGACGTGCGGGCCGCGCGTCGAGAACGGGGTCGGCCGGCCGTCGTCGCCCACGGCGCCGACCGCGATCACCTGCGGGTAGGCGGCGGGCCAGTAGCGGGTCACGCTGCCGTCGTTGCCGCTCGCGGCCACGAGGATGCAGCCGCGCGCGGCGGCATACGCGATCGTGTCGGCATGCGGTTTCGGGCGGTTGGCGGCGATCGTCGCATCGTCGGTGCCGAAGCTCATGTTGATCACCTTCGCGCCGAGGTCGACCGCCAGCTTGAGCGCGCGATCGAGGTCGGCGATCGCGCCGAGCCCGACCGCATGCGCCTTGCCCGGCAGCCGGGCGGCCGCCAGCGCGCGCATCGGCAGGATGCGGCAGTCGCCGCCGAGCCCGCGCGGCATCGCCACGCCCGCCGCGGCGATGATGCCCGCGCAGCCCATGCCGTGGCCGACGAAGCGGTCCTCGGGAAAATCGCCGCGATGGCCATGTCCGCTCAGCAGCTGCACGCCGGGCGACAAGTCGCCGGGCTCCAGCCGCACCGTATCGGCGCCCGCGCGGAACGCATGGGCGAATTCGGGATGCTGGCGGGCGATGCCGCTGTCGATGAGACCGACCGTGACGCCGCTGTCGCCCCGCTCGATCGCGTGCGCGTCGGCCATGCGCACCAGCGCGCGCGCATCCTGCGCGAAGCGCGCGGCCGGCGGCACGGGCGCGAGGCGGCCGGGCGCGTCCATCGGGACCATCGCCACGTAGTTGGGCGTCACGCTTTCCACGGTCGCGAGCTGGGCGAGCGAGTCGCACAGCGCGCCGATTGGCGTGCCCGCCGGCACGCGCAGCAGCAGCGTGCGGGCCATGCCCGTCATCTGTTCGATCGCGTCGTATCCGAGGTGCGCGTGCCCGGGCACCCAGCGCCCGGCCGCCGCGCTGAACGGGCGCACCGCGAGAAATCGGCCGGCGAACGCGCCCACGATGCGATCGACCGGGCCGCCGTCGATGCATTGCGCGGCAGCCAGCGCGCCGCGCGTCACGTCGCGGATCGACGGCACGTGCTCGGGCGCTTCGCCGAGCGCCAGCTTGACGAGCAGGCTGGTCGGCAGGCTGAACTGACGCTCGCCGGGCGATGCCCAGGGCGTGCCGAGTGCATGGAGCGTCATGGCCGCGCCTCCTCCTGGCCGGGAACGGCGGCCAGGGCCATGGGCCGGGCCGCGGGCGCCGACGGCGGCGCGAATGCGCTCAGGTCGAACGCCAGCGCGGCGGCATGCCGGCTCGTCGGCGAGACGGCGAGTTCGCCGGCCCACTGGTCGCGACCGGGCGCGAGCAGCAACTCGTCGTCCGCCGATTGCAATACGGCGACCGGGCGATTGCCGATCCGCACCAGCGGCGCGTGCGTGCCGTTGACGAGATTGCGCCCGATCACGCGCAGCAGCGGCGCCGCATCGGGCTGCGCGTCGGTGGCGGGCGCCACCGGCTCGATCCGCTCGACGCTCGGCGCGGACGCCCGATCGAGCGCCCGGCGCAGCCGGTCCACGGACAGGTTGGTGACGCGGCCGATCGCATGCACCATGTCGCGCTGCTCGGCCTGCTGGAATTGCCGGACCGTGCGCACGCCGGCCCATTCCAGCCGCTTGCGGTCCTCGGCCGAGAGCTCGTCGCCCAACGCGTCGAGCGGCTGGTCCTTGCTGTCCTCGGACAGCGCGATCGCGTTCTCCTCGATCGCCGGCCGCGTGATGGTCGTGAAGACGAGATGGAAGGTACTGCTGTCGGTGTCGCCCGGGCCGGCGGGGCGAATCCACACCTCGCTTTCGACGAATTCGACATGGGCGCGCAGATCGAGGTTGACGTCCTTGATCGCGAAGGTCAGCGGCAGGTTGAGGTTGCGCGCCTTGATCGCCATCGCCGCCTGCGCGTTGTCGAGCTGGCTCTGCACGGCCTGGATGAAATCCTCGAGGCGCAGGCTGGCGTTGCTGTTCATTGCCCCGCTCCGTCGACCGGCACGGCTTCGAAGACGATCGCGAGCCGCGCCGGCTCCGGATCGAAGGCCGTGCGGGTCAGGAACTGCGGCAGATCGCCGACCAGCTCGATGCCGTCGGCGCCCCGCGCGATGCGCAGGTCGAGCGGCAGTTCCATCGCCAGCGAGCACACCCGCAGCCCCTGCGCCGCGCCCGCGGTCAGCTGTCCGGCAACGTCGGCGAACGCGCCCAGCGTCTCGCCCAGCGGCCGCGGCGCAATCATGTCGGTTCTCCTCGGGCGGATACGGGTGCTGCCGGTGCTGCCGGTGCAGCTGGTGCCGCTGGTGCCGCTGGTGCCGCGGACGCAGCCGGCACGGCGGCGGGCGCGGGCGTCACGGCGGGAGCCGGCGCCGCAACCGGCGCCGCAGGCGGGGTACCCGTCACCGTCGGCGGCGCGATTCGCGCCGCCGGCCGGCTGTGCCGCTCAAGCAGATTGCGCGACGCCTCGTCGACGAAGCGGTCGAGCGGCAGCGTCTCCGATGCGAAATTGATGCTCACCTTGCCGGTCAGCGTCGCCTTGAGATCGGTGTCGGTTTGCGCATTGACCGCCACGGTCGAGACCGTCGTGACGACATCGCCCGACATTCCCCGTCCACCCCAGGTCGTCTGTCCCGACGACGGGTCGTTCGACGTCGCATACTGCACGGCGGCGCGGTCGCGCGCCTTGGCCTGGAAATTGAGGCTCGCCGCGATCGTGCCGTCCTTGACCACGACCCGCTGCATGCCCAGCAGCACCATCGTCGACAGCGTCGACAACCGATGCTGCGCGACACGCTCGCGGGCGCGGGGCAGCACCACCGATTCGAGCGTCTGGGTATCGAACGCGCCGTCGGCGGCACCGAAATCGGCGAGCCACGCGGGCGCGGGCGCCGCGTCGTCATCGCCGGTCCGGACCACCGGCGCGAGGCGATACTCGCCGCCGTCCTGCACCAGCGTCACGTCGTGCGGATACTGCTCGACCAACCATGCGCGCGCCTGTCCGTCGGTCACGTTCTCCTGCGTGAACTGGTCCAGCGGCTTGGCCACCGCGCCGACCAGGTCGGCGAAACTCTCCACCTGCTTGATCGAGCTGTCGACGATCGCGTCGTACGTGCCATGCACGAGGCTCGCGACGAAGGTCGGAAAGTCGATCGCGTCGGCCAGCGCCGCCGCACGCCGGCCGATGGCGTCCGTCGCCTTCTCCTTGGGCGCCCCGGACGCGCCCGGGGCGCCGGGCGCTCCGCCGCCGGCCGGCGCCGCTTGCGGCAGTGCGCCGTCCTGCCGGCCCGGGTCGCCCGATCCGGCGCTGTCGACGATCTCGCGGCCGAACGCGTCGCGAGCAAGTGCCACTGCGGGCGTGATCGCGCCGCGTGGTGGCGGAGGGGGAATGTGGCGGGCCATCGCGCGTGTCCCTCGGGGTCAGGCAGGTTGCAGTTCGCGCGGCGCGGGCTGCGTGCCGCTGGCCGGAAGCGGCGGCACGGCGTCGGCGCCGTGCACGGTCTGGAAGCGGCCGTCGCCGTTCAGCGTCACCTCCGTCACGCCGACCTGATCCTCCTCGCCGGCATGCCGGAACGTGGTGGTGATGCGCAGCCTGACGCTCGCCCGCTCGGGCGTGCCCGAACCGCGGCCGATCTCCGCGCGCACGAGCGCGGTCCAGCCGTCGAGCATCTGTCCCTGGTCCGGGGCCAGCGTCACGTCGCCGACCGCACCGCCCTGCCACGCCCAGTCGATCGACACCGGCGCCGACGTGCGGCCGCTCGGCCCGTCGATGTACGGCCAGTCGTCGAGGATGATGCGCTGGCCGGCCACGCGCGGCTGGCCGGCGCCGCCCGCCAGCGCATTGGCGGGCTGGACCAGCCCGGCCAGTTGCGCGAGATCGTAGCCGCGCCCGTCGCGGCGCTCGGTGCGCCGGGTCAGGCTCACGCCGAAGCCGAATTCGCCGCCCGCGGCCGGCGGCTCGGCGCCGAGCGCGTAGCCCGCGCCCGCCGCGCTGCCGCGATTGATCAGGTGACCGAACGTGCCGCCCGAATGCATGAGCTGGATCACGCCGATGCCCGCCGCCGCCTCGTATTCCGACACGAAATCCTCGTAGCTCATGATGTAGCGGCTGCCGGTCGCGTGGGTCGGCGGCAGGGTCCGCGCGCCGGGATGGCCCGGCGTGCCGACCACCCGGTCCAGCGGATCGGTGATCCGCACGAAATACGCGTCGCCGCTGCGATACATGCCCGTCACCACCACCGCATGGAAGAAGTTGACCGGCGCACGCACGACTTCGGCGACCCAGATCGGCCCGTTCGCTTCCAGCAGCCGCCGAAAGCCTTCAGGCGCGAAGCACGCATTGGGTTCGACCGTGAGAGTCGACGCACCGGCGAACCCCGCGACCTCGGCCGGCGCCAGGCCATCGCGCATCTGCCGCTCGAGGCTGATGCAGCGCGCCAGCAGTGACGGATCGACGCTCTGGTTGTCGCGCCAGCCGAGCACCATCGACGCGGCCGTCGCCCAGCAGCCCATATCGGTGGGCTGCGGGGTCATCTGCACCTCGTCCCAGTTCACCGTCCAGTCGTCGGCGCCCAGCGCGCGCGCGGCGCCCGGGGCGACCGACAGCGCCTGGCTCATGCCGAAGAAACCGCGGCTCGGGATCGGCGCCTTCAGATGGCCGACATACGCGAGCGTTCCCGGGGCCATCGTGCCGGTCGACAGGCTGGCGAGATCGCCCGGCGGCACCCAGTGCGGCGGCACGCTGACGATCGGCTTGCCGGCGTCCTGGAACGACTGGGCGACCAGTTGCGAGCAGAAGAAGTTGTCGGTGTCGGCGCCTTCGCCGAGCTCGATGCGGCCGACGAAGCGGCGGCAGCGCTCCGCCGCGTCGCCCGACAGCAGGTCGCACGCGTGGCGATCGATCAGGTAGCTGCCGCAGCGGACCAGCCCGACGTAGTTGAAACCGCGATCGAGGTAGCGCGCGGCGGCATCGGCGACCTGCCGCTGCTGCGTATCGGTCAGGCCCGGCACCCGGAACGCGACCGCGAGGCGCGCGTCGGCCAGTGCATCCGCGAGCGGGCGCAACTGGACCCCGCCGGGAATCGCCTCGATCACCTGCCCGCCCTGACCGACGTACAGCATCGCGTGACTGACCTCGGCGCCGGAGCCGGCACGAATGACGCCGGAGCCGGGATTGCCGGTGGTGCTGAGAATGATGTCGCCGATCTCCAGCGCGTCGGTGCCGATCGACAGGCCGCCGACGCCGGGATCGAGCGGAATGTCGTCGGCGAGGCCGCGGGCGGCGAGCCCCAGCGCCTGGCCGGCCGCTTGCGGCTGGCAGGTGCGGCTGGTGACCAGCCGCATGTAGTAGTCCCAGTCCCAGTTGCCGTCCGGGCACGCGGTATGGCCGGTCGACGTGTCGGCCTCGCGATGGCCCATGATCGTCGTGCGATTGATCGGCAACTGATACTTGTCGCACAGCGACGCGACCAGCGCCGCCGAGGTTTCATACTCGAGCTGGGTCGGCGCCAGCGCATCGAAATGCTGGACGGTGCCGTTGCGACGCGGGTAGTCGGCGCCGCCGCGCTTCACCGCGATGTGTTCGATGCCGATGCTGCGCTGGTTCGAGCCCTTGCAGTGCCACGCCGTGTCGGCCTCGGAGACGAACTGGACGACCTCGCCCTCCTGCCCGACCAGGTAATGCGCACTCACCTTGGACGACGCATTGGTGAAGGTATTCACCACCTGCTGGACGGTGGGTACGTCGGCGATGTGGATGATGATGCGGTCGATCGTCTTGCTGCCGCGCCCCTCGTCGAAATTCGGGCTGGCCGCGGTGCGCGTGACGAGACTGTTCTCGCGCGCGCCCAGCGCCAGCGCACTGGCCGTCGCGGACGGCTCGGCGGCTGCATCGTCGTCGCTGTACGGCGGCGTATCGATGCCGTACGCCTCCGGGTCGGCGCTCAGGCCGCGCGACCACGCGAACGAGGAGGACGACGCCGACGCGGTGGCGATCGTGCCCGCCGCGGCGCGCGAGACGCCGACGAAGACGCTTACCGGGCTGCCGACGCTGACGCCGGCCGACAGCGTGACGCCGACGAATTCGTTACGGGCGTTGAACAGCGCCGAGATGCCGCCGGCCGGGCTTTCGCCGACCATCACGCCCACCGTCGTGCCGGTGCCCGAGAAATCGTCGATATGGCCGCGCAGCAGACTGAGCTGGCCGGTGAGGCTCGCCGACACGATATAGCCGAAGTCGAGCTCGCCCGACACGAAGACGCCGATGTCGTCGCCATTGGCGTCGAAGATGAGGCCGACCGCGCCCGCGCCCCCGGATTCCAGCCCGGCGCCCGCACCCGCGCCGATCGAGACCGACAGGCCGTTGCGCATCGCGACCGGCAGCAGCAGCATCAGCGACGCGGTGGCCGGATTCGCGCTCAGCATCGCGCGCAGCGCGGCCCGCTCGACGGTCGACAGCTTGCGCGGCCGCGGCCAGGTAAAGCCGCGGCGCTCGCCCGCCAGGCGGAACGCGGCATCGTCGCTCATCCCCTGCGAGACGGGGGTCGGTGCAGTGGCGGGTGCCGGTGCGACGGTGGGTGCCGGTGCGATGGCCGGCGCCGATGCCGGCGCGGCGGGCCTCGCGGCGACCGGCGTGGCGGCATTCAGCGGCGGCAGCGGACCGAACCCGTCGTCGTAGTGAACGTCGTGGTGCGGCGCAACGGGTTCGACGGCCGGCTGCGGCGCGGCGGAAACGACTCCCGGCGCGGCAGGCGCCGGCACCGCAGTCGCGCCCGGCCGCGTGCCGTCGCCCGCCCAGTTCAACAGCGGATTCCTGACGGCGGCAGTGCCGCGCGTCGGGAACATGCGGACCCTGCGCAAGCCCCGGTCGCTGAGTCCCGACAGCGATACATAGGGGCTGTCGGCATTCGGCAGCACGTCGACCGTCCACGCGTCGGCATCCGGCGATGCGGCCGTGGCCAGACCGAACCACAGCCGGCCCGCGCCCGCGAAGCGCGCCAGCACCGCCGGCGGCACCATGAACACCGCTTCGCCGCGCGGAATCGCCAGCACGCCGTCCTCGCGGCTGGTGTAGAACGTCGACGACGTGCGCCCTTCCTTGCGCATGAACAGCGCGGGATCGGTGGCGATCACCAGTTCCGCGACGCACGGCGCGTGGCCGACGCGAATCGTGAAGCCCAGCATCGGGAAACGGTCGGTCAGGACCATGCGGTTGGGATGGAGTTGCGCTGCCATGTCGTGTCCTCAGCTCTGGTTTTGATCGGGCTCGTCGCGACGGCCGCCGAGCATCGGCTTGCTGCGCGCATCGATCGCGCGCCGTTCGAATTCCTGCGGGGGAAGCATCGCCAGATCCGGATCCGGGTCGCCGATATCGGGGATTTCGTGATGGGTCGCTTCGAACTGGGCGATCGCGCGCGCCAGCAGCTGCGCCAGCAGCTTGGCGTGAACCGGGCTGATCGCGACGCGGCTCATCAACTGGACGTTGCCGGACTGCGGCTCGACCTGCCCGGCATCGATCAGGAACTCGAACGCGTTGTGCCCGACCTCGAAGTAGTTCGCATAACTGGCGAGCAGCGGCCGTGGCTGGCCGGCCGGCTGCGCCGGATCCGGCGGGTCGTCCTGGCATGGCTCGATGACGTGCACGACGGCCTCCTTGCGTGGCGACGGGCGGTCTGTCCGTTCTGCTTCGCAAGGAGCGGGCCAGCCCGTGTGCGCCGACGCAAGCGCATGATTTGGCGTGGAATTTCCCGATCGGAGCAGGATGCGCGAAGGCGGCCGGGCTGTACCCGGGCTGTACCATGTGACAGCCCGGCTGTTACACCGGTGCAGTGTTGCCGGCGTCCAGGTTGTACTTGGCCAGCTTCCGATACAGCGTCATGCGCGACCAGTTCATCTGGCGCGCCGCTTCCATCTTGTTCCAGTTGGTCTGGCGCAGTACCGAGACCAGCCGCTCGCGCTCATGTTCGCCGGCGGAAAAATCCTGCAGGAACAGGCGGCGAAATGCCGGCGGCAAATCGCCCAGCCCGAACGGCCGCCCTTCCGGCGCATCGATGAACAACGCCTCGACCAGGTTGCGCAGCTCACGCACGTTGCCCGGCCAGCGGTATTGCCGCATGCACTCGAGCAGCGCCGGATCGGGCCGCCCCACCTGCATCGCCCGCCGCTGGTTGTGTTCGGCGACGAAGTGATCGACGATCGACGCGATGTCCTCCGGCCGTTCCCGCAGCGGCGGTATCTCGATGCGCGCGACGTTCAGCCGATAGAACAGGTCGGCGCGGAAACGGCGTTCGGCGACCAGGTCCTCCAGTCGTTCGTTGCTGGCGGCCACGATCCGGACGTCGACCGGGCGCCGGCGCTGCGAGCCGACCGGCATCACCGTGCGGTCCTCGAGCAGGCGCAGCAGCTTGGCCTGGACGGCGGGCGGCATCTCGCTCACTTCGTCGAGGAACAGCGTGCCGCCGTCGGCCTCGACGAAGCGGCCGGGAAACGCGTGCTGGGCGCTGGTGAAGGCACCGCGCTCGTGGCCGAACATCTCGGACTCGAACAGGCTGTCGGGCACCGCTGCGCAGTTCACCGCGATGAACGGCTTGTCGGTTCGGGCGCTGAGGCGATGGACGGCGCTGGCGACGCGTTCCTTGCCGGTGCCGGTTTCGCCGGTCACGAGCACCGTCGTATCGGTCAACGCGACCTTCGCCAGATAGCGGCGCAGGTCGGTCATCGCCGGGCTCGAGCCGTGCAGCCCGAGTGACGCCGCGTGAATGCCTCCGGTCGTGCTCATGCGCGCGCCGCCCGGCTAGCAAACCGCTGACGGTTGATGCGCAGCCCCGAATTTCATCGCCACTTCCCCCCGCTGGATGTTGAGGAACAAGGCAACCATCCTCTATGGCGATTGTCGGCACGCGTTTAATTAGTACTGGGATGCGTGTTGAATGGATAGCCGCGTGTCACGGCGCCGGCCGATAATCAGTGTAGTTTCAATATCGGGATTCGTACAACCTGTCGACGGCCGATGTTTGCGCACGGCCTGGCGGCCGCCGGTGTGCGGGCAAGCCGATCGACTCGGGCATGCGCGGACCCAATGGCGAATGTGTCATTTCACGCACGTTCATCAATCTGTCCGCAATCAGCATGACGAACGAAAGACCGATCGCGTCATTCGCAGAATGCGTATCGTTCACGCGGCAGGACCGGAGACTTCGCCAGTTGCGTCCGTCGGTTGCGGTCGGCGTGTGGCGCGTATCACGACGGCATGGCATCGCTCGCGCGCAGCGTGATGCCTGTCCACGCGCCGCTTGCGGCCAGTTCGCCGATCAGCTCGACGATCGTTTGCCGCACGGCCAGCGCGGCGGAATTGACGGGCGACGTATTCGACCAGCACAGGCTCGCGGGCCGGCGGATCTCCGGCTCGACGATCCGGCGCGTCTTCGGCCGGCTGGACGGCTCACGCGACGCCAGTGCGGACGCCGGCAGGATCGTGCAGGCAAGCCCCGACTGCGCGAGCGAGATCATCGTCGGCAGCGAATCGATATCCGCGATGATGTTGAGCGGCACCTCCTCGCGCGCGAACGTGCGTTCGAGCAGCAGGCGCAGCCCGTTCTGCACGCCCGGCGCGACGAGCGGCACGCCGGCGAGCGACGCGAGCGGGCAGGTCCGCGCGCGCGACGGTACCGCGCCGCCCGGCTCGCCGAGCAGATGCAGCACCTCGTCGAACAGCGGCATCGCGGTGATGCCGGTCGTGTTGGATTCGCGGAACAGGATCGCGAGGTCGAGCCGCCCGTTTGCCAGCAGCTCGTTGATGAAGCCGCTCATGCTCTCGAGGTACTGCAGACGGATGCCCGGATAACGCACCCTCACCCGTTCGAACAGCGGCACCGCGAGGATCGACGTCATCGTGGTCGGGAACCCCACCGCGACCGTGCCCGACTCGCTGCCCGCGCCTTCCCGCACTTCCTGGCGCAACTGCTCCATCTGCCGGAGCACGAGCCGCGCATGGCGGTACAGCGCCTGCCCGGCCGCGGTCGGCTTCACGCCCTGCGGGCTGCGCACCAGCAGCTGGACGCCGACGTCGTCCTCCAGCTTCGCGATCTGCTGGCTCAGCGACGGCTGCGCGACGAACAGTTTCTCGGCCGCTTTCCCGAGGCTCCCGTATTCCACGATGCTGACGAAGTAACGGAGCTGGCGGATGTCCATGGCGGTTCGGTCGACGCGAAAGTCATAGGATACCCCTATGACCGGCACATTCAAACGGTATTTCCGCCGCGCGCTCGCTTCACCTACAGTCACTTCAAGCCAAGTCAAGACAGCCGGCCGGCCCGGCGATGGAGGTGACAGTGAACGCTCCCCGGTCGCATGCCAGCGACGATGCCCAACAGGTCGCGACCGACCTGATCAGCGCCGAACGTGCGGTCGCCTTCGCGGCCACGCTCGACCATCCGATCGTGCCCGCTGCCGGCGATGCGTTGCTGCCCGCATGGCACTGGCTGTATTTCTGGTCGATCGCGCAGCAGGCCGAGCTCGGCCCGGACGGCCATCCGCGCAAGGGCGGCTTCCTGCCGGACCTCGGGCTGCCGCGGCGCATGTGGGCCGGCGGCCGGCTGACGTTCGAACGCCCGCTGACGATCGGCGCGATCGCGACGCGCACGTCGCGCATCCTGTCCGTCGAACGCAAGGAAGGCCGCAGCGGCACGCTCGGCTTCGTGACCGTCGAGCACGTGATCGAATCCGCGGGCGAAGTCGCGATCCGCGAGGAACACGACATCGTCTATCGCGGCGCGGCCGCGCCCGGCGCCGCCGCGCCCCCGCCGAAGGCCGCGCCCGACCCTGCGCAATGGCAGCGCGACATCACGCCCGACGAAGTCATGCTGTTCCGCTATTCCGCGCTGACCTTCAACGGCCATCGCATCCACTACGACCGCACCTACGTGCGCGACGTCGAAGGCTATCCGGACCTCGTCGTGCACGGCCCGCTGATTTCGACGCTGCTGCTCGACCTCGTGACGCGCTCGCTGCCCGGCGCGACGATCGGCGAATACGCCTATCGCGCGGTGCGGCCGACCTTCCTCGGCAACACGTTCAGCGTGTGCGGCCGCCTCGCCGACGACGGCAAGACCATCGAGCTCTGGGCCAGGGACCACGACGGCTGGCTGACCATGACCGCGAGCGCGACCCTCGCCTGACTTCCGACGCTTTCCCCGCTACGAAACATGAACCCTACCGACGCGTACCAAGACATCCGCGAAGCCGTTCGCGACCTGTGCGGCGAGTTTTCCGCCGAGTATTTCCGCAAGATCGACGAGGCGCGCGGCTATCCCGAAGCGTTCGTCGACGCACTGACGCAAGCCGGCTGGCTCGCCGCGCTGATTCCGCAGGAATACGGCGGCTCCGGCCTCGGCCTGACCGAGGCGTCGGTGATCATGGAGGAAATCAACCGTGCGGGCGGCAACTCCGGCGCCTGCCACGGCCAGATGTACAACATGGGCACGCTGCTGCGCCACGGCTCGGCCGAGCAGAAACAGCGCTATCTGCCGAAGATCGCGAGCGGCGCGCTGCGCCTGCAGTCGATGGGCGTGACCGAACCGACCACCGGCACCGACACGACGAAGATCAAGACGACCGCGGTACGCAAGGGCGACCGCTACGTGATCAACGGCCAGAAGGTGTGGATCTCGCGCGTGCAGCACTCCGACCTGATGATCCTGCTCGCGCGCACGACGCCGCTGTCGGACGTGCAGAAGAAATCCGAAGGGATGTCGATCTTCATCGTCGATCTGCATCATGCGATCGGCAACGGGATGACGGTCCGCCCGATCCCGAACATGGTGAACCACGAGACGAACGAGCTGTTCTTCGACAACCTCGAGATTCCGGCGGAGAACCTGATCGGCGAGGAAGGCCAGGGCTTCAAGTACATCCTCGACGGACTGAACGCGGAACGCACGCTGATCGCGGCCGAATGCATCGGCGACGGCTACTGGTTCGTCGACAAGGTGTCGCAGTACGTGAAGGATCGCGTCGTGTTCGGCCGCCCGATCGGCCAGAACCAGGGCGTGCAGTTCCCGATCGCCCGCTCGTTCGTCAACGTCGAGGCCGCGAGCCTGATGCGCTTCGAGGCCGCGCGCCGGTTCGACGCGCACGAGCCGTGCGGCGCGCAGGCGAACATGGCGAAGCTGCTCGCGGCCGACGCGTCGTGGGAAGCGGCAAACGCGTGCCTGCAGTTCCACGGCGGCTTCGGCTTCGCGTGCGAGTACGACGTCGAGCGCAAGTTCCGCGAGACGCGCCTGTACCAGGTCGCGCCGATCTCGACGAACCTGATCCTGTCGTACGTCGCCGAACACATCCTCGGCCTGCCGCGGTCGTTCTGACGGGAGTGACGAGCATGCGCCCACTGGAAGGCATCAAGGTCGTCACGTTCGAGCACGCGATCGCCGCGCCGTTCTGCACGCGCCAGCTCGCGGATCTCGGCGCGCGCGTGATCAAGGTCGAACGGCCGGGCGTCGGCGATTTCGCGCGGGGCTACGACGAACGCGTGGCGGGGCTCGCGTCCCACTTCGTGTGGACCAACCGTTCGAAGGAAAGCATCACGCTCGACGTCAAGCAGGCCGCGGCGCTCGACGTCGTGCACAAGCTGCTCGCCGATGCCGACGTGTTCGTGCAGAATCTCGCACCCGGCGCGACGCAGCGCCTGGGGCTCGACTACGACACGCTGCGCGAGCGCTATCCGAAGCTGATCGTCTGCGACATCTCCGGCTACGGGCTCGACGGGCCGTTCCGCGACAAGAAGGCGTACGACCTGCTGATCCAGAGTGAATCCGGATTCCTCAGCATTACCGGCGCCGACGGCGAGCCGGCCAAGGCCGGCTGCTCGATCGCCGATATCGCGGCGGGCATGTATGCGTATACGAACATCCTCGCCGCGCTGATCGAGGGCGGACGCACCGGGCGCGGCCGGCACATCGACGTGTCGATGCTCGAAAGCATGGTCGAGTGGATGAGCTATCCGCTCTACTACGCGATCGACGGCCAGTCGCCGCCGCGGCGGGCCGGCGCGTCGCACGCGACGATCTTCCCGTACGGCCCGTTCAAGGCCGGCGACGGCAACACCGTGATGCTGGGTCTGCAGAACGAGCGCGAATGGAAGCACTTCTGCGAGACCGTGATCGGCCTGCCCGAGCTGGCGGCCGACGAACGCTTCGGGTCGAACAGCCGCCGCGTCGCGAATCGCGACGAACTCGCGGGCGTCATCGTCCGTGCATTCTCGACGCTGACGGCCGCCGACGTGATCGGCCGGCTCGAGCAAGCCGGCATCGCGAACGCGCGGATGAACGACATGCACGACGTCTGGACGCATGAGCAGCTCGCCGCCCGGCATCGCTGGACGCAGGTTGCCACGCCTGCCGGCGACATCCCTGCGCTGCTGCCGCCCGGCGTCGCGCCGGGCGACGATCCGCGCATGGATCCGGTGCCGGCGCTCGGCCAGCATACCGATGCCGTGCTGCGCGAGCTCGGCTATGCCGATCAACAGATTCACACGTTGCACGCATCCGGTGCGGTCTGACCGGGCCTTTCCGCGCTGATCGAAGCGCGCCCCTCATCGACATATCGAAGCGTCTCCGCGTCCGCTCACGGACGCGAGAGCGCCGCACAACCGGAGACATCATGGCGAACACCGTCAATGCCGCCGGCCGGCTCGACCGGCTGCCGATTTCAAGGTTCCACTGGAAGATACTCGGACTGATCGCCGGTGGCGCGTTCCTCGACGCGTTCGATATCTATCTCGCCAACGGCTCGGTCGCGGCGATGGTCAAGGAGGGATTCACCGATCTGCGGCATGGCGCGATGTTCGTATCGTCGACGTTCGTCGGGATGATGATCGGGGCGTTCGTCGCGGGCTATGTCGGCGATCGGCTCGGACGGCGGTATTCGTATCAGCTCAATCTGGCGGTGTTCGGGCTCGCGTCGATCGCCGCGTGTTTCGCGCCCGATATTGCGTGGCTGATCGTGCTGCGGTTCATCATGGGGATCGGGCTCGGGGCGGAACTGGTCGTCGCGGCCGGGACGCTCGCCGAGTTCGTGCCGCCCGAGACGCGCGGCAAATGGGTGTCGCTGCTCGCGATCATCACCAACAGCGGGCTCTTTGCTGCGCTGGCCGCGGGGTACTGGATCATTCCTTACCTCGGCTGGCGGTACATGTTCGCGCTGGCTGGCGTTGGCGCGCTGGTTGTCTGGTTCATGCGGAAACGGATGCCGGAATCGCCGCGCTGGCTCGAGTCGGTCGGGCGGCTCGATGAGGCCGAGGCGACGCTGGCCGCGATCGAGCAGGAGGTCGGCCGGCAGGTCGGCACGCTGCCGCCGGTGCGGCGTACCGTCGACCTGCATGTCGGGAAGGTGCCGCTTGGGGTGCTGTTTTCGAAGGGAATGCGGGGACGGACGACGGTCGCGGCGTTGACCGCGATTGGTGTGAACGTCGGGCTCTATGGCTTCATTGCATGGCTGCCGACGTTCTTTGTCACCGAGGGACTGTCGGTCGTCAAGTCGCTCGGGTTCGTGTTCCTGATGTCGATCGGCTCGCCGGTCGGCGGGTTGATCGGCTATCTGATCGCGGATCGGATCGGGCGGGCGAAGGGGATCGTGATCGCGTCGATTCTCAGCATCGCGCTCGGCTGGCTGTATGTGTCGCTGCGCGATACCACCGCGATCATCGTGGTCGGATTCTGTCTCGTCAGCGCGATCTACACGATCACGACGCTCGGGCTGTTCGGCTACATCCCCGAACTGTTCCCGACCGAAGTGCGGCTGCGCGGCACCGGTGTGGCAGGGATGTGCGGACGGATGTCGTCGATCGGCACGCCCGCGCTGGCGTTGGCGCTTTACCAGGCGTTCGGCGTATCGGGCGTGATCGCGATGGTCAGCGCGACGCTCGGCGTGCTGTGTGTCGCGATCGGGTTGCTGCGTGTCGAGACCGGTAGGCAGGCGCTCGAGGAAGTCGCACCGGGGACGAGCGACGCGGAGGGTGCGGCGGTCGGCTCAGGGGTGACGCAAGCCTGACCGGCGACGGACGGACGTACCGGCCGGACAGGCGGACAGGCCGCGACGAACGTTCGGCATTCGACGTCCGGCCCCCCCGCACTTCCTCCGCTGCTACACGGTCGACATGAGCCTGACGATTTCCCGCAGCAGATAATTCGCGGCCGGGCCAAGTCGCCGTCCGGCCCGTGTGATCACGTAGCGGTCGAATGTCCGCGCGATCGGATGGTCGATCGGCACGGCCTTCACCTGACCTGCGGCGATTCTCTCCTGGGCCGCGCCGCGGGTCATGAATGCAACGGCCAGGTTCTGTGCCGCGATCGCAGCGGCCGTCGAAAACCGGTCACAGCGAAATGCAGGCACGTACGTGCGTCCGATATCGGCGAGGATCGCATTGACATGCGCCTGCAGCCCGAACTCCGCGGGCATGAAGACCAGCCGTTCGTCGGCGAGCTCTTCCATCTTGACCGACTTGCGCGACGACATCGGATGCGCGACCGAGACGATCGCGCACAAGGGCTCGCTCTGAAACATGCGTGCGTTCAGTGTCGGATCGGTCGACGCGCCGATCGACACGCAGATATCGACCAGATCCTCCCGGATCATGGAGATGAGCTGGGGAAGCGAGCCGGTGCGCAACTCCACGACGATGCCGGGGTATCGGTCGAGAAAGGGTTTCAGGGCAACCGACACCAGACTCGTCACGATGCCCTCGCCCGCGGCGATGGTGACCTGCCCGCGCCGCAGGCCGCGGTATTCCTCCAGCTGGGCGCGAAATCGGCGGGCATTGCGCTCGCAGTCGCGGAAATAATCGACCGCCATCTGACCCGCTTCGGTCAACTCCATTTTTCGCCCGCGACGCGTGACCAGCGACAGCCGAAGCTCGCGCTCGGCAACGGCGACTTGCCGGCTGATCGTCGACACGTTCACATCCAGGCCAAGCGCCGCCTGACGCATTCCGCCGAATGTCGCGATCGCGACCAGGTATTGCAGCGTGCGCTCCGAGAGACTCCGTTCGAAGGTATCCAACCCGCCTCCAGTGTTGCATTCAATGCAACATTTTCGCAGCCGGACACGCAACTTTCCACCGGGATTTTCGCCGATACTCCGCCCCATAGCCGGTCAGGGAACACGCACGTTCCCGAGCCGAACGGAGACAGAGCGGATGACCGCTCGAACGCATCGATGGAGGAACAACATGAACGACGCCAGCCCGCAAGTCGAAAGCGTGGAGCAGCGTCGGCCAGCCCGCGCGAACGGCGGCGGCGAGCCGATCAGCCCCTATGTGCTGCTGTTCGTCATGCTGTTGGCGGCGGCGATCGCGACATGGCTCGTGCCATCGGGCGAGTTCTCGCGGACGGTCAGCGACGGCGTCAGCCTCGTCGTCCCCGGCAGCCTGAAACCGGTGGCTGGGCACGGCGTAGGGCCAGGCGAGATGTTCGTCGCGCTGGCCAAGGGCATGATCGCGTCCGCGCCGATCATCTTTCTCATCCTGTTTACCGGCGGTGCGCTGGCGGTGCTCGAAGCGACCGGGGCCGTTCGTAGCGCCCTCGCCTTGGCCACCCGCCGGGAAGGCGCGCGGGCGCACATCACGGTCATCGTCCTGTGCGTCGTCTTTTCGCTGCTCGGCACCTTGGGCGTGGTGACGAATTCGGTCGTGGCGTTTGTCCCGCTTGGACTGCTGCTGGCCGAATCGATGGGGCTGTCGAAGGAAATGGGCGCCGGCCTGATCTATCTGGGCACCTACGCGGGCTTCAACACGGGCATCCTCAACCCGGTGACGACCGGACTGACCCAGCGTCTGGCCGGCCTGCCGATGTTTTCCGGGATGACGTTCCGCGTGTGCCTCTACGTCGCCTTCGTCGTGGCCACCGTCATTTTTCTCGTCGTCCGGATGCGCACCTGTCGCGTGAGCGGCGCAGCGATTTGCGCGTCGACGTCGTCGATGAGCGGGACCACGCCGTTCTCGCCCGTGCGACGCCTCGACACCCGGCAACTTGTCGTCGTCGGCATCGTGCTCGTCTGCCTGTCGGTATTCGTCTACGGTTCATCGACGCGGCACTGGGCCGAGACCGAGATGATCGCGATGTTCCTCGTCATGGCGATTGCCGGCGGGATCGCGAGCGGCATTCGACCGGGCAGGATCGCGGACACGTTCCTGCATGGCTGCAGCGGCCTGGTCAAGGGCGCGCTCGTGGTGGGAATGGCGCGGGCCATCTCGATCGTCCTCGCCGACGGGAAGATCCTCGACCCGATCGTCGACCTGCTCGCCGGATGGCTCGCCCCGCTCAATGCCACGGCGGCCGCGATCAGCATGTTCGCGAGCGCCGCCTTGATTCACGTCGGCATCTCGTCCGGATCGGGCGAATCGGCGGTCCTCATTCCGATCTTCGCGCCGCTGGGCGACACGCTGCACCTGACCCGCCAGGTGACGGTGCAGGCCGTGCTGCTCGGCGAGGGCTTCATCAACTGCTTCAACCCGACTTCCGGGGTCCTGATGGCGGTCCTGGCGACCGCCGGCATTTCCTACGTCAGGTGGCTGCGTTTCGTCATGCCGCTGCTGGCCGCCTGGTTCGGCATCTGCATCGTCGCCATTGCAGCCGGCGTCGCCATTCATCTGGGCCCCTTCTAGTCCGGCGTTTCTTCCTGGATCGAACATGCTATTACCCGACCTCAGTTCCGTCTCCGACCTCGAGCCGCTTGCCGACGACATGCGCAAGCTCCGCTACACGCTGCATGGCTGCCCGGAACTCGCGTTCGAGGAAGTGGAGACCGCGGCGCTCGTCGCCACTCGTCTGACGGAATGCGGTTATTCGGTCGAGACGGGGCTCGCCGGCACCGGCGTCGTCGGCACGCTGCGGCTGGGCACGAGCGAACGCAGCATCGGCATCCGGGCCGACATGGACGCGCTGCCGATCGACGAGCGCAACACGTTCGGCCACAAGAGCCTGATTCCGGGCCGGATGCATGCCTGCGGTCACGACGGGCATACCGCCATGCTGCTCGGCGCGGCCCGATACCTGGCGCGGCGCAGGCGATTCGACGGCACGCTGCACCTGATCTTCCAGCCCGCCGAGGAGCGCGGCTACGACAGCGGTGCCAAACGCATGGTCGAGCAAGGGCTCTTCGAGCGCTTTCCCTGCGATGCGGTGTTCGCGATGCACAACCACCCCGGTGCGCCGGCGGGCACCTTCATGTTCCGCAAGGGCAACTTCATGGCCGCGGGCGACCGCGTCTACGTGAAAGTCGTCGGCAAGGGCGGGCACGCTGCCCGCCCGCATCTGGCGAACGACCCGATCGTCGCGGCAGGCAGCATCGTGATGGCCTTGCAGACCATCGTGTCCCGCAATGTCGATCCGACCCGGTCGGCGGTCGTGACCATCGGAAAGATAGCGGGCGGATCGGCGCCCAACGTCATCCCGGGCGAGGTCGAATTGAGCATCAGCGTTCGATCGTTCGACGCGGACGTCCGGCGGAGGTTGAAGGAACGCATCATCAGGCTCGTGCACGCTCAGGCCGACAGCTATGGCCTCACGGCCGTCGTCGATTACGTGGAGGGCTATCCGGTGGTGACGAACACCGATGCCGAAACGGAGCTGGCGATCCAGGTCGCGAAAGAACTGGTCGGCGAGGATCGGGTCACGGAACAGATGGCTCCGCTGATGGGAAGCGAGGACTTCGCATACATGCTGCAGGCGCGCCCGGGCGCCTTCCTGCGGATCGGCAACGGCCCGGCCGACGGCGGGAACACGCTGCACAGCGCGACCTATGACTTCAACGACGAGAATCTGGTCGTCGGGTCCGCCTTTTGGGCCCGGCTGGTGGAGCGTTATCTGCCTTCGAACGTCGGCGACGGCCGATGATGCAACCCGCATCGCCGGGCATCGCAGATGCCGGAGACGGTGCCGTCGCCGGAACGCGGGAACCCGGCGGCGTCCACCGTTCGGTCGGGAGATTCAAGCTCGACGTGACGCGTGGCGCCTGCCCCGCTCATGCGGGCAAGCACACGCATACGCACGTAGCGCGCCGCCGATGGTGACATAGAATAGAAGCTATTCCCGACTGAAAAAAGGGGGCCGAAATGAGGCGCCTCTATTTCCTCGTACCCGACACGCAGATGGCGAAGGCGATCGTCGACGACTTGCTGCGCGCGCGCATCATCTGGCGCCATATCCACGTCCTCGCCGATCACAGTGTCACGCTTGATGAGTTGCCCGAAGCATCGTTACTGCAAAGCAGCGATGTCGTGCACGCGCTCGAGCGCGGCGTCGCACTCGGCGGTGCGACGGGCGCGCTGATCGGCCTCGTCGCGCTGGTGTACCCCCCTGCCGAGCTCGTGATCGCGGGCGGCGCCGTCGTCGCGTTGACGGTGGCGGGCGCGGGCTTCGGCGCGTGGACGGCCGGGATGATCGGCATCGCCGAGCCGAACGCGCGACTCGAGCGATTTCGTGAATCGATCAAGGAAGGCCAGATCCTGATCATGGCCGACGTGCCGGCATTGCGAGAGCAGGAAATCGAGCAGATGATCGCCCGGCATTTTCCGAAGGCGGATCTGGAAGGCGGCGAGCCTACGACCCCGGTTTTCCCCTGACGAACGCAGAGTGCCGTCTCCCCATCGCGCGTGTCGGCTGCAGGCCGGTGCGAAACCGGCATCCGTCTACGCAGAGGAATGCGTCGGGGTACTGACGGTACCCCGGCACGCCGGTACCACGGCTGTGCCGCGACAGCCCCTGCCCGTCCGGCATTGCACGCGATCGGACGCCCACGGCCGCGCATCGCCGCCATCTCCGCGCCATGTCGCGCCGACACCCGCCGACACGCCGATTCCGAACGTCGGACAGAGCACCGTGTTGCCATGCGACGCGCAGGGTTTTTGCACCTTGCGTTGCCATCCATATCTGCCATTCTGAATCGAACAGGCGACGAATTTTCGACGTGCGTGGCGCGTGCTGAACCCGAGTGCCGAGGCTGAACCGTCAGCAAGGAGGTCGTATGGAACTGCACATTCAATCACACCATTGGCAACGGCGCATGCCGGACTGGCTCGCCGCGGCCGTCGCCGGTCTTGCGGGCGGCGCGCTGGTGATCGTGCTCGAATTCTTCTGGTCGACCATGGTGCTCGATGAAAGCCCGTGGCAACCGACCCACAAGATCGCGGCGATGGTGATGGGCCGCGGCGCGCTCGAACAGATGTCGGTCTTCAGCTTCAGCATCGTCGGAATGGCGCTGGTATTGCACTACGTGCTCGGCGCGATCATGGGGATGATCCTCGCCGCGATCATGGCCCCGTTCCGCTTCGATTCGAGCGTCGGCATGGAGGCCGTCATCGGGCTGGCGTTCGGGATCGTCGCGTACGTGTGGAACTTCTACGTGATGACCGCCGTGTTCCCGTGGTTCATCTCGGAGCGAGGTTCCGGACCCTTGCTGGCCAACCTGCTGTTCGGTGTGGTCACCGCCGTCGTGTACGGCATGCTCGAACGGCGCAAGCAGAACGCAATGCACTGACACGCCGCTTCCTCCCGCCGCGCGAGACGGCCGCCTCGACACCCCATGCCGGAGGCGGCCGTTCTGGTTGTCATCGCGGCAGGGGACGCCGACATTCGGGCGCTGCGTGGACGGGGCGTGCTCCCCCCTTTGTGCTGCCTTGCACGATGCAGAGGAGCAGACTACCTTTTCTTTAGAGCCGCCGACGACGCTTGGTGAATCGGTCGTGGCAGACTGCCGGCAAAAGGTGAGACGAAATACGGCAAGGCGGCACGACGATGCCCGGAGCGCCGGTTGGCGGCTCCGGCGAGTGACGCGCGGCGAGGCGGCCCATGGCGCTTGCGATTGCCCTGATCCTGATCATCCTGTTGGCGGTGGGGTTCCACTTTGCCAGTCCCTGGTGGATCACGCCGATCGCATCGAACTGGGTGAGCATGGACGACATGCTGACGATCACGCTCGTCATCACCGGCGCGCTCTTCATCGCCATCAACCTGTTCGTCGCGATCGCACTGGTGCGCTACCGCCACCGCGGCGGGCATCGCGCCGCGTACGAGCCGCACAACCGGCGGCTGGAATGGTGGCTGATCGGCCTGACCGCCGTCGGCGTGGCGGCGTTGCTGGCACCCGGTCTGTTCGTCTACGCGGACTACATCCGGCCGCCGCGCAACGTGCTGCAGATGGAGGTGCTCGGCCGGCAATGGCAATGGCGCTTCCGCTTCGCCGGCCCCGGCGGCAAGCTGGGCACGACGGACGTGCGCTACATCGGCAGCGACAACCCGTTCGGCCTGAACCCCGCCGACCCCAACGGCCGCGACAACTACCTGATCGAGACGCCCGAGGTCCACCTGCCGCTGAACCGGCCGATCCAGGTCCTGACACGGTCGCTCGACGTGCTGCACGACTTCTATGTCCCGCCGTTCCGTGCGCGCATGAACATGGTGCCCGGCATGGTGACGACCTTCTGGTTCACGCCGACCAAGGCGGGGCGTTACGACATCCTGTGCGCGCAGCTTTGCGGTGTCGGGCACGCCGGCATGCGCGGTGTGGTGGTGGTGGAAGACGAAGCGGCATTCTCGCGCTGGCTCGCGCAGCAGACCAGCTTCGCGCAGCGGCAGCAGGCCAAGGTGCAGGCTGCGGCAGCCGCGCCTGGCGGCAGCGCCCAGGCGCTTGCCGACCAGGGCCGGGCGCTCGCCGCGGCCAAGGGCTGTCTCGCCTGCCATACCGTGGACGGCAGCCCGCGCGTGGGCCCCACCTGGAAGGGCCTGTTCGGCAAGACCGAAACGATGGCCGACGGCAGCACCGCGAAGGTGGACGAAGCCTATCTGCGCGCGTTCATCCGCGACCCGTCGGCCCGTGTCGTGAAGGGCTATTCACCCATCATGCCGCGTTTCGACCTGAGCGAGCAGGAGCTGACCGCGCTGGTGGCCTACATCGAATCGCAAGGCGGCCCGGCTGCCAGCAGCGCGGCCAACCGCCAGCCCTAGCGGAGCAGACACAATGCCCTACGCGCACATCGACCACGCCCCGAAAAGCTTCTGGACGCGCTATGTCTGGAGCCAGGACCACAAGGTCATCGCCGTGCAGTATTCGCTGACGGCCATCGCCATCGGCCTGGTCGGCCTCGTCCTGTCGGACCTGATGCGGATGCAGCTCGGCTTTCCCGGCAAGTTCAGCTTCATCGACGCCAATCACTACTACCAGTTCGTCACCATGCACGGGATGATCATGGTGATCTACCTGCTGACCGCGCTGTTCCTGGGCGGCTTCGGCAACTACCTGATCCCGCTGATGCTCGGCGCGCGCGACATGGTGTTCCCGTTTCTCAACATGCTGAGCTACTGGGTCTATCTGCTGGCCGTGCTCGTGCTGACCGCGAGCTTCTTCGTGCCGGGCGGGCCGACCGGCGCGGGCTGGACGCTGTATCCGCCCCAGGCCATCCTGCCCGGCACGCCGGGCGTGGAATGGGGCATCGTGCTGATGCTCGTGTCGCTGGCGATCTTCATCGTCGCGGCAACCATGGGCGGCCTGAACTACGTCACCACCACGCTGCAGGCGCGCACGCGCGGCATGACGCTCATGCGCATGCCGCTCACGGTGTGGGGCATCTTCATCGCAACCATCATGGCGCTGCTGGCGTTTCCGGCGCTGTTCGTATCGGCGGTGATGATGCTGCTCGACCGGACACTCGGCACCAGTTTCTTCATACCGGCCGTGGTATCGATGGGGCAGCCGCTCAAGCATGTCGGCGGCAGCCCGCTGCTGTTCCAGCACCTGTTCTGGTTCTTCGGGCATCCGGAGGTCTACATCGTCGCGCTGCCGGCCTTCGGCATCGCGTCGGACCTCATCAGCACCCACGCACGCAAGAGCATCTTCGGCTACAGGATGATGGTGTGGGCCATCGTCATCATCGGCGCACTGAGCTTCGTGGTCTGGGCGCACCACATGTTCATCGCCGGCATGGATCCGTACTTCGGCTTCTTCTTTGCCACCACCACGCTCATCATCGCCGTCCCGACCGCCCTCAAGGTCTACAACTGGGTGCTGACGCTGTGGCGCGGCGATATCCACCTGACCGTGCCGATGCTGTTTGCCATCGGCTTCATCAGCACCTTCGTGCTGGGCGGGCTGACCGGGCTCTATCTCGGCAACGTGAGCGTGGACATTCCGCTGTCGAACACGTACTTCGTGGTGGCGCACTTCCATATGGTGATGGCCGTGTCGCCCATCCTCGTGGTGTTCGGCGGCCTCTACCACTGGTATCCGAAGGTGACGGGCCGCATGCTCGACGACCGGCTCGGGCGCGCGCACTTCTGGATCACCTTTCTCGGCACCTATGCGATCTACTTCCCGATGCACTATCTCGGCATCCTCGGCATGCCGCGGCGATATTACGCATATGAGGGCTACAGCTTCATCCCGCACTCGGCGCAGACGCTCAACACGTTCATCACCGTCGTCGCGCTGATCGTGGGGGTGGCGCAACTGCTGTTCCTGTACAACCTGGCATGGAGCCTCGTGCGCGGCAAGCGTGCCGACGGCAACCCGTGGCGGGCCACCACGCTGGAATGGCAGACCCCGCAAACGCCGCCGGTGCACGGCAACTGGGGCGCCGCGCAGCCGGTCGTCTACCGTTGGGCGTACGAATACAGCCCGCCGGGACAGGAGGAAGACTTCGTCCCGCAAAATCAGCCGCCCGCGACGGCGCCGGCGCCTGAACCGGCCCACCCGACACTTCAACCCGGCGAGGCACGCAAATGACCACCCTGCCGCGCCCGTTCGTTCCCGACACGCCACCGGTCTTGCCGAATGCGAGCCGCGTCGGCCTGATCGTCTTCATGGCGGTGGCAACGACGTTGTTTTCATTGCTGCTGCTCGCCTATGGCATGCGCATGCGCGAGCCCGACTGGCAGCCGATCCCGCATCCGGCGCTGCTGTGGTGGAACACCGGCGCGCTGGCGCTGGCAAGCGTTGCCATGCAGCGTGCCCGGCAACTGACCGCGCACCGCGTGGCGTGGCTGGTGTCCGGCGGCGTGCTGGCCGCCGTGTTCGTGATCGGGCAACTGACCGCGTGGCGCATGCTGTCGGCGGCCGGGCAGACCGTCACCGTCAATCCGTCCAACAGCTTCCTGTTCCTGCTCACCGGCCTGCACGGATTGCACGTGCTGGGCGGGCTGGCCGCCTGGGCCGTGACGATCGCGCAACTGCGGCGCGCGGACCCGTTCCGCGCCCAGCGTGCCATCGCGCTGTGCGCCCTCTACTGGCATTTCCTGCTGGCCGTCTGGCTCGTGCTGCTGGCGGCGATGTGGTGGCTCACGCCCGGGGTCGTCGCCGCCATCTGCGGGCCGCTGTATGGAGCCGCGCCATGACCTCGCCCATGCTCCCGACCGAACCCGCGGCCCCTCCGCCCGCCGACGCCGGGCCTGACGGCTGGCGCGGCATCGTCACCGACTGGGCCGCCGACCGCGAAGCCTTCAAGGTGCCGTGGGGCAAGGCGATGATGTGGATCTTCCTGCTGTCGGACACCTTCGTCTTCAGCAGCTTCCTGATCGGCTACATGACGGTGCGCATGTCGACCACCGCGCCGTGGCCCGACACCGCCAAGGTGTTCGGGCTCACCGTGGGCGGCGTGGAGGTGCCGTTGCTGCTGATCGCCATCATGACGTTCACCCTGATCAGCAGCAGCGGCACCATGGCGATGGCCGTCAACTTCGGCTACCGGCGCAACACCCGGCCCGCCGCCGCGCTGTTGCTGGCGACCGCGCTGCTGGGCGCGACCTTCGTGTCGCTGCAGGCGTTCGAGTGGACCAACCTGATCTTCCGTGAAGGCATACGCCCGTGGGGCAACCCGATCGGTGCGGCACAGTTCGGCGCGTGCTTTTTCCTGATCACCGGGTTCCACGGCTTTCACGTGACCTGCGGCGTGATCTACCTGCTGCTGGTCGCGCGCAAGATCCTGCAGCCGGGGTTCGCCGAGCACGGCAACTTCCAGATCGTCGAGATCGCCGGCCTGTACTGGCACTTCGTCGACCTGGTGTGGGTGTTCATCTTCGCGCTGTTCTATTTGTGGTGAGGCAGGCCATGGACCACACCGATCCCGCCGATCGACCCGACGCCGCGCACGGCCAGCAGCATCCGATCGGCATCTACCTGAAAATCTGGGGGCTGCTGTTCGTCCTGAGCACGTTGTCGTACCTGGTGGACTACTTCAACGTGCAGGGCCTGCTGCGCTGGGTGCTGATCGTCGTGCTCATGATCGCCAAGGCCGGGCTGATCGTGTCGATCTTCATGCACATGATGTGGGAGCGGCTGGCGCTGGTGTACGCGATCCTGATACCGCCGCTGTGCCTGCTGGTGCTGATGGTGCTGATGGCGGCCGAAGCGCATCACACGTTCGGCATGCGGGCGCTATTCTTTCATTGATCGCGTCGCGCATCCGCTCCACGGGCGATGCATGATTCAGTGCGCCGTTACCCGCCGACCTGAGACACGCCCCCCCTGCCGCTTTCTGCCGCAGACCTGAACCGCCCGCCATGTTTCATGGCCGGTGTTGATCAACCGCACCGATCGGCGTTAGCGCGTACCGCGACCACCAACGGGCTTGCCGGCCGGCTTACGTGCGCCCGCAGCCGCCTTCCCGGCGGGTTTGCCGCGCGGCTTTTGCACGCTGAATGGACTACCGGCGGACACGCTTGCCCCCTTGCCCGCAGCCCCGGCGCGCGGCCCCGCAGGCTTGCGTTTGCCCTCCCCGCCTTGCGGCTTCGGCTGTTTGCCAGCCGCCGGCATGGCACCGGCCCCACCTTGCGGCACTTTGGGCTTCTTCGGCTTTTTGGGCTTCTTGATGATCTGCCCCGTCGCGCTGGTTTCCGGCACGCGGTGTTCGGCTTCGAAACCCGGCTCTTCTTCACGGCGCAGCGTCTGCCGGATCAGCGCCTCGATCGCGGCCAGTTGCGGCGCTTCATCGGCACACACCAGCGACACCGCCACACCACTGGCACCCGCGCGGCCGGTACGGCCAATACGGTGCACATAGTCTTGCGCCACGATCGGCAGATCCACGTTGATCACCAGCGGCAGGTCGTCGATATCCAGCCCGCGCGCCGCCACATCGGTCGCGACCAGCATCTGCACTTCGCCCGTCTTGAAGCGCTCCAGCGCACGCAGGCGCGCAGGCTGCGGCTTGTCGCCGTGGATGGTGTCGACCGCATAGCCCGCTTCATCCAGCATCGCCGCCAGGTAATCCACGCCATTGCGGGTCTTGACGAACACCAGCGCGTGGTCCCAGTTGTTCTCGGCCACCAGGTGCATGAAGAGGTCCGGCTTGTTCCGCTTGTCCACCGGCACCACCCACTGCTTGATCTTGCTCGCCGTGACGTTGGGCGGGCTGACGCTGATATTGACCGGGCTGCGCAGAATGCTCGCCGCCATCGCGCGGATATCGTCGGTAAACGTGGCGGAGAACAGCAGCGTCTGGCGCTGGGCGGGCAACGCGGCAAAGACGGCGTTGAGTTCGCGCGCAAAGCCCAGATCGAGCATGCGGTCGGCTTCATCCAGCACCAGCGTCTGGACTTGATCGAACTGCACCGCGTTCTGCCGGTTGAGGTCCAGCAGACGGCCCGGCGTGGCAACGAGCACATCCACGCCCTTGCGCAACTTCATCATCTGCGGGTTGATGCTCACCCCGCCATAGGCAGCCAGAAACCGCAAGTCGAGGCCTTTGCCGTACTCGACAAAGCTCTGCAGCACCTGCTCGGCCAGTTCACGCGTGGGCACCAGTACCAGGACACGCGCACGGTTGCTGGACACCGCCGGCCCGTGTTGCACCAGCCGCTGCAACAGCGGCAGCGCAAAACCCGCCGTTTTGCCGGTGCCGGTCTGGGCCGCGGCCATGACGTCCTTGCCACCGAGCACAGTGGGAATCGCCTTGGCCTGCACCGGCGTCGGTGTCTGGTAATTGAGGCCCTGCAGATTTCGCAGCAAGGGATCGATCAGGCCGAGCGAGGCAAAAGACATGGACGTGTTCCGGGCTAAAACCGCAATTCTAGCGGTTGCCGCGGCAATCGCGCCGCGCAGCTACCCGGTGCGGCGCAGCGCTCGGCGTCAGGCAATCCGTTCGAGCATGACACGGGGCGCCGTCGCCAGCCCTATTTCGACACGGCGCGCATGACAGGTCGCGGCAACCTGCCCGCCTCCTGACGATCGATCATCCAGCCAGGATAGCCAGGAGGCAACGTGCTCACGGCATCGAGCCGGGCCAGCTCGTCCCCGGTCAGGGCGACATCGACCGCGCCGAGATTGTCTTCGAGTTGTTCGATCCGTTTGGCGCCGATGATGACGCTCGTGACGTGCGGCTTGGCGAGCAGCCACGCGAGCGCGATCCGGGCCACCGACACACCTCGCGCGTCCGCGATGGCGCGCATCGCCGCAACGCACGGCCACGCTCGCTCGAGATCGACCGGCGGAAAATCGAACTGGCTGCGCCGCGAACCTTCCTCGGTCGGCGCCCCGGGACCGAACTTCCCCGACAACAGTCCGCCGGCGAGCGGCGACCAGACGAGGAGCGCCATCTGCTCGTCGATCGCGAGCGGCACCAGTTCGCGCTCCACGTCACATCCGGCGATCGAATAGTAGGCCTGCAGCGTCTCGAAGCGCGTCGCATGAAGCGCTGCACTGAGTCCGAGCGCCTTGCCGATCTTTCCGGCGCGCCAGTTCGAGACGCCGACATAGCGAACCAGCCCCTGACGCGTCAGATCGTCGAGCGCCCGCAGCGTCTCTTCGATCGGTGTCACGGGATCGTTCGCGTGGATCTGGTAGAGGTCGACATGATCGACCTGGAGCCGCTCCAGGCTTCTCTGCACGGAATCCATGATGTGGCCGCGCGACGCGCCCTGATCGTTGGGTTTCGGGCCCATCACACCGGCCGTCTTCGTCGCCAGCACGATCTCGCCGCGCGGAACACCGATGTCTCGGAGCGCCTGTCCGACGAGGCGTTCGGATTCGCCGAAGGAGTAGATGTCCGCGGTATCGATGAAGTTGATGCCCTCGTCCAGTGCGCGGGAAATCAGTTGGGTCGCGTCGTCCTGGCCGACCGCGCCGATCGACGCCCACATGCCGGCATCGGCATTGCCGCCCAGCGTCATCGTGCCGAGACACAGCTCGGAGACATACAGGCCGGTGCGGCCCAGTTGCTTGTATTTCATGGCCGTTTCCTTCGTGGTCGGCTGGAGAGAATGCGGTGGCGTCCTGTCCCGGGCGCCCCGCACGCCGGGATCTCAGCCGATTCGCGCTTGTCCTGCCCGAAACTGTCCGGCGATCGTCGCGACCCGTGCGCCATAGCGGCGTGCCGTCTCGAGATCCCCGGGCGACATTTCGTCGGGCGACGCATCGGCCGGCGTCTGCGCCATCGGCGCGAGATAGGAGCCCATGCGATTCAGGTCGTCGCGCATCGACGCCTTCACGTTCGCGGGCTTGACGTCCAGGCTCACCCAGATGCCGCCGTGCTGCCCGGCAAGCAGAACGAAGTATTCGAGCGTATTGAGCTTGTCGCCGTTGACGCTCGCGCTATTGGTAAAGCCGCCGAAGATCGTGTTGCGCCACGCACCTTCGAACCAGGCCTTCGACGATGCGTCGGCGAACTTCTTGAACTGCCAGCTGGGGCCGCCCATGTAGGTCGGCGAGCCGAACAGGATGGCATCCGCGCCGGCCAGCGTGTCC
The DNA here is from genome assembly GCF_905339595.1 of Burkholderia sp. BCC1977. Taxonomy (NCBI): domain Bacteria; kingdom Pseudomonadati; phylum Pseudomonadota; class Betaproteobacteria; order Burkholderiales; family Burkholderiaceae; genus Burkholderia; species Burkholderia sp. BCC1977. The sequence goes on from NZ_CAJPGQ010000047.1 coordinate 51,630, forward strand.
CAGGCGTCCTGCGCAATGTTTCCGTCGGCGTCGATTGCGACGAGTACGGCGCCGGCGCCCTCGGCGACAGCCGTTGCCATGCGTCGGGTATGCCCATAGCCGGAGTGATAGACGACGGCCGTCTTAACCGGAGAGGTGTGTTGTGTCATGGTTGCGCCCTTTCGTTCAGGTGATCGTCGGGAGACGACATCGGAAAGCACTCTACTGAGTTGCTATTGAGTTATAAATAACGGCCGATTGAACGTTCTGTTACTCGTTGAGTGAACAATGCAAAACCTCGATGCGCTGTTGATCTTTGCCCGTGTCGCCGAAATGACGAGCTTTACGCGGGCGGCCGAAAGCCTGGGCATCCAGAAAGGGCGTGTGTCGATGGTGATCCGTCGACTCGAGCGCGACGTGGGCGTTGCGCTGTTGCATCGGACGACGCGGAGCGTGCAGCTGACCGAGGACGGACGCGCGTTCTATTCGCGCGCACGGGACCTGCTGGCCGAAGTCCAGGAATTGCAATCGATGTTCTCCGGCAACGGCACGCGCCTGCGGGGAAGATTGCGCGTCGACATGCCGACCGAGCTGGCACGCAGCGTCGTGATTCCCGCACTGCCGCAACTGATGGCGGCGCACCCCGAACTCGAGCTCGAACTTTCGAGCACCGATCGGCGTGTCGATCTCGTCCAGGAAGGTTTCGATTGCGTGATCCGTCTGGGTCCGATCGTGGACGAGACGCTGATCGCCCGGCCGTTGGGCCGGCTGCGCATGATCAATGCGGCGAGCCCCGGTTATCTGGCGCGGTATGGGGTGCCGCATACGCTCGACGATCTGCTCGGCCAGGGACACCGGATGGTCCACTACGCGCTGACACTCGGCGCGCGTCATCCGGGATGGGAGTACCCGAACGGCAACGGCTATGCGTCGCTCCCGCTGCCGGGCGCGATGCAGGTCAACAGCGTGCAGACCTATCACGCAGCCGGGCTGGCCGGCATCGGGTTGATCCAGGCCGGATATTCAGGGGTCGCGAATCACATCGAAAGCGGCGCGCTGGTGGAGGTTCTGCCCGATCTGCGTCCCGAGCCGCTCGCCGCGTGGCTCGTCGTGGCCCATCGGCGCAATCTGTCGCCGCGCGTGCGGGCGTTCATGGACTGGATCGAGGGCGTGTTGGCGCCTTACTTCGATTAAGGGCGCCGGGGTGGGCGACTGGCTGGCTTGCGGGGTAAGGTAGCCGCCGGGGCGGCGGCGCGGGTGTGTCGCCGGCCAAAGCGCAGAATATGCGACGACGAGATGCATACTGCTGCGAGCAGTACGCATCTCCCGGGGGCGGCGCTCAGTAGGCCGCCACCTTTTCGGTATTCCGTCGTTCAACGCGCGTCCGGGATTTCGCCACTGCCGTGATAAAGAACATGGTGGCGATGCCGCCCGCGATCAGTGCCGGGTAAGCCGCCAGGATCTGGATCAGCGAATACTTCCAGCTCAACGGGCGCCCGACGCCAAGCATTGCCGCATAGAACCACGAGACGGCGGAAATCACGCCCGCGAAAATGGCAACCATGCGCCGTTCGAACGAAAGCTTCAGCAGGGATCCCGCTTTCTCCAATGCCGGGAGGACCGCGGAGTGCAAAGCGATGCCGTTGAAGGTCAGCAAGGCGACGATGCCGATCTTGGCCTGCAGCTTGGGATTGCCGAGATACCCGAGACCCTGGGTCCGCATATCGAACGCAATGATCGCGATACCGGTGATCCAGAGCACCGTCAGCGCCAACGTGACGGTGCGCTGCAGGCTGGGCAGGTGGACCTGGGCGGGATCGGTCGATGCGTCGGAATCCAGAAGTCGCCTGACCATGGCAATGTCGCTGGTCAGTACGAGACCAATCGCGACACAGCAGGCTATGAGATGAACAAAGACGATTCCCATTCGTACGAATTCCATTTTCTGTCCTTTATCGGCGCAGTGCGCAAAGTTGAGTTGTACCGTCGTCAATCTGGGTGAATCCCGGCGATACATTTAGGAGTGCGACGCAGCAATCAAAATTCGACCATGGATGCCAATATCAAGCTGGCTCCAGTCGGCATGACATGAACAACTCGGCGAGCCCACTACGGTGCGTCGGATCCCAACGGGCTGCATGTAGTCGAATCGATACCCATTGCGAGTTCGACCACTTGATCAAGCCCGCACGGCGTGCGGACTTGCAGTGTCGGATGGCTGACCACCCAGGTATCCGGCATGTCGTGACTTGCAGAATGAAAGGTCGTCCGACTGCCGGATGCTGCCGAACGACCAGCGAAATTTAAAACAGCAGGCTCCGACGAATCAACCCGACTTGTTACGAAATGCAAAGGGCGTAACGAGCGCTAAACGGGGTGGGGGGAGGGTCCGACCCGAGCGCGCTTTCCGTCAATACGGAGTATGCGGAATTGTTCTGACTTCGACTCGGGCACCGATTAACGAGTCACTTCATTTTACATTTGAGCAATAAATACTAAAGGGGTCGCAGTTCACAATGCACGTTGCGAAACTTTCATATGTTGAATAGAGGAATTTCGATCACTCCGAATAACATCGAGCATCGATTTTCTCAGACGAAACACCGGCAGTATCGGGCATTGATGCACCGGCCCGCACCTGAAAATCTGCGCGGTTTGCCGAGAGATCTCCCGCTTCACCCTTCGCGTCACACTTTCTTGCCGGGTCGAGCGTCGGAACTACCGGTGCTGGCGGGAATGAAGAAACTGCCCGAGCCGAAACGACCAAAATCGGACGACCCGAATTCCTTTTGGGGGTACGGTTCGGAAAGTAACTGAAAAACAGAACAAGCAATCGCAGTAGATCGTGCGATCGATTGGAGGAAGCTCGCGGACGACTGGCAACAGATAAAAATCCGTAGCCTTCGAAAATGAAAGAAACCCTGATCACCCGAAATCAAACCCGTCACCCCCGAATCATTTTCGATCAATATCGGGAAATCTCGCTGGCTCAAGATTTTTCATTGATGGCGGGTAAAGAAGTCGAGCCTCATTCGCAACGAACCGGTCGTCAGTCAGTTTGAGCGGTTGTCAAACATCCGTGGTCACGCCGCATGACAAGCCGTTTTCGAGTTCGAATCATCTCGAGAATACGCAGTGGGTCGACGGCTCGCATCCGTTGTCCGCCGCGCGTCCGGGCGTTCACGGACTGGATCGGGGGCGCGTTTGAGCCGTATTTCGATTGAGGGCGTCGTGGCGGCTCGGGCGACCCTGAACGTTCGGAGCCAGTGCAGCCTTCCGCGAGAAGTGCTACCGGGCATGAGTGCCCGGACGAATGCACGCAACACTGCAATCACCAGCACCAGTACGCTGCCTGACGAACCGGCAAGAACCCGCCCAATCTCCGTCAGCCATCTGACCTCCCCGGCCCTGACGTGCGCTCTCCCCTTTCCCGTTTCCGGTAGCAAACGGCACGACGGCCCAGCGGCACGATTCCCGGCCCTGCCGTGCCGGCTCGACGCGTGGCGCCACCAAACACCGGGATACGTCTTTCAATCAGATCGGATCGAGTGGCGCTTTTCGAGGGTTATACGACCTTTGCGCCACCCACCTCACGTTCCATACTTCGCATCGAAGGTCACGCCGGGCAAGGCAAACAAACACGATCGCGTTTCGAACGTTCGCCCGGATCAATCAAGACATGGAAAGGAATGGAAGATGAGACTCAAGAACAAGTCGGCTCTGATCACGGGCGGGACCAGTGGCATCGGTCTTGCAACCGCGAAGCTGTTCATTGCAGAAGGCGCCCGAGTCGCGGTCACGGGTCGCGACGATTCCGTGTTCGAGCGTGTGCAGGCCGAGCTTGGCGAGCATGCGATCGTTCTCAAGGGCGACGTGCGTTCGATCACGGACATGCGCGCCATTGCCACCGAGGTGAAAGAGCAGTTCGGCGGCCTGGACGTGGTGTTCGCCAATGCCGGCTGGGCTTTCCCGTCCGCGGTCGACGACATCGACGACGAACTCTACAACGAGATCATGGACGTCAACGTCAAGGGCGTGGTGTTCACGCTTCAAGCGGTGCTGCCTTGCTTGCGGGATAGTTCCTCAGTCATCCTCAACACATCGTTCGTCGCGCAGACCGGCAAGCATGGCATTTCGCTGACCGCAGCAGCGAAGGCCGCGGTGCGATCGCTTGCCCGCAGCTGGTCCTATGAGTTTCTCGACCGGAAAATCCGCTTCAATGCGATCGCACCCGGCGCGATGAACACGCCTCTGATCACCAGGTGGGGCATGCCAGACGAATGGGTTCGCGACCGCCGGGCCGAATTCGCCGCGGCGATTCCGGTGGGCCACATGGGCAAGGCCGAAGACGTCGCGTACGCGGCACTCTATCTCGCCAGCGACGAGTCCGCCTACGTGGTCGGCACCGAGCTGGTCGTCGACGGCGGCGCCTCGCAGCTTTGAGCCTGCGGTTCACGATTCCCGGGCCCGACACATCATCCCGTCTCATTCGCATCCTGATCTCGTATCCGCCACGCCATTCTCAGTGACGGTCATTCAATCCGGCCCAGCCTGGTTGCACTCGCCAAGGGGGCCGACGTGCAAGGAGAAGTCATCTTGACCGACAGTAGCGATAACAATGCTTCCGCGCAGCAACTCACCCGGGCAGGTCGTTCGCGCCGCGATGTTCTCAAGCTCGGAAGCGCCGCGACCCTCGGCGCTGTCCTGGGGGGTGGCGCCTTGCTTGGGAACGCCACGCCTGCTTTTGCCCAGGCCGGCAGCGACGGGCTGCTTGCCCCGAATGACCCGCTCGACATTCTGATCGTCAATTACGACGGGGGGACGCTGCTCGACTTTGCCGGCCCCAGCGAGATTTTCCACCGGCTGCCCAATACGAACGTGCGCTACGCGAGCCTCAACGGCGGCAACGTGACGCTCGAATTTGGCGTCGTGTACGGCAAGACGGAACGACTGGCCGATATCGAGCGGGCCGACGTGATCCTCGTCCCCGGCGGGTCCGATCTGACGGCGCCGATGCGACCGGCGTATCAGGCGCAGATCCGGCGCCTGGCGGAAAGCGCCAAACACGTGACGTCGGTTTGCAACGGATCGCTCGTGCTCGCCGCCACGGGCGTTCTCAACGGCAAGCGAAGCGCCTGCCATTGGGCCTTCGTCAACAAGCTGTCCGAATATGGTGCCATTCCCGTTCCCGATCGCTTCGTGGAAGACGACAACGGCCGGTTCATGAGCGGCGGCGGCGTGACGGCGGGCATCGACTTCGCACTTCGCGTCGCGGCGAAACTGCGCGGCCAGCAGGCCGCCGAATTCACGCAGCTCGTGATCGAATACGACCCTGCTCCGCCGTTCCACTCCGGTCATCCGAGGGACGCACGGCCGGAAGTGATCGCGATGGTCGACAAGAAGCTGCCCGGCGCATCCAGGGGGCTCGCACGAATCCCCGGCGTTCGCTGACACGCTTGCCGGCAACGTGTACATGGCCGCCGCCAGCCTCGATGAAGGCTGCGGCCGACATGGCCCGCTCCACCGGCCCATTGGGCGCCGCCCTTTCAATTCAAGCCCGTTCGGAAATCAATCGATGCAACAGATCCGTCTTTGTACCGCTGCGCTTGCAGCCTGCGTCTCCTTTTTCACGTTCACGGCGCCGGCCACTGCCGGCGATTCACAACGGCCACCCGAACGTCCACCCGAAGCGGCCATCAAGGCCGAAAACGCGCGATGGGCGGATGCCTTTGCGCGAGGCGACTATGAGGCGATAGGCCGCCTCTATACCGACGACGGCACGCTCTTGCCGCCCGGAGGCGACAAAATCACGGGGAGACGCACGATCGCCGAGTACTTCACCAACGGGTATGCCGGCTCAAAACCCGGCACCGTATCGTTCAGCAATTTCGAGTTCTACGGCAATGACCGGATCGTGACGGAGGTTTCGGATGCGGAGGTCCGCGACCACGATGGCAAGCTCAATATCCGCGCCAAGCAGGTTCTCGTCTTTGTGAAGCAGGCCGGCGTGTGGAAGTTGCATCGCGACATGTGGAACGATTACGGTCCCGTCAAGCCTGAAGGCCATTGAGCGTTCGACGAAATGGAACGTCCCGGGCCAACGCGCCAATCGCGCGGCAGCGGGACGTCGACCACGCAGCGCGCCGATCGGCCGGCGCTCGATCAGCGCGCACCGTTCGATCTGCTCTCGCGTCGAATCGCTTGCGGCGGGTGCCCATGCAATTTGATGAAGGCGCGCCGCATCCGTTCCGGATCGGTGAACCCCACAGCCAGCGCGATCTGTTCGATCGGTTCGCTGCCATCCTGCAGGCGCAGCCTCGCCGCTTCTACGCGCAAACGCTCGACCGCCTTGGCCGGCGTTTCACCGGTCTCCCGGCGAAAGGCGCGTCCGAACTGTCGCACACTCAATCTTGCGGCATCGGCGAGTCGTTCGACAGGCAATGCTTCCGCCAGATGTTCCCTGGCAAAATTCAGGGCGATGCGGATGCGATCCGATTCCGGCTCCATCTGCGACATGGCCGAGAATTGGGACTGCCCGCCCGGCCGACGATACGGAACGACCAGAAGCCTGGAGACGGCGCGCGCAGTCTCCACGCCCATGTCTCGTTCAATCATGCCGAGCGCCAGGTCTATCCCGGAGGCGATGCCCGCCGACGTCCAGACGCGGCCATCCACGACGTAGATGCTGTCGCCATCGACCCGCGTGCGAGGAAAGCGCGACTGCAATAGCGCAGCGTATCGCCAGTGCGTCGCGGCTCTCAGGCCATCCAGCAAGCCGGTTTCCGCGAGCAGAAACGCACCCGTACACACGCTTGCCACCCGCGCGGCCCTGGCGGCCAATTTTCTGGCCGCGGCGATATTCTCCGACGTCTGCATCGGATCGATATCGCCGCCCACGAAAACGACCGTGTCGAACGTGCGCCTTCCGATCGGCTTCGTCTCGATCGAAAGGCCCGTATTGCCATGAACCGGGCCGCCCGATTGCGAGATGACATGAAGGTCGTATGGCGTACGGCCAGCGGCCGTGGCCACCTGATTGAAGGCGGCCAGTGGCCCGCCAAGATCCAGCGCATCGTAGCCACGACAAACGAAGAATCCAATTCGATGCATGACGAAGCATTTACCGAAAATCCCCGGAAGGCGCATTTTACCGAGAACCCTCGAATCGTGTCATTCGGCCTGAAATGAGGGAAAAACGTCGTTGACGCCGCCATCGATTACCCGCACGGTCAAGAGGCGATACAGCGCAGACACGTCGTCCGGAAAGACGACGCCTTGCTCGCCCGACGCGTCACGCATCGACCGGAAGCTTCGCAACGACCTTGATCTCGAAGTCGAAGCCGTAAAGCCATGTGACGCCCACTGCCGTGAGCGCCGGATGCGGCGCGTCGCCCCAGAATGCCGGCACGACCTGCCAGACGCGCTCGAACGTCGATTGCGGGTCGACCATGAATACCGTGACGTCGACCACATCGTCGAACGTGCATCCGGCCTCGTGCAGGACCGCATTCAGGTTTCGAAACGCAAGCCGCACCTGTTCCTGCAGATCCGGCTCGGGCGTCCCGTCCTCACGACTGCCGACCTGCCCCGATACGAACAGCAACCCGCCGGCCCGTACGGCCGGAGAGTACCTGTTTCGCTCGTACAGCGCCCGACGTTCCGGCGGAAACACCACATCGCGCTTGCCCATCTTCACCTCCTTGGTCATGGGTTTCGATCGGCCCACTCTACCGGCCGGCACCCGCGCGATAAACCGCGAACCCTGTCCATGACTGTTTGTAGAATGCAAACAATTCAAATGCGAGGCACACACTCATGGATCGCTTCGATGCAATGCGCGCTTTCGTCCGGGTCGTCGAGGCCGGCAGCTTCACAAAGGCGGCCGAGACGCTTCATATGAGCAAGACCACGGTCACGCATCTGGTCCAGCAACTCGAGGCGCGCTTGCGTGTCCGGCTGCTGAACCGGACGACGCGCAGGATCAACGTCACGCCGGACGGCATCGCGTACTACGAGCGCGCGACCCGGCTGCTGGCCGACATGGACGACGCCGAGACGAGCCTGTCGAGCGCATCGGCGGTGCCGCGAGGCCGCCTTCGCGTGGACGTGCCGAGTCCGTTCGCACGCCTGATCCTGATCCCCGCGCTGCCGGCCTTCCTCGCCCGCTATCCGGACATCCAGCTCGACATGGGCGTGAGCGACCGCACCGTCGATATCATCGGCGAGAACGTGGATTGCGTCGTGCGCGGCGGCGAGCCGACCGATCAATCGATGGTCGCGCGGCGCGTGGCGGAGCTTTCGCTCGGCGTCTTCGCGTCGCCCGGCTATCTCGCGCTGGCAGGCACACCGTCGCATCCCGCCGAACTCGAGAACTCGCATCACCGCATCGTCGGGTTCTCGTGGGGACGCGCGGGCAATCTGTATCCGCTCGCCCTGCATCGCCGCGGCGAGACGGTGAAGGTGCAAGGCCGTTACGCGCTCGCCGTGGATGACGGCAATGCCTATCTCGCGGCCGGCGTGGCCGGCCTCGGCATCATGTGGCTGCCGCGTTATATGTCGAAAGCCCCGCTGGCACGGGGCGAACTCGTCACGCTGTTCGAGGGCTGGCGACTCGATCCGATGCCGCTTTACATCGCGTATCCGCCGAACCGCCACGTCAGCGCGAAGCTGCGTGTGTTCATCGACTGGGTCGTCGAACTCATGAACGACCCGGCTCCCGTGGACCGGCAATGAGCCTGTCCCGCGCGTCGTGAACGCCCCGCACTTCGTTCAGTGCCGGCGACCTCCGCAGCGGATCATGCGCGGGCCGCCCCCTCTGCCGCCACGCTGACGGACGCGGCCAGTCCGGCCAGTCCGGCGATATGCGTCGCACGCAACAGAACGGGCCGATCGACCATCTTCCCGTCGACCGTTACCACGCCGCCATTCGCATCGCGCATCGCATCGAGTACCCGCCGCGCCCAACGCACTTCATCGTCGCTCGGCCGAAAGCACTTGTGCACGAACGCGATCTGCTTCGGATGGATGCAAAGTTTCGCGCCGAAACCCAGTTGCTTCCCGTTGAACGCAGCGCGTTCGATCCGCTCACCGTCATCGATATCCGGCGTCACGCCGTCGACCGGCGACTCGATCCCGGCCACCCGCGAGATCAGCGCAAGCTGCGAGCGGAAATGATTGAGCGACGCGCCATCGTCCGACATGCCCATGTCCGCGATGAAATCGAGCGTGCCGAACATCAATCGCTCGACGCAAGGCGCTTTCGCGACATCGAGCGCGTTCCACATGCCGTTCGCGCTTTCGATCAACGGATGGACCGGCACACGCCGGCGCGCGAGCGCAACGGCGGCGCACACGTCGTCGGCATGCTCGGCCTTCGGCAGCACGATACCGGCCACGCCCTTCAACGCGCCGAGCGCGGCATCAGCCTCGAACCACGGCGTGTTCCGCGCGTTGATCCGCACGAGCACCGGATGCTCGGGCGAAACCCACTGCGCTATCGCATCGCGCGCCGCCACTTTCGCGTCCGGCTCGACGGCATCCTCGAGATCGATGATGACCGCATCGGCGCCGCTTGCGAGCGCCTTGTCGAACCGCTCGGGTTTGTTCCCCGGCACGAACAGATACGACCGGGCGGGCATCGAGCGCCCGCCGCCGGCACGCACCGCAGCTTCAGACGGCATCGACCACCTCCGGAACCAGCTCGAACAGATCGCCGACGAGGCCGTAGTCGGCCACGCTGAAGATCGGCGCTTCGGGATCCTTGTTGATCGCGACGATCACCTTCGAATCCTTCATCCCGGCCAGGTGCTGGATCGCGCCCGAGATGCCGACCGCGATGTACAGCTGCGGC
>NZ_CAJPGQ010000048.1:0-56764 GCF_905339595.1 Burkholderia sp. BCC1977
GCGACAAGCGCCGGCACGGAGCCGATCATCACCGCCTTGTCGTAGTCGTCCATGTGCGCGTGGTAGTGCACAAGCGCATGGCCTGCCCCCGCCACGAGTGCCAGGGCGAACAGCCAGTCGATGACCGACAGGCGCGCGAGGAACGAACGGTCGTCGCCCGGCTCGCACGCGCGAACCGCGGCCGGCGCGCGATGTCGCCGATGCAGCCGATACAGTGACGCGGCAGCGGACATCATGCCGCCGCGTGACGATTGAAATGCTTTCATGAGCGTCACCAGGATGGAACCATCGGGTTCGAATAAAAAGCGGTGCCCCGCCCCGGGGGTGACGAGACACCCAAACGATCGCCGCCGGCGCCGCTCACCTGCCCGCCCCGCGGCACCGGCCGCACGCGACGCCGATTCGGCGGCGTCTGCTCATTGCTCGACCGCAGGGCTCACCGGTGCGTCGGGTTCCGACGGAAACGCCTCGACATAGGCCGCGACGGCGCGCATGTCCTGCTCCGTCATGTTCGCGCACACCGATTTCATGATCGCGCCGCGCGGCCGCGTGTCGGTTTCCCGGAACACCCTCAGCTGCTTCATCACGTAGTCCGCGTGCTGGCCGGCGAGACGGGGAAACCCGCTCATGCCCTCGCCGTGCTGGCCATGACACCCGACACAGGCCGACACGCCCTTGTCGGGCAGTCCCGACACGAAGATCGCCTTGCCCGCGTCGAGCAGCGCGCGATCGTCGGACACGCCGAGCACCGCCGGCTGGCTCGAGAAATAGTCGGCGAGCGCGTCGATCTGCGCATCGGTCAGATGCGTGAAGCCCCACATGTAGCGCTTCGCATTCGGATCGGCGCGCGCGTGATGCTTGAAGTCGGTCAACTGATCGACGAGATATTCCTTGCGCTGTCCGGCGAGCTTCGGAAACATCGGCGACACCGACACGCCGGTCGCGCCGTGGCAGTTCGAGCACACCTGCAGCGCGATGGTCTTGCCCGACACGGCCGGGTTGTCGACCTGCCGCGACCGCTCCAGGTCATGGCAAGCCGCTCCGGCCACCGCCATCGCAAGCGAGACGATATAGGCCACCTTGTTCATGTCAGCAACCTCCTTGCCGCGATTTCCGCCGCCGCGTAAATCGATTTCGCTCGGCGACGTTGCGCATCTGCATCGACACGCGATGCGAGATGCGCGCCCCCCGCTCGCCTCGCGTGCTCCAGTCGGCCTGGCGAGCGGGGAACGCCGGCCGCGATGTCAGAACGATGCGACCCATAGGTACAGGAACAGCGTATCGTTGTCCCGCGCGTTGCGACCCGCGCCGTCGTAGTTGGTCGTCGCGCCGAGGAACCGGGTGAAATGCGTGTACTGCAGGCCGACCCGCACGTACTGGACCGGTATCCAGAAGATCTCCGGCGTCCAGCCCTGCGAGTTCGGATGGAAATTGGCACTGCCCGCATACAGCGTGCTGTCCGCCGTGCCGGTCGTATTGAAGAACGAAAGGCTCACGCCGTATTTGTTCTGGTAGATGTACGACGCCTTGAGCCGCAGCGAATCGAGACGCGCCGCCGTACCGTCGCCCAGCACGAAGTTGTTCGGGTCGTGAATGTTCTCGCGTACGTAGCGCGCCTGCGCGGTGACCGTGTGCGGCTCCAGCAGGTACTGGTACTGCGTGTCGAAACCATAGTCGCGATAGCGCGTCACGCCCGTGCCGAAGATCGGGAAGTTGTTCGGGTCGTTCGGATAGATGTCGACGCTCAGCCCGAACGCGCCGACCATCAGGCTGTGCGGGCCCCACTCGCGCGTCAGCGCGATGCGCGCATACGGGTTGTAGCCGCGCAGATAGACCTGCGGGTGGTCCGGATTGCCCGCACGGTTGCCCTTGCTCAGGAACGACCAGATGCCGTCGGCCGTGCTGTAGGCGGTCAGCTCCGCATAGACCGTCTTGTTCCAGTACAGGTACCCGCCCATGCCGACGACCTGCATCGCGAGCGCGCCCTCGAGCACCGGCGTGACCGGAACGCCGGCAACCGGGCTGATCGCCGAGCCGATGTACGGATAGCTCCAGGCCGGCGCGGTATTGAAGACGTCCTGCACGGTCGGGTTGTTGTGCAGCGTCAGGCCGAGGATCAGATCGTTGGCGGGAGAGATGATCCGGTCGACGAAGCGAAAGTCGGTGTTGTCCGATGCCCACCAGCTTTTCCATTTTCCATTGGCATCCTGATGATCGTAGTTCGCATAGGTGAATTGCGCGAAGCCGCCGATCTTGTCGGTGATCTTCCCGGCGAGGAAGACGCTCGCGAAGTCGAAGATCGGCAGGCCGTTCTTCGGTGTGACCGGATTGCCGCTGGCGTCGCTGTTCGCTCGCGTCTTGCTCAGGTCGCCGACGGCCATCGCCGCGATCGGAATCGTGCGCTCGCCCAACGTATAACCGTTCAGCTTGAACATGCGCCCGTACGGCGTCAGTTCCGGAAACTGTCCGCCGGCATGGCACGCGACGCAGCTCTGCCCGGTCTGGCGCGCGAAGATCGGCAGCGCCTGCGCGACGGACGCCTGCAGCACGGCGAGCGCCGCGATCACGGTCATCAAGCCGCGATGCGTCCAGCGATGACGCGTGTCATGACCGACAAGAAACGTTGTCATGGTTGTTTCCCTCCTCACGCCGTGTGGCCCGCGCCGCGCCGGAACGTCGCGCGATGTCTTCATTGTGCGAAGCGCCCGCGAAAACCGGCATGGGGAGAGGTCCTCCATACGCGGTCTGATTCCTACTCCTTCTCGACGCGCGCGGCCGCTCAGGGGACGATCCAGCCTCCGTCGGCGGCAAGCTTCGCGCGATCCGGCCCGGCGAACCGCACGATATAACCGCCCTTCGACGCGAAGCGCTGCCCGGGCGCGAGCGTCAGGCGCGGGTAGTAGCCGGTCAGGATGCGACGTTCGAGCATGTCCTGGATGCGCTCGACGAGATACTCACGCACGAACGCATCGACCAGGTGGCTCAGCGTCTCGGCGAGCAGGCCGCACGCGAGATACGTGTCCGCCTGCACCTGCGGCGCGACCATCGGAATCTTCCGGATCGTGAACCAGCCGAACGCGTAATCGACGCGCACGCGCCGCCCTTCGGGCAAGTCGAACGGATAGGCGACGCGTGTGACGTCGCGCCAGCGCGTCGGCAGCGGCGTGCTGTCGAGCCCGCCGAGCAGCCCCGACATGAACACCGTGTCCGACGCGGGCGGCACATGCTCCAGCGCCGCGAGGTCGGGCGGCCGCAGCCACAGCACGAGGACATCGTCGCGCGGCATCCTGTGCAACGCATGCGCGACGCCTTCGCGAGGCGCGAGCGCGTGATTCGACACCACGATGCCGTGCGCCTTCAGCGCGGCGGCCAACGCCTGTGCGCCCCGCTCGCCGTTATCGCCCGCGCGATAGACCTGCCAGACCGTCTTCACCGCCCGGGACGCCGGCCGCGCACCCGCTTCGTCCAGGATGCGCTTCACGATCAGGTCCGACTCGAGCAGGACGCCGCGCGAGAAGTACACGGAATAGAAGTCGTGATCGGTCTCGACCGGCACTTCGACGTTCGGAAAGAGACACGGCACGGCCGCCTGTTCGCAGAAGTCATGGACCGGCGCCCAGTTCCGGCCGCCGAGCCCCGACACCACGGCCAGCACCGGCTGCCGCTCGAGATACGCGTTCAGCTGCGCATGCCACGTGTCGGGCGGCCCGGTGAGCGACCAGACATGCAGCTCCCAGCGCCGATTGACCATGAACCTCATTTTTCGCGTCGAGCGCAGCGGCGGCGTCGCGCCGAACGGAAACGCGTTCTTGTCCGCGAAGTAGTGCTGCAGGACGTCGAGCATGCCCGCGCGCTTCACCGGGTCCGCATCGGGCGTGACGATCGTCGCGAAATGCAGCACCGTGTCGGTCACGCCCGACGGCAGGCGGCGATCGAGACGCTTCAGATAGCCCGTCAGCGCGGCCATGTCGGCATCGCCGAGCGCGTACTGCGGCATCAGCCTGCCGAGCGGCCTGCCTTCCGGATCGATCCCGTCTCGCACGGCCCGCGCGAGCCGTTCCTCCGTGTACGGTTCGCGATCGGTGCGCATGCCGGGAACGTACGGGATGTCGAGATCCTCGCCGGTTTGCGCGCGAGGATGCGCCAGATAGCGCCACGTGATCGGCGGGATCGTGTTGTTGCCTTCCTTCGAACCGAGGCCGCTGCGCCGGTGGCAATTGATGCAGGCGGCCGCGGCGCCGCGCAGGCGCACGCCGTCCGGATGCACGGCTTCGAGCGGCGCGCCCGAACCGAGGATGCCGCGCTGGAAGATCGCCTCGCCCGCGTCCGCCGGCGCGACAGGCACCGGCGCGACAGGCCCGGCGGGCGCGACCTCGTCGCAGCGCGCGTAACCGGCGGGCGCGCACAGCGCGGCCAGCAACAACCATCGCGCCAGCCGCCGGCTCACGGCAAGCGGACGCGCCGCCGCGAGGGCGCGCAGCCGCCGCCGGATGCCGTTCATGGCCGTGCCGTCGGCAGGCCGGCCCGCGGCGGCGCCGGCGACACGTTCGCATCGATCGCGACCGGACGGCGTCCGCCCGGCGATGCGGGCCGGGTGAAGATCGCATCGTCGAGCGGCAGGTTCAGCGACACCTTGTCGATGACCAGCGTGTCCTTGTTCGGCGAAGCCGCCGTATGGCTTTCGATCCTGAGCGGGATCTGCAGGCCGTCGATGCGCTTGTAATCGCCGTAGCTCACTTCGACGGTGACCGGACCGCGCGGCCCATGCAACTGACGGTCGAATTTCACGTCCAGGAACGTCCGGCCATCGATCCACACATGGCGAACCGCGCCGGAAGGCAGCGTCACCGCGAGGCGGTATGCGTCGTGCCCGCCGAGCTGGTCGACCCCTTCCAGCGTCACGCCGACGCCCTTCGCTTCATGATCGATCAGCGGCCCGTCGATCACCTGCTCGTCACGCGCCGACCTGATCTCGTCGATCGAATACGGCCGCGGACTCGCGCCCAGCTTCCAGCCTTCCCTGCCGTCGAAGACGCGCACACTCTTCTCGTTCAACACCGTCAGCTCGAAGCGCGTCTTGTTCGGACGCTTCATCGCGAGGACGAAGGGCATGTCCCGCACGGGGGCGTTCGCGCTGTCGACATGGCCGAACCAGACCATCGTCCGGACCTTCCGCCATGCGTCGAGCCCGCCCCGCGCGGCGATATTCTTCTCGACGATCTGGTCCGCGGTGAGACCCTGCCCCGGTACTTGCTTGCACGCGCACAAGGCTGCCGCCATGCAGCCGGCGAGCACCCACGATTCGATTCGCTTCATGGCCTCGGTCCTCGCCCGATCGTCCGGCTAGCGGCTCGTCACCCTGGCCGCACCGAGCTGCGGCTTGCCGAACGATGTATCGTCCACCGGCTGATTCACCGCCACGTGATCGATCGTCAACTTGTGCGTTCCCTTCACGCCGGCAACGGCGGTCTCGAGCGTGTGCGGCACGACGAGCCCCCCCTCCTTGCGGAAGTCGCGAAAGAACACGGAGACGCGGTGCGTCCTGCCGTCCAGCACGCGCGGGTCGCCGTCGATCTTCAGCTCGAGGTACGTGGCCGCATCGATCCACACGCGACGCTCCACCCGCTCTTTCGTCGTCACTTTCAGCACGTAGGCGCGATGCCCTTCCACCATTTCCGAGCCGGTCAGCTGAACCGTGCTGCCCTTGCTCGCGTAATCGATGAGCGGCCCGTCCAGTTCCGCGGACTGCGCCGCCGATTTCGCCTCGGCCGGCGTATAGGGCTCGACTTCGTCACGGCCGAGGAACGGCCGGACTTTCCAGCCCTGCGCACCGTCATAGACCTGGAACGCCGTCTGCCCGTTGAAGCGGACTTCGAAGCGACTCTTGTGCGGACGCTTCAACGTCATCACGAACGGCAGCGCGGTGTTCTTCTTGCCACCGGCCTCCATCAGCCCCGACAGCGTCAGCGTGCTGACCGTGCGCCAGGCTTGCAGCCCGCCGCGCGCCGCCACGTTGCGCTCGACGATCTGCGCGGCGCTCGCGCGCCCCGCCGATGCCGCCCCCGCCTGGGCGGTTCCTGCCGCCGAGGCCGCGATCGAATCGGGCACCGACGCGAACAAACCAGCCAGCGAGGCCGCCCCAATCACTACCGAAAGAAACCGGATCATGAGTCTTCTCCTGTCCCTGTGCCGCGAATCGCGGCCGCATCGTTATTCGACCAGCAGCCCGTCGATATGCAACGATCCGATGATCACGTTCACGCGCTCGCCGACCTTGACGACGTTGCCCTTGTTCGAGAACACCATCCAGTATTCCCGGCCGGCCTCGATACGGCCGCTTTGCCGCAACTGGCCGACCTTGTCCATCACCGGCACCTCCAGCAGCGCGTGACTCGTCTGCCCGTACAGATACGGCGTCGCGCTCCTGTCGGCGAGCCGCTTCGCGGCGACGGGATCGGTCACCCGGTAGCTGAAGCGGATCAGGTTGTCCGATGTGATGCGGTGCACCTTCAGGTTGTCGATCCCCCTCGTCATCATGTAGTAGGTTCTCGCGCGCCGCGGCAGGTCCGGCCGGTATGGCGAATGCCTCGCACCGGCGCCGGGCGCGGCCGGCGCGCCCTGCTGCGCCGCGGCCGGCTCTGCGACGGCCGCGGCGGCAAGACAGGCGGCGACGGCGTAAAGCGCCGCTCGCCTGCACATCAAACGTGAACGGTTCATGGCCCCCCCCTCAAGGTCGATTCAGCACCGCGCCGAGCCCCAGCGGATTGAGCGGCAGGCCGCCCACGACGCCGGCCGGCAAGTTCGGCACCGCGCCGAGCGCCGGCGGATTGATCGGCAGGCCGCCCGCGACGCCGGTCGGCACGTTCAGCAACGTGCCGAGCGCGAGCGGATCGATCGGCAGACCAGCCACGATGCCCGACGGCCGGAATTCGACCGCCCCCCTGTCAAAGCGTCCCTGTTGCGGACGCGGCGTACCGAAGAAGTCGTGATCCGGCGCACCGGCCTGCGTCCCGGTGTTGATCGCGGGCGAACCTGCGCTCGGCGAGTAGTTGCCGAGCAGCACGCCGTAGCCGGCGTTGCCGGACGCGATCGACATGTTGAACAGCGACAACGGACCGTACGACATGTTGATCCACTGATTGCCCTCATCGGGAACGGCCGACGGCAGCAGGGTGAACAACGGGTTCGGGAGAACCGTGTCCGAGATGCCGGGTGGCACCGCGAACCCGTTTCCGCCCCCTTCCGGCGGCACGCGCGCGCCATTGCAGTACTGGCTCACGACTGCCGGGTTGGTCCCGTTGTTGTTCGCGCCCGGATAGTCGCCCGCATCCGTCAGGATCGAATACTGCGGGCTCAACGTCAGACCCGACTGATGATTGCCCGGGCCCGTGTCGCCATACGCGCCGATATCCCAATACACCGCGTGCGGATCGCAATAGCCTGTCGCATGCCCAGCCTGGTTCAGCGTCGGGTTCAACGTCACCGTGTTCTGCACCCCGGGGATGTTCGGATTCGTTCCGGACACCGTGATGAAGAACGTGCGGTTCTGCCAGAACACGTTGTTGGTCAGCACCGGGTTCGAGAACGTCGTGCAGTTCGGCTGGCCCGCCGGACACGCCACCCCGGCATTGGTGAACGCAACCACGAAGTTCGCCGTATGCCGCGCGGTCTCGAGCCCGGCCGGCTGGTACGCCGACGTCGTGACCGGGTTGCACGTCGTTTGCGCGCCGACCGTGGTGCAGTTCGGCGGCCCGACGTTCGCCTGGGTGGCCCCGTCCGTGTTGAACAGCACGCCGGCGGATGCCGTCGCGTCATTCGACATCACGGTGTTGTTGACGAAGCTCACGCGCACCGCGTCCTGCAACGACACGCCGCCGCCGCCCCAGCCCGCGACGTTGTTCGCGATGATGTTGTTGATCACGCGAACCGTGTACCAGTTCGCCGCGTTGCCGGGGCTGCGCTGCACGTCCGTGCCGTTCACCTGCTGCAGCCGCAGCCCGCCGCCCTTGCCGCTCTCCGCCGTGTTGCCCATGATCAGGTTGCCGTCGATCACCAGTCGCGGCCCGATGCCGTCGGACAATTGCGGCGCGCAGTCCACGTCGACCGTCGCGTTCTCGCAGAAGGTGCCGTCCGGCGGCACGCCCTGCGCGATGATGCCGCCGCCGTAGGTCGGCAGTGTCGGGTTGTTGCTCTGGTTGAACAGCACCCAGTTGTGCGAGATGTCGCCGGCATAGCTGAAGCCGAAGTGCGCGACGCCTCCGCCGTCGCCGCTGCTCATGTTGCCGCACACCCAGTTGTAGTTGAAGTGATAGTTGTCGGCGCCCGAGCAGAACACGACGCCGCCGGCTGACGACGGTGTGCTCGAGTTGATTTCATCGCCGTACGACGCGTTCGACGTCACCGAATTGTGGTGCACGTTCACGGCCTTGTTGAAGCCGAACGGAAGCTCGGTGATGCCGTCGGCCGCGATCGTGCCGTCCGGCACTTCGACCTGGCCGACCGAGATGCCGCCGGCCAGCGTGCCCGCGTTCGAAAACACGCGGTTGTTCGACACCTCCATCAGATGGTTCCAGCCGTGCAGGAAAATCCCGCCGCCGCCTTGCGAACTGTTCGTGACCGTGATGCCGTCGATGCGCGACGGATTGCACAGGAAGTTGCTCGGGTTATTCCTGCAATCCGGCGGGTTCGGCTGCAACAGAGTCGGGCCCGTGAGCGGCACGCAAATGCCGTTCGCGACGCAGTTCGGGTCCGGCTGCGGCACGCCGCCCACCAGCACGTCCCGCACGCCCTTGCCGAGCACCGTGATGCCGGCGCCTTCGTACGCGCCCATCAACGTCGGCTCGAGCAGCATTTCGCCGAGATTGCCGTTCAGGTTCGCGTCCCACCCCACGGTCGGCTCGAACGGGATCGGGTCGACCTTGCGCTGCATCGCCGTCGAGCACGTGTAAGTGCCGCTCGGGTCGTACGGGTTCGTGGACGAGATCATCGCGCCGTTGATCGCGACGCCGAACAGGCAGTCGACCTTCCTGCGCCACGCGTCCATCTTGCCCGACGGATGCGTGTTCGCATTGATCACCACGGAAGGCGCACCGACGCCTTGCAGCCGCACCGGCTTCCACATCACGGCCATTTCGTTGTAGGTGCCCGGACCGACGATGATCAGGTCGCCCGGGGTCGCGTTGTCGATCGCGGTCTGGATCGCGTCGTTGGTCGCGTTCTCGCCGTTCACGTAAGTCGGCGCCTTGCCGCCCACCGTCACGGTGACCGTGTCGATCGTGTTCTTGCCGCTGGCGGTCGTGACGACCAGTTCGCCGCAGGACGTCGGGGTCAGCACGCCGCGCTGCTGAACGGTGCAGCTCGAGCCGATCAGCGGCGTCACGACGACATGGATCTCCGAGTCGGTCCACGACTGCACTGAAGCCACGTGGCCGCCGATCGTGACCTTCCCTTGCGTCGCGCCGAAGCCATAGTGACGCTTGACGAATTTCTGGTTGAACGGCGAGGCGGTCGCTGCCGGCCCGTTGTACGCGTTGTTCGGTACGACCTGATCGCCGAGCGCCTTGATCGTCAGCTGGTGACCGACCGCGCTGACCCACGGGCCCGCGCCTCCGCCGCTCGCGTCGCCGGTCACGCTGGCGATCGCGGGCGTGCCGTCCGGGTACGCACAGTCAGGCGGGTTGTAGCCGGAAGCAAACGCCTGGACCGGCACCACCGGCGTGTCCATGTATTGGGTCTGTCCGGGCATGAACGGGATCTCGTAGCAGAACTGGCTGTATGCCGGGTTGAACAACGGATCGCGGATCGTCTTCCCTGGATGCGCCGGGTCGGGCATGTCCGGATCGTTCATGCACGCGACCATCATCGTCGGCGCGTAACCGGTCGGATTCGGCGGATTGACCTGCCACGTCGAATAGTTCAGCCCGTTGAAGATGCCCCACGAATCCGAATACGTGCGCGCGACTTCATTGCCGCCGAAATCCTTGATCGAGATCGGCACGTTCGGCACCGCGAACTTCTCGCCGAACTGCGGCGAGTACGGGTCGAACTCGGACGAGAAGTCGTCGAGCATGAAGCCGGTGTAGTGCGCGGCGACATGGGTCGAGCTGAACAGCCAGAACTTCGCGAGCACCGACATTTCGTTCGTGAGCGTGACCTCCTTGCGGTCGCACAGGTGCCGCGACGCGCCCGCGAACGGCGCGACCTCCTTCGAACCCGGGAACAGGCTGATGTAGTCCGGCACGATGCGCAATGCGCCGACGCACGGCCAGAACGTCTCGACACTGCCCGTGTCGCCTTCGTGCCGCGGCGCCGAACCGAGATCGGATGTCGGGTTCTGCGCATTGTTCGGGTTGAAGGTCGAATTCATCGCCGCCTGATCGGGCAGGATGAAGATAGTGCCGAGGCCGCCGAACTGCTGCGTCACCGGGGCGATGTAGTTGTCGCCGATCAGGATGTTCTTGTCCTCCTCCTTCACGAGCTCGTAGCCCGGCGGCACCACCACCTCGACGACGTATTTCCCGGTCGGCAGCATCCGCGTGCCGTCGCCCGACGGATTCGCCACGCAGATCGTGCAGTTCGTGCCCGTCGGCAGGCCCGTCGACGGATCGCGCGTCGTCACGCTCGGGAACTGGTACATCCCGTCGTAAGGCGCGGGCTGCACCTGGTTGAACGCGTGCATGCCGTCATAGCACTTGAATTGCGAATGCGCGGGCAAAGCGCGATGCGTCGGATCGAGCCACTGGGGGCTGTCCTTCAGCGTGTAGAAGAACGGGTCGCTCGCCTCCTGCCCCGGGCAGTTCATGTTCGGAATGCCGTCGGAGCGGAAGCCCTGCGCCCAGTCGTCCCAGCTGCTGGTCTTCGTCGTATCGACGAGCGCGAGCGTCGTCGTGCCGTCCGCCGCCGTGTCCTGCCGGTACAGGTTGACCGTCACGTTCGGAATGTCCGGCGTCCAGCTCGTGTGAATGAGCAGCGCCGGGTCGTCAAACGGCCGCGTCGATGCATAGATCACCTCGCCCTTGATGCCGCCGTTCTCGGTCGGGCCGTACGGCTTCTTGCCGAACTCGATGAACGAATTCTGGCCGGAGAAGCCCTGCCAGCCTTCGGTCGTCACCCATGGCGGGTCGATCCGCGCGGTCGACGGGTTCGTGCCGGACTGGTCGTTGCAGTCCGCGTCGTTGCAGTACCGGGCGCCCGGCACGCGCAGGTTCGCCGGCAGATGCGCCGTCGACGATTCGACCGTGTTGGCGAAATTCGCCGCGATGTTCGAGCTGCCTCCGCCAGGCGTGCCGTCAACCGGACCGCCCGCATCGTAGACCACGTGCACGCCCGTCTGTTTGTAGCGCGTCGTGTCGGCTTCGGCCACATACCAGTTGAACAGCGGGAACACTTCGTTGAATCCGGCGAAGCCGTTCAGGTCCGTGTTGTTGAAGTTCGAGTAGCTCCCGTCGCGGAAACGGATGTTGGTCGGCACGAGCGTGAGCCCGGGCTCGTTGTCCTGCGAGACGCCGTCGCCGTTCTGGTCGAAGAAGGTCCGCGTATACAGATTCGTATGCCACTGCAGTACGGGGATGTCGCCGAGGTCCTTGGACTGCCCGCCCTTCAACTGCGTCGCCGTCGCCAGCCCGTCGACGATCTGGTCGTTCCATTGATCGAAGACCGTGATGCGGAACGTGCCGTCGGGCAGGCCGCTGATCTTGAACGTGCCGTCGGGATTGCACTTGGTAAAGGCGATGTCCTCCCCGTCGGTGTCGCCGACGCTCACGTAGCACTGCGTGAAGCCCAGCGAATCGCGCGAGCCCGAGCCGTACAGGTTCTCGTTCGGCGGACGGCTGTAGTGCAGATTCGTGATCCGGCCGGCGAGCGAGTTGTTGCAGGTCGCGTGGGCGCATACCACCGGCAGCCGGTCGTTGATGATCTTCGGATTCGCGAAGCCGATCGACACGTGGAAGCCCGCGGGCCCGAACTCCTGGAAGTACGACGGGCCGCCGACCTTGATGAACGCGTCGTGGGCCTTCTGTCCGTCCAGCGTGTTGGTCTGCAGCCACTCCTCGCCGCGGCCGCTCCGATCGGCGCCCGGCGTCGCGACGACGCCGTAGCGTCCCGGCATCAGGTTCGCGATGACCGCCTGGCCGACCAGCGGCGACAGCGTCTTGCCGTCGGACTCGTACTTCGGGCAAGTCGGGATCATGCCGACGAGGCCGTCGGTCGACGACGTCGAAATCGGGCAGGCGTTCAGGCCCGTGGCGGGATCGACGGTGCCCTGCAGCGAATTCGACAGCGGCATGTTGAACATGTCGTAGGTCATCTGCCCGGTGGCGTCGCCGGTGCCGCCGGCGTCGTCGAACAGCTTGATCTCGAACCCGCCGAGACCCGGCTCATGCGCGCTGCCGAAGGCGTCGTTGCCGCCGCTCACGTCCACTTCGCCGTTGACGGGCGCATCGTCCTCGAACACGAATACCGAAATCTTCGCGGTCTGCAGCGGTGTCTGCTGCACGAGCACGTTGACGTTCTTCTGTCCCGGCGCGATCGGCGCGCCGCCCATCGTGTGACCGCAGGTGCCCGTGCCCGGCGCGAAATCCGCGCCGCCGGGACCCGACGGGCAATCCTTCGAAATGTCGAACTGCCGCATCGCGCTGTTGGGGTCGTTCGGGTCGACGGGTTGCGGAGCGCCCGCGCCGTTCGAGAAACTGTTGCCCGCGTCGCCCGGCAGAATCGAGATGTAATAGTGCTTGGTCGGATCGAGCGACACCTGGCTCGGGTCGACCGCCACCTGCTGTGCGGCATTCGTGCGGCACGTGCCATCGCCGATGTCACATACCGCGGGCACATGCGTGTTGGTGGCAGGATCGAACACCGTCTGCCCCGACTCGCACGCCACCGTGCCGACACAACCCGCCGCGACCACCGGCATGTAGCTCGAATGGAAGCTGGTGCCGAGGCTCGGCACCGGCAGCGCCGGACAGTTCGCGGGGCGCGGCGTCGTGTTCACCTGGCAGGCCGGATCGATCTGGAACGTGCGGTCTTCCTCGATGATCCAGCGGTAGTCGGTGAGCTGCACGGGCGTCTTGCCCGGGGCCGCGCTCGGCGCGTCCAGCACCTTCACGGCGAGTCCGCTGCCGCCATTGAACTTGACGGTAACGGTCGCGGGCGCGCTCGCCGTGTTCTGCGAGTTGACCGCCGTGTACTTGAAGGTCACGCCCGCGGTCGCGCTGCCG
Organism: Burkholderia sp. BCC1977; assembly: GCF_905339595.1. NCBI lineage: Bacteria > Pseudomonadati > Pseudomonadota > Betaproteobacteria > Burkholderiales > Burkholderiaceae > Burkholderia > Burkholderia sp. BCC1977. The sequence continues at coordinate 13,215 of NZ_CAJPGQ010000048.1, forward strand.
ACCGGCGGCACGGCCGGCGTCACGCTGAACGAACCGTCCGCGTTCAGCGTGACCGTGCCGCCGCTGGCGCTGTTGGGCACCACGACCGCCGCGAGCGGCAGGCCGCTCGGGTCCGTGTCGTTGACGAGCACGCCGGGCGCGCCGATCTGCAGCCGCGACGCGATGGTGCTGGCGTAGCTGTCATCGTGAGCGACGGGCGGACCGGACAGGCAGCCGGCGGCTTGCGTGCATGGCGCCAGCGTCACCGTCGCGGTGACACCGGGATTGCCGTTCGCCTGATACACGAAGCTGTCCGAAGTCGCGCCGGTATTGGGCACGTAGCTGAATGTGCCGTCCGGGTTCAGCGTCACCGTGCCGTTGGCCGGCTTGGTCACGAGCTGCACGCCATAGACGCCGACGTCGTTGGCGATCACCCCTTTCGCCGGGTCCGCCACGGTCAGCCTGTTGCCTGCCACGAGGAAGTACTTGTCGGGATTGGCGACGACGCCCTGGCCGCCGCCGCCAGCCGACGGAAGCGCGCCGTTGTTGATGCTGAGATACGCCTGCATGCCGCCGTCGCGCTGGTTGTTGGTGGACAGGCTCAGTTGCCGGTCGAACACCGGCAGCGCGGGCGCATTCAGGCCCGGCGCGGTCATCATCACGTCGTAAGTCTTGCCGGCCGCCAGGAACACGGTCGACTGCACGCGCGGATTGCCGGGCAACGGATTGCCGTCCTCGGCGACGAGCGTGAAGCCGGAGGTCGACGGATTGCCGGTTTGCGCGCCGACCACCGACGGCACGTGCATCCGCAGGCCGGCGTTGACGAAGCGCAGGAGCACCTGGCCGGTCGACACGGCGGCAGTCGCGGGGAACGACGAGCGGTTCGGATTCGTACGATCGAAGGCGACGCCGTTGATCAGGTAATAACGCGGATCGTAGTTCACCGCCGGCGGATAGCAGGTGCCAAATGATGAGGAGTGCGAATCCCCGCAGCCACCAGAAAGGCCGGACCATACCTTGGTTTCGCTGAAGCCGGCAGTCGCCACGGCCGCGGCGACCGCCGCGTTCTGCACCGGATCGATTTCGCTCAGCACGAGCGGAATGTCGGCATCGTATGCGACGCCCGGATAGGCGATCGGCCGCGATGTCGCGGAAGCCGGCGGCGTCCGCACCACGAGCACGCCATAGAGGCCCATCGGCCCCTGGATCGACGGATGCGAGCCCGATTCGATCAGGTAGGTGCCGGGCCGCAGGTTGTTCCACGTCAGCGCCGTTGTCGCGCCATGCGCCACCTCGGTCGAGAACGACTGCACCCGTGGCCCTTGCGCGGGCGGCGTGAACGTCGCACCGCTGCCGGTGCCGGCGATCGGCCAGGTCGTCGAGGTCTGGGTCGGATGCACGGGGCTCGGGGTCGACGTCGCCGTCTTGCCGAGACCGCCGCCCAGCTGGCCGACGATCACGAGCGACGTCGGCACGGAGGCCGGCAGACTGTTCGTGAGGTTGATCCTCAGCGTCGCGCCGGACGGCACGGTGATCACCACCGGCGACCAGCCCGATCCGGCGGCGGGATTGGCCGCCGCACAGGTGGCCGGCGCCACGGCGGCCGCCGAGCACGTGTAGCCCCACATCGGCACGATCTCGCCGTCGGGCATCGTGGCCGACACGGCCTTCGCCGTCAGGTTCACGGTCTGGGCGAGCGATGCCTCGCTCGCTGCCAGCAGGATGGACGCGGCGAGGCTCGCCTTGGCCAGGCGGAGAAACGTCGCCTTGAACTGGAGGAATCGCATTTCCGTTCTCCCCGCCTCTAGTTGCCTTCGTTGATCACGAAGACTTGTGGATCGACGAGCATCATCATCATCATTCCGCCAGGGAAGATGTTGTTCGTGGTGATCTCGCGTTCATTGTGCGAATGCCACATGAATGCAAAGCCCGCTTCGCTTCCCGGCGGATTCGCGATCGTGCCGCTCGGCGGCGTGGTGCCGGTCGGCGAGGTCGCGCGAATCGTCGCATCGGGCCCGAGATAGGGACTGCCGCCATACCACGCACCGTTCGTCAGGATGTGCGAGTCGGGCAGCGTGACCGGTCCGCCGCTGCCGACGTTGCCGAACGGATGCGCTTCGAGCGCCTTGTTGTGGTCCGCGCACCATTCGTAGTAGTTCGGCGCCGTCGGGTCCGCCGTGTAGTAGCCGTTCGCATCGGGAATGCAGACGCTGCCGTCGCCGGGCTTGTGCCCGTAGACGTCCCAGTTGAGCCCCTTGCCGGTCCAGTAGAAGATGCCGTCCATGGTTTCGCCCGGCGTCGTGGTCGTGGTGAACAGCAGCGGGCCCGCGACCTTGGTCGCGTCCGACTTGGCAAGCAGCAGGTTCCCGTCGCGCGCGAGCACGCGGACGTGATTGCCGTGCTCGTGGAACGGATGCTGCCAGCGGCCCGTGCCGATAATTCGCAACAGCACCAGCTCGCCGGGGTGCATGTGCGGATTGCCGTTGTAGGGCTGATGCGGATACTGCATCGCGTAGTTCGGATCCATGTCGTCCGGCATCGAGCGGCCGTTGATCATGAAGTACGCGGGGTGATAAGGCTCGGTCTCGACGGTCATGCAGCCCGTCGGCAGCGTGCACGTCTTCGCTGCCTCCTGCTCGGCCTGTGTATGGATGCGCGGATCCATTTCGGAGAACTGAAAAAGATACTCACGGTCGTAGCACGCCGAGCCATGGTTGTATGCCGCCGCGGCGTTGCGGTAGTCCGGCTGGCCGTCGGGCAGCGTCGCGGCGACTGCGCGGCACCCCGACGGCACGGCGAGCACGCCCGGCGCCGACGTCGGCAACACGATGATCGCGCCATAGAGGCCCATCTCGATCTGCAGGTCGCCCCGTGTGCCGCTGTAGTAGGCATGCGTGCCGGGCGTCGCCGCGACGAAACTGTAGGTGACCGTATTGCCGTGAGCCGCCTCGCGCGTGAGCAGCCCTGGCACGCCGGTGAGCGCGGCCGGACACGAGCCGTCGGGATTGAGCGCCGCCGCGCACACCTGGAATCCCTGAAACAGGATCGACGTGTTGCCCGCGGCCGCGGGCAGGTTGTTCGTGAGCGTCACCGTGATCACGTCGCCCTGCCGCACGATCAGTGTCGGCCCGGGAATCTGCATGCTCGGGCAGCTCGCACCCGTGATGCCCGCCGGCGAGAATCCCGCCGGCGCCGTGCGGCAGCCGTAGCCCCACGAATAGACGCTCGAGCCGTCCGGCTGGCTGATGCGGCTTGCTTCCGCGCTCAGGTCGAAATGCGTGCCGGTGATGCCCGGCGCGGCGGCCTGAACCGGCCCGCAGAGCAATGCGGCAAGCATTGCCACGGCGAGACGTACGAGCCGTCCGGCACCCGTGCACATTGCGGTCCGGATGTCATGAGTGAAGTGGCCCACGATATTTCTCCTAGATGCAGGACTTCGTAGCCGGGTCGAGCGCGGCGGGACAGATGCGAACCTCCGTCATCAACCCCCCGAAGTTCTCGGCGTCGTTCGACAGGTGATCGAGATTCGGCGTGTAGAGGTAGTAGACCGACCCCGGCGCGTACTTCGTCGTGTCGCTCGCATCGAGAATCACGTCGATGGATTCGCCGCCGCCGAGCGTGATCGAGTTCGTGTAGTAAGTCATGTCGTTGCCGGCCATGTCGCGCAACAACCGGGCGTTGACGCCGATCACGTGCATCCTCACGCCGAGCGACGCGAGGGTCTGGAATTCGGTGACGTCGAGATCGGAAATCCTGAGCAGCGCCCTGCCGCCGGCCGGGATATTGATGATGGTCGGCAGCGGCTGGGAAACGTGGGACGTGCCGTCGGCCACCGGGGTCTGCATCGGCCCCTGGGTCACCGTGTCCGGATAGCTGCGCCCGTTCAGCATGAAGTACTTGTCCTTCATGTCGGTGAACGGTTCCGGATTGAACGTCATCCCCACGAAATGGAAGTTCGGATCGAAGCCGTGTATCTGCACCGGATACTCGACGTCGTATGCAGTCGAACCGTCGCCGTCGTTGTACGCGTAGAGCGTCGGCTTGCCGCTCTTGTCGTTGACGTGCAGCACGCCATTCGAAGGCGGCAGGGGCGTCGAGCACAGGATGTCGTTGCCGCACCGGGTGCGAAGATCGCCTTGCTGCGCGACCAGCGAGGTGTATAGCGACTTGCCGGACGGCACCCGATTCTGGCGCGGCCGCACGAAGATCTGGCCGACCATCCCCATCTGGAGGTGCTCGGGCGGCGTGATGTGGCAGTGCCAGAAGTAGGTGCCGGCATCGGGCGCGAGATAGTAATAGGTGAAGCTGGCGCCGATGTTGATCGCCACCGACGCATCCGGCACGCCGTCATAGAACGACGACGCATTCGGATAACCGTGGAAGTGCACCGTGTGCTGCTCGAACAGGTCCGGGCGCATGATCATGCCGACGTTCGTGAGCGTCAGGAAGAACTCGTCGTCCTCGTCGATCGCCATCTCGGGCGCCGGCATGTTGCCGTTCATCACGCCGATATCCATGATCGGACGCGGATCCACATGGCCGGTCAACTGGCCTGGCGGCGACGATTCCGGGTCGGGCACGAGGCCGACCGCGCCGTTGTAGGTCGCGTCGGTTTTCGGGTCGCCGACCGTGTTGAACACCGACGCGAATTCCGTACCGGCGCGGCCGGCCTGGATGTCGGCAAGGCCGGACAAGGGGCCGAAGGCAAACAGATACGTCTGCGTGCCGTCGGCCATCGTGGCATACCCGTCGCCGCCCGAGATCTGCTGACACTTGATGGCACCGTTGACGACACCGGTCGACGTGGAGTTCGGCCCCGTGAAGGACGGTCCGGTGTAGGCGGGTTCCGCGCCGCCGGCCGGCAGCGCCGTCGGATGGGACGGCGTGGTGAACGGACATTGAACGCGAAACGTTTGGGCAAACGAGGGAACGGCGCACATCAGGAGCAACAGTGCCGCCACACTGCCGCAACACGCGCGGGTACTGAACATATGACCTCCATCCAAGGGGTCCGCCAGCGACACGCGCTGGACGTCATGCTCTGCTGCAGACGCAGGCCGCGAAGCTTTCACGGCCCGTACCGGCATTCTGCAGACGCGCGCGAAAGGCCGGGATGGGTCACCCTCCTACTTTTGCATAGGGGGTCCCCGGCGTACGGGGGGATCATTTGCCGCACGATCGGCGCACACGGCGAGAGCATGCCGGCGGCGCGACCAGCGGATCGAAATGACGGAAACGCCAGCCCGGCGCCGAACGACGCGGCAATCTGGGGGAGGATGGCTGGTGACGCGGTAGACTTCGCTGTGGCGGAACGGCGGCATTCAGGCCCTGGTGGCGGACTCGCCGGCCTGCAACGGGAAAACAACGGGCAAAAAAAAGCGCCACGGAGACCGTGGCGCTAAAAAAGTTCTAGCCATTCCGAGGGCCGTGCTAGAACCTGAGAGACTGCGCGAAACACCGTTGCCGGTTAAACTCCTGAAACGATGTTTCGAAAACGTGAGACATTCTTTCCGTTTCCGCCCGACAAGTCAAGCGGTATTTGCACCGGTTTCAGCACTTTCCGGCAAGGATCATTTGAGCGCTTTCCTAATAAACCAAGGGTGAACCCGTAAAATCCCATCCGATGAACGATTCGCCCGTGGAACATGCATCCTTTGACAATCATCCTACAATACCAACAAAATTGAAATCGAGTTTCGGAAATAGAGAGAATCCCTCGTGTCGACACCTGTAACGCCTCCCGCGCCCCGAGACCGCGAATCGTCGCCGGACGAGATCACCGCGCTCGCGCGCGGCCTCGCCGTGCTGCGCCGCATCGCGGCCGCCGACGCCCCGGTCAGCAACCGCGAGCTGACCGAATTGACGGGCATCCCGAAGCCGACCGTGTCGCGCATCACGGCGACGCTCGTCAGCGCCGGCTTCCTGTTCCAGCTACCCGACAGCGAGCGCTTCGTGCTGACCGCGTCGGTGCTGGAGCTGAGCCACGGCTTCCTGCGCAACTTCGATATCCGCGCGCGCTCGCGGCCGTTCATGATCGAACTCGCCGAGCGCACGTCGCTGTCGGTGCACCTGGCGGTGCGCGACCGGCTCGACATGGTCGCGATCGACGTGATCCGGCCGCGCTCGGCCGTGCTCGTCACGCGCCTCGAGATCGGCTCGCGGATGGACATCGCGCGCACCGCGGTCGGCCGCGCGTATCTCGCGGCGCTGGAGGACGACGAGCGCCGCGCGCTGCTCGATGCGCTGCGCGCGACCGCCGGCGACGACTGGCCGCACGTATCGGCGCGCCTGAACCCCGGCCTCGAGGATGCGATGCGCGCGGGCCATGCGATCGCGATCGGCGAATGGCGCGAAGGGCTGAACGCGGTCGCGGCCGGTTTCGTCGGCCCGTCGGGCCAGCGCTATTCGGTGAACTGCGGCGGCGCCTCCAGCCAGTGCCCGCCGGAATGGCTGCACGAACACGTGGTGCCCGCGCTGCACGAATGCATCGCGAAAATCACCCGCGAGATCGGCGGCGCGCCGGCCCGGCGCAGCGCCGTGTAATCGATCCGTCATCGTCCCGTCGCGTTCTGTAACGACCGTAACCCGTTGAAAGATTGACCACTGGACTGTAACGGGGACGGGACGTAGGATCATGCCCATCGTCGCGCCGCACTCGCGGTGCGCACCGCTCTTTTCCCGCGCGAATCGGCAGGGACCGGACCGAGCCGGCCCTCCCGACATCGCATGCCCACGCGCCGCTCCACGCCCGTTTCCCGGCCCGCCGCGCCGTCTTCCTGACAGAACACCGATGGACAACCAACAACAGCCCACGCCCCCTTCGAAGAAGGATCCCGCCTCCCCCGCCGCGCGCCGCCCGCGCCGCAGGCTGGTGATCGGGACGCTCGCGGTCGTCGTCATCGGCGGCCTGCTGTGGTGGCACCCGTGGAACCGTACGCAGGCCGACGCGTCGGCAGCGGGCAGCGCGGCCTCCGGCGCGAGCGCCGGCAGCGCCGGCCATCGCGGCCGAGGCGGCCCCGCCGCCATGGCGAACGTTCCGCAACCCGTGTCGGTCGCGACCGCGACGCAGGGCGAGATGCCGATCGTGCTGTCCGCGCTCGGCACCGTGACGCCGCTCGCGAGCGTGACGGTCAAGACGCAGCTGTCGGGCTACCTGCAGTCGGTCGCGTTCCAGGAAGGCCAGATCGTCAAGAAGGGCGACCTGCTCGCGCAGATCGATCCGCGCCCGTACCAGGTCTCGCTCGAGAACGCCGAAGGCACGCACGCGCGTGACTCGGCGCTGCTCGCGACGGCCCGCATCGACCTGAAGCGCTACCAGACGCTGCTGTCGCAGGACTCGATCGCCTCGCAGACGGTCGACACGCAGGCGTCGCTCGTCAAGCAATACGAAGGGACGGTGAAGACCGACCAGGCGGCGATCGATTCCGCGAAGCTGAACCTCACGTACGCGCGCATCACGGCGCCGGTGTCGGGCCGCGTCGGCCTGCGCCAGGTCGACCCCGGCAACTACGTGACGGCCGGCGACACGAACGGAATCGTCGTGATCACGCAGCTGCAGCCGATGAGCGTGATCTTCACGACGTCGGAAGACAACCTGCCGCAGATCGTCAAGCAGGTGAACGCGGGCCGGAAGCTGTCGGTCACCGCGTACAACCGTAACAACACGGTGCCGCTCGAGACGGGTTCGCTCGAAACGCTCGACAACCAGATCGACACGAGCACCGGCACGATCAAGCTGCGCGCGACCTTCGATAACAAGGAAGGCCTGCTGTTCCCGAATCAGTTCGTGAACACGCGGCTGCTCGTCGACGTGATGCGCAATGCGACGATCGTGCCGACGGCCGCCGTGCTGACAGGCTCGATCGGCCAGTTCGTCTACATCGTGAAGCCCGACAACTCGGTGACGGTGCGCAAGGTCACGATCGGCCCGGTCGACGGCGAGCGCACCAGCATCGTCAGCGGCGTCGCGTTCGGCGAGCGCGTGGTCACCGACGGCTCCGACCGGCTGCGCGAAGGCGCGAAGATCACGATCCCGGCCGACAAGCCGAAAGGCGCGTCGGGCGCGCACGGCGCCGGCGCGGCGTCCGGCGCATCGGGCGCATCGGGCGCGGCCGCCCACGGCGACGGACACAAGCACGGCGCGTCGCAGGCAGCGGCCCCCGCGGCGCCCCCGGCCCAGTAACGCGCGGGCCGCTCGATGAATCCATCCCGTCTTTTCATTCTCCGGCCGGTCGGCACCGCCCTCCTGATGGCGGCGATCATGCTGGCCGGTCTCGTCGCGCTGCGCTTCCTGCCGCTCGCCGCGCTGCCCGAAGTCGACTACCCGACGATCCAGGTCCAGACCTTCTATCCGGGCGCGAGCCCGGAGGTGATGACGTCGTCGGTCACCGCGCCGCTGGAGCGGCAGTTCGGCCAGATGCCGTCGCTGAACCAGATGTCGTCGCAAAGCTCGGCCGGCGCATCGGTGATCACGCTGCAGTTCTCGCTCGACCTGCCGCTCGACATCGCCGAACAGGAAGTGCAGGCCGCGATCAACGCGGCCGGCAACCTGCTGCCGTCCGACCTCCCGGCCCCGCCGATCTACGCGAAGGTCAACCCGGCCGACGCGCCGGTGCTGACGCTCGCGATCACGTCGAAGACCCTGCCGCTCACGCAGGTGCAGGACCTGACCGACACGCGCCTCGCGATGAAGATCTCGCAGATCGCGGGCGTCGGCCTCGTCAGCCTGTCGGGCGGCAACCGGCCGGCCGTGCGGATCCAGGCGAACCCGACCGCGCTCGCGCAGTACGGGATGAACCTCGACGACCTGCGCACGACGATCTCGAACCTGAACGTGAACACGCCGAAGGGCAACTTCGACGGCCCGACGCGCGCGTACACGATCAACGCGAACGACCAGTTGACGAGCGCCGACCAATACAACGACGCGGTCGTCGCGTACAAGAGCGGCCGCCCGGTGATGCTGACCGACGTCGCGAAGGTCGTCGCCGGCTCCGAGAACACCAAGCTCGGCGCGTGGGTGAACGCCGAGCCCGCGATCATCCTGAACGTGCAGCGCCAGCCGGGCGCGAACGTGATCGCGACCGTCGACGCGATCAAGGCGCAGCTGCCGAAGCTGCAGGAGACGCTGCCCGCCGCGCTCGACGTGCAGATCGTCACCGACCGCACGACGATGATCCGCGCCGCCGTGCGCGACGTGCAGTTCGAGCTGCTGCTCGCGGTCGCGCTGGTCGTGCTGGTGATGTACCTGTTCCTCGCGAACATCTACGCGACCCTCATCCCGAGCCTGTCGGTGCCGCTGTCGCTGATCGGCACGCTCGCGGTGATGTACCTGGCCGGCTTCTCGCTGAACAACCTGTCGCTGATGGCGCTCACCATCGCGACCGGCTTCGTCGTCGACGACGCGATCGTGATGATCGAAAACATCGCCCGCTACGTCGAGGAAGGCGAATCGGGGCTCGAGGCCGCGCTGAAGGGCTCGAAACAGATCGGCTTCACGATCATCTCGCTGACGGTGTCGCTGATCGCGGTGCTGATCCCGCTGCTGTTCATGGGCGACGTGGTCGGGCGCCTCTTCCACGAGTTCGCGATCACGCTCGCGGTGACGATCGTGATCTCGGCGATCGTGTCGCTCACGCTCGTGCCGATGATGTGCGCGAAGCTGCTGCGCCATTCGCCGCCGCCCGAAAGCCACCGCTTCGAGGCGCGCGTGCACCGCGCGATCGACTGGGTGATCGCGCGCTACGGGGTCGCGCTCGAATGGGTGCTGAACCGCCAGCGCTCGACGCTCGTGGTCGCGCTGCTGACGCTCGGGCTCACCGCCCTGCTCTACGTGTACGTGCCGAAGGGCTTCTTCCCCGCGCAGGATACCGGCGTGATCCAGGCGATCACGCAGGCGCCGCAGTCGATCTCGTACGGCGCGATGGCCGAACGCCAGCAGGCGCTCGCGGCCGAGATCCTGAAGGACCCGAACGTCGCAAGCCTCACGTCGTTCATCGGCGTCGACGGCAGCAACATCACGCTGAACAGCGGCCGGATGCTGATCAACCTGAAGGCGCGCGACGAGCGCACCGAGACCGCCGCGCAGATCATCCGCGACCTGCAGCAGCGCGTCGCGAACGTGACCGGCATCACGCTGTTCATGCAGTCGGTGCAGGATCTGACGATCGACTCGACCGTGAGCCCGACGCAGTACCAGTTCATGCTGACGAGCCCGAACCCGGACGAGTTCGCGACCTGGGTGCCGAAGCTCGTCACGCGGCTGCAGAAGGAGCCGTCGCTCGCCGACGTCGCGACCGACCTGCAGAGCAATGGCCAGTCGGTCTACATCGAGATCGACCGCGCGAGCGCCGCGCGCTTCGGCATCACGCCGGCGACGGTCGACAACGCGCTGTACGACGCGTTCGGCCAGCGCATCGTGTCGACCATCTTCACGCAGTCGAACCAGTACCGCGTGATTCTCGAGTCGGAGCCGAAGGAGCAGCATTACGTCGAATCGCTGAACGACATCTACCTGCCGTCCGCGGGCGGCGGCCAGGTGCCGCTGTCGTCGATCGCGTCGTTCCACGAGCGGCCGTCGCCGCTGCTCGTCGCGCACCTGTCGCAGTTCCCGTCGACGACGATCTCGTTCAACCTCGCACCGGGCGCGTCGCTCGGCGAGGCCGTGAAGGCGATCGGCGCCGCCGAGCAGGACATCGGCCTGCCCGGCTCGTTCCAGACGCGCTTCCAGGGCGCGGCGCTCGCGTTCCAGGCGTCGCTGTCGAACCAGCTGTTCCTGATCCTCGCGGCCATCGTCACGATGTACATCGTGCTCGGCGTGCTGTACGAGAGCTACATCCACCCGATCACGATCCTGTCGACGCTGCCGTCGGCCGGCGTCGGCGCGCTGCTCGCGCTGATGATCACCGGGCACGACCTCGACATCATCGGGATCATCGGGATCGTGCTGCTGATCGGCATCGTGAAGAAGAACGCGATCATGATGATCGACTTCGCGCTCGAGGCCGAGCGGGTCGAAGGCAAGCCGCCGCGCGAGGCGATCTACCAGGCGTGCCTGCTGCGCTTCCGGCCGATCCTGATGACGACGCTCGCCGCGCTGCTCGGCGCGGTGCCGCTGATGGTCGGCGCCGGCGCGGGCTCCGAGCTGCGCCAGCCGCTCGGGATCGCGATCGCGGGCGGCCTGATCGTGTCGCAGGTGCTGACGCTGTTCACGACGCCGGTGATCTACCTCGGCTTCGACAGCCTCGCGCGCCGCGTGCGCGGCTGGTTCGAGCGGCACGGCCCCGGCGCCGATGCCGGCAAGCACACGGGTGCGTAAATGAAACGACCCCCACGCTCACTTCGTTCGCGTGGGGGGGCGCAGCCCCCCCATCTCCCGAAAACGCATCCGTCGGAACACGCGGCGGCCCAGCGAGTGCCGGCATGAACCTGTCGCGCCCCTTCATCACCCGCCCCGTCGCGACGACGCTGCTCGCGCTCGGCGTCGCGCTCGCGGGCCTGTTCGCGTTCATCAAGCTGCCGGTGTCGCCGCTGCCGCAGGTCGACTTCCCGACCATCTCGGTGCAGGCGTCGCTGCCCGGCGCGAGCCCCGAGACCGTCGCGACCAGCGTGACGAGCCCGCTCGAGCGGCACCTCGGCTCGATCGCCGACGTCAGCGAAATGACGTCGACCAGCACGGTCGGCAACGCGCGGATCATCCTGCAGTTCGGGCTGAACCGCGACATCGACGGCGCCGCGCGCGACGTGCAGGCCGCGATCAACGCGGCGCGCGCCGACCTGCCCGCGTCGCTGAAGAGCAACCCGACGTACCGCAAGGTCAACCCGGCCGATTCGCCGATCATGATCGTGTCGCTCACGTCGGAAACGTCGTCGCCCGCGAAACTGTACGACGCCGCGTCGACGGTGCTGCAGCAGTCGCTGTCGCAGATCGACGGGATCGGCCAGGTGTCGGTGAGCGGCTCCGCGAATCCGGCCGTGCGCGTCGAGCTCGAACCGCATGCGCTGTTCCACTACGGGATCGGCCTCGAGGACGTGCGGGCCGCGCTCGCGTCCGCGAACGCGAACAGCCCGAAGGGCGCGATCGAATTCGGCCCGAAGCACTACCAGCTCTACACGAACGACCAGGCCTCGCAGGCGTCGCAGTACAGCGACCTGGTCGTCGCCTACCGCAACGGCGCGGCCGTGCGGCTGTCCGACCTGTCCGAGGTCGTGGATGGCGTCGAGGACCTGCGCAACCTCGGTTTGTCGAACGGCAAGCGCGCGGTGCTCGTGATCCTCTATCGCTCGCCCGGCGCGAACATCATCGAGACCATCGACCGCGTGCGCGCGGCGCTGCCGCAGCTCACCGCGTCGCTGCCGGCCGACATCGCGGTCACGCCGGTGCTCGACCGTTCGACCACGATCCGCGCGTCGCTGAAGGACACCGAGCACACGCTCCTGATCGCGGTCAGCCTGGTCGTGATGGTCGTGTTCCTGTTCCTGCGCAACTGGCGCGCGACGCTGATTCCGAGCATCGCGGTGCCGATCTCGATCATCGGCACGTTCGGCGCGATGTACCTGCTCGGCTTCTCGATCGACAACCTGTCGCTGATGGCGCTGATCGTCGCGACCGGCTTCGTCGTCGACGATGCGATCGTCGTGCTCGAGAACATCACGCGCCACATCGAGAACGGCAAGCCAAGGTTGCAGGCCGCGTTCGACGGCGCGCGCGAGGTCGGCTTCACCGTGCTGTCGATGAGCCTCTCGCTCGTCGCGGTGTTCCTGCCGATCCTGCTGATGGGCGGCATCGTCGGGCGCCTGTTCCGCGAATTCGCGCTGACGCTGTCGCTCGCGATCGGCGTGTCGCTCGCGGTGTCGCTGACCGTCACGCCGATGATGTGCGCGCGGCTGCTGCGCGAATCGCACGACGTGCGGGAGGAAGGCCGCCTCGGCCGGTTCCTCGAGCGCCTCTTCACGCGGATGCAGCGCGGCTACGAGCGCTCGCTGTCGTGGGCGCTGCGCCGCCCGCTCCTGGTCCTGCTGATCCTGTTCGCGACGGTCGGCCTGAACGTCTACCTGTACATCGTCGTGCCGAAGGGCTTCTTCCCGCAGCAGGACACGGGGCTGATGATCGGCGGCATCCAGGCCGACCAGTCGACGTCGTTCCAGGCGATGAAGCTGAAGTTCTCCGAGATGATGCGGATCGTGCAGGCCAACCCGAACGTGAAGAGCGTCGCGGGCTTCACCGGCGGTACGCAGACCAACTCGGGCTTCATGTTCGTCACGCTGAAGGACCGCACCGAGCGCAAGCTGTCGGCCGACCAGGTGATCCAGCAACTGCGCAAGCCGCTGGCCGACGTCGCAGGCGCGCGCACGTTCCTGCAGGCCGCGCAGGACATTCGCGTCGGCGGCCGGCAGAGCAACGCGCAGTACCAGTTCACGCTGCTCGGCGATTCGAGCGCCGAGCTGTACAAGTGGGGGCCGCTGCTGACCGAGGCGCTGCAAAAGCGCGCCGAACTGACCGACGTGAACTCCGACCAGCAGCAAGGCGGCCTCGAGGCGATGGTGACGATCGACCGCGCGACCGCGGCGCGGCTCGGCATCAAGCCCGCGCAGATCGACAACACGCTGTACGACGCGTTCGGCCAGCGCCAGGTCTCGACGATCTACAACCCGCTGAACCAGTACCACGTCGTGATGGAAGTCGCGCCGAAATACTGGCAGAGCCCGGAGATGCTGAACCAGGTGTGGATCAGCACGTCGGGTGGCAGCGCGAACGGCTCGCAGACCACCAACGCGGCGGCCGGCACCTTCGTCGCGACTTCGGCCGGCACGTCGAGCGCCGGCACGGCCACCACCAGCGCCGCGGCGATCGCGTCCGATTCCGCGCGCAACCAGGCGTTGAACTCGATCGCGTCGAGCGGCAAGTCGAGCGCGTCGTCGGGCGCGGCGGTGTCGACCTCGAAGTCGACGATGATCCCGCTGTCCGCGATCGCGACCTTCGGCCCGAGCACGACGCCGCTGTCGGTCAACCACCAGGGGCTGTTCGTCGCGACGACGATCTCGTTCAACCTGCCGCCGAACGTGTCGCTGTCGCAGGCGACCCAGGTGATCTACCAGACGATGGCGCAGATCGGCGTGCCGCCGACGATCGTCGGCAGCTTCCAGGGCACCGCGCAGGCGTTCCAGCAGTCGCTGAACGACCAGCCGCTCCTGATCCTCGCGGCGCTGCTGGCCGTCTACATCGTGCTCGGGATCCTGTACGAGAGCTACATCCATCCGATCACGATCCTGTCGACGCTGCCGTCGGCCGGCGTCGGCGCACTGCTCGCGCTGCTGCTGTTCAAGACCGAGTTCAGCATCATCGCGCTGATCGGCGTGATCCTGCTGATCGGTATCGTGAAGAAGAACGCGATCATGATGGTCGACTTCGCGATCGACCAGACGCGCAACGGCCAGAAGTCGTCGTTCGATGCGATCCACGAGGCGTGCCTGCTGCGCTTCCGGCCGATCATGATGACCACGATGGCGGCGCTCTTCGGCGCGCTGCCGCTCGCGTTCGGCCGCGGCGACGGCGCCGAGCTGCGCGCGCCGCTCGGGATCGCGATCGCCGGCGGCCTGGTCATGTCGCAGGTGCTGACGCTCTATACGACGCCGGTCGTCTATCTGTACATGGACCGGTTCCGCGTGTGGGGCGAGAAGCGCCGCAACCGCCGCGGCGATTCGGGCGGGCCGGCGGTGGCCGGGGAGTAACGGCACACGGCGGGCAGGCGGTGGGTACGCCGCCTTACACGGATCGACGGGGCCAGCCGCACCGCCCCGCTCCGCCCTGGTCCGCTCCGCCTCGTTCCGCGTACCGGCCGGCGTCGCCCCTCGCACGCCGCACGCCGTGCGGGGCCCCGGCCCGGCGTGGTCCGCGGCATTCGGTTCAGCGACGATCGACCGTATCGGCCAGCACGTCCGACAAGCGTCGGGCCGCGTCGCCGAGCATCGCGCTCACATGGCGCCGCCGCGCATCGTCCGGCGCATCGAGCGCCACCCCGATCGCAAGCGCGCCGTGCGCATCCACCGGCATCGCGACGATGCCGGGCGCCCCGCGCGCGTCGCCGTGCCGGCCAAACCGCCGGCCGTCGCGCGCAACGGCATCCGCGGCATCCGCCGAATCCGTCGCATCCTCCACCCGCCCGACGAAACGCGCGCCGACGCGCGTCAGGACGCACGCGGCCCCGTCGGGCGCCGCCTGCGCGAGCACGACGACTTCCGCGCGATCGCGCCCGAGCAATTGCGCGGCCAGCCCGCTGCGCGCGCACAACGCGAGCAGCACCGGCCGCGCATGCGCGACTTCCGGCCGGGCGCCGAGGTACGCGGCCGCGACACGCGCCGTCGCCACCCCGGGCCAATAGCGGCCGAGCGGATCGACACTCAGAAACTGCTGCCGGACCAGCGTCCTCAGCAGCCGCGCGATCGAATTGCGCGGCACGCCGAGCCGGGTCGCGAGCTCGGCGGCCGTCGACGGCGCTTGCCCGCTCGCGACCGCTTCGAGGATCGCGAGCCCGCGCGCGAGCGCGGGCACCCGATAGTGCGACGTGCCGTCATCCATGCCGGGCGAGGTCATACAGATCCTGTGCGTTGTGCGCATAGCGGCGCGGCGCCATCCCCGACCAGCGATGGAACGCGCGCGCGAACGCCTTCTCCGACGTGTAGCCGACCCGCTCCGCGATCTCGATCAGCCGCAGCTTGCCGTGCGCGAGTTCGCCGCTCGCCAGATACATCCGGTAGGCGGTCAGGTGACCGATCGGCGTCTCGCCGACCAGTTCCGCGAAACGCGCGCAAAAGCGCGAACGCGACATGCCGGCCTCGGCCGCGAGACTCGCGAGCTGCCAGTGGCGGCGCGGGTCGCGGTGCATCAGCGCCATCGCTCGGCCGATCTGCGGGTCGGTCAGGCCGCGCAGCCAGCCCGTATGATTCGCCGACGACTGCAGGTGCGCGCGCAACAGCTGCACGAACAGCACGTCGGCCAGACGTGTCGCGGCGACGGCCCAGCCGGGCTGGCACGCCATCGATTCCTCGATGAAGCTCTGCAGCGTGCTGGCGAGCCACGGCGCGACGGCCGCGTCGTTCGCGCGGACGTGGATCAGCGGCGGCAGCACGGAAAACAGCGGGCTGCGCACGAGGTCGCGGTAAATGACGATCCCGGTATAGAGGTCGCTGGTCGCGCCGCCGCCGCCCGCGACGAATTCGAGCGGCGTGTCGAAGCGCGGCCGGATGCCCTTGTCCGCCATCAGCGTATCGAACGGCACCGGCGGCTCGTCGAGCGACGACGCCATCACGTGCTCGTCGCCGTGCGGCAGCAGCACGAAGTCGCCCGGCTGGACGTGCACGGGCGCGGCACCGGCGACCGACAGGAAGAACGGGCTGCCCGCACAGGTGCGAAACGGCGCGCCCGCGACGGCCGGCTTGCGGATCGCCCACGGCGCGCTCAGCGTGAAGCGCCCGGTGACGACCGCATCGGCCCGCAGGTCGGCCAGCACGTCGCTGAGAAGATCGGTCGTCATCGTCGGAGTCTCCGTGGTGCGCGCCGCCGGCTCAGAAGCGCTGCTGGATGCCCGCCATCACGCCGGCCTGGTTCCGGCCGGCGCCGACGGTGCCGCCGGCCGCCACCGCCGACGTGCCGAGTGCGCTGTTCGTCATGTAGCCGACCGACGTATAGACCATCGTACGCTTCGACAGGCTGTAGTTCGCCCGCGCGACGAACAGGTTCGAGTCGTAGCGCCCGCGCAGCAGGTAGCGCACCGCCTGTGCGTCGAATGATAGCGCCGGCGTCGCGTAGACCGTGCCGCCCGCGAAGAGGATGTCCGACTGGGCGTGCACCGCGGCCGCCGTGTTGCGGCGGATCCAGCCCGCGCCGAGTTTCGCGATGCCGAATTTCACGTACGCGTCGACGATCGTGCGCGTGTCCGTATAACCGGGGTTCGACAGCGGCGCGGACGCGCCCGTGCCGCCGTGCATCACGTCGTACGAAGCGGCCGCGCCGAACTGCGGCGCGTCGTACGCGATCATCATCGTGTACTGGCGGCAGGCGACCGGGTCGCCCGCCACGTTGCCCGCGCAGTTCGTGGCCGACGGGCCGGCCGGCCCCGCGCCGTCGCGCCCGGTGCTGTAGGTGCCGCCGAGCGTGAGGCCGCCGAAGTGGCCGAGATAGCCGACCGCGTTGTCGCTGCGCGCGTTCGGCAGATAGCTGTCGAAGCTCGCCATCGAATGAATCGACGGACCGATCACGTCGGCATTGAGCAGCACCAGCATCGACATGTTCATCTGCCGCCCGAGCGTGAGCGCCCCGTACGGCGACTCGATGCCGACGTTCGCCTGCCGGCCGAAGATCCGGCCGCCGTAGTTCAACGCCCCCGAGTTCAGCGCGAAGCCGTTCTCGAGCACGAAGAACGTGCGATAGCCGCCGCCGAGATCCTCGACGCCGCGCACCCCGAAGCGCGACGGCACCTCACCGGTCAGCGACGGCATGCCGGCGACCGAGCCGCCGCCTGCCGCATTGTTGTAGTACTGGACGCCGGTATCGACGATGCCGTACAGCGTCACGCTGCTCTGCGCATGCGCGCCCGGCAACGCGGCGGCGGCCGCGAACGAAACGGCCGTCGCGGCCGTGCGGAAGGTTTTCATTGAAGGCTCCAGACCAGTCGCGTAGTTATTCGCGTAGTTATGCTTGATATTGGCCGGCGTCGCATCGCACGCAGCCGGCCGTGGGGGAACACCGGAAAGTTCAGGTAGTTCAGGTCGCGAGCGGCGTGGCGAACGGCATCGAACGCGGCCGCTCGCCGGTCGCGCGCCAGATCGCCTCGGCGACGGCCGGTGCGACCGGCGGCAACGCGACTTCGCCGCAGCCTTGCGGGTCGCGATCGCTGTCGACGATCACGACATCGATCTTCGGCATCGCGGCGAGACCGAGCAGCGGGTAGTCCGTGAAATTGCGCTGCACGACCGCGCCGTGCTCGAACGTGATCTCGCTTCGGAACGTATTGGTCAGCGCGAAGCCGACGCCGCCTTCGACCATCTCGCGAATCAGCAGCGGATTGATCGCGCGGCCGCAGTCGATCCCGCACACGATCCGCTCGAGCTTCACGTTGCCGCCCGTCACGCGCACCTCGGCGATCGTCGCGACGTACGTGCCGAACGCGCCGCCGCGCCCCGTGTACAGCGCATACGCGACGCCGCGCGACACGCCGGCCGGCGCACGGCCGAACCAGTTCGCGCGCGCGGCCGTCGCGTCGAGCACGCGCAGCGCGAGCGGGTCGTGCTTGAGCAGCGCGCGCCGGTATCGCACCGGGTCGGCCCGCGCCGTGTGCGCGAGCTCGTTCACGAAGCTCTCGAGGAAAAACACCGTCGACGTGCTGCCGACGCTGCGCATGAAGCTAACCGGAATCGGCTGCATCACCGTGACCGAGTCGACCAGCAGGTTCGGCACGTCGTAGCCAAGGTCGTACAGGCCGTCGAGCATCGTCTCGTCCCAGCCGCCCGCCTTCTCGTAGCGGTCGCGCTTGATCGCCGCATACAGCGAGTGGCCGGCGACGCGCGCATGCAGCGCGACCGGCAACCCGTCGCTGCCGAGCGCCGCACGGAACCGCGCGGACGCGCACGGTCGATAGAAGCCGTGACGGATGTCGTCCTCGCGCGAGCGGATCACCTTCACCGGCCGCCCGACCGCCTTCGACGCGACGGCTGCGTGCACGACGAAATCGGGCACGTACTTGCGGCCGAAGCTGCCGCCGAGGAAGGTGGTGTTGACGATGACCTTGTCGGCCGGCATGCCGAACAGCGCCGACAGCGTCCAGCGCACCTTGTCCTGCCCCTGGATCGGCCCCCACACCTCGATCTCGTCCGCCCGCACGTGCGCGGTCGTGTTGACGGGCTCCATCGTCGCGTGAACGATGTACGGCGTGTGATAGTCGGCTTCGACGATCGTGCCGGCCTCGGCGAGCCGGCGCGCGGGCTCGCCGATCGTGGTCGCGACCACCGCGTGCTCCGCCTGCAGCGCGCCCTTGCGCTGCGCGAGGATCGTCGCGCTGTCGAACGGCGGCGTCGTGCCCGCGTCCCACACGATGTCCGCCGCGTCGCACGCCTTCTTCGCCTGCCAGTAGGTGTGCGCGACGACGATCACCGCGTCCTTCGCGAGCACGACGTCCGCCACGCCCGGCATCGCGCGCAGCGCATCGCGGTTCTTCACGGCCGTCGGCCGGCCGTTCAGCGTCGGCGCCATCGTCAGCGCGCCGACCAGCATGCCGGGCACCTGCACGTCGATGCCGAAGATCGCGCTGCCGTCGACCTTCGCGGGCACGTCGAGCTTGTGCAGCGGACGGCCGATCAGCGTGTGCGCGGATTCCGGCTTCAGGCGCGGCTGCGGGTCGTGCGGCAGCTTCGCGGCGGCATCGACGAGCGCGCCGTACGACAGCGACCGGCCGCTCGGCGCATGGATGACACGGCCGTCGCGCGTCACGCACTGCGTGTCGCGCACGCCGAGCCGCGCGGCACCGGCCCGCAGGAACGCCGAGCGCGCCTGCGCGCCCGCGATGCGCAGCCGGGTGTAGAACATCGTCGCCGACATCGACGCGCCGACGAACTGCTGCGGCGCCTCGTTCGCGGCATCGATCCGGTACGCATCGCGCCCCGTGACGAATTCGATCGTCACGCTGCGCCAGTCGGCATCCATCTCGTCGGCGAGCACCTGCGGCAGCCCCGTGTAGACGCCCTGCCCGACTTCCGCCTGCGACAGGCCGATGATCGTCCTGCCGTCGGCATCGACGCGCACCCAGTCGTTGATCTCGCGAAAGCGTGCGCCGTCACCGGCCGCCTGGACGACGTCGCCGATCGCGAGCGGCAGCAGCAGGCTGCCCGCCAGCGCGACGCCGCCCTTCAGGAACACGCGCCGCGACGCATTCGGCGTGTGCCGTGCCCGCACCGCGTCAGCCGGCCGCGACATGGATCGCCTCGCGAATGCGTTGATAGGTCGCGCAGCGGCACAGGTTCGTGACGGCCTGGTCGATCTGCGCGTCGGTCGGCTTGCGATGCCGCTCGAGCAGCGCGGCGGTCGCCATCACCATCCCCGACTGGCAGTAGCCGCACTGCGGCACGTCCTTCTCGATCCATGCGCGCTGCACCGGGTGCGAGCGATCGTGCGACAGTCCCTCGATCGTCGTGACCGCGCGGCCCGCGACGCTCGCGGCCGGCAGCACGCACGCGCGCGCGGCCTCGCCGTCGAGATGCACGGTGCAGGCGCCGCAGGCGCCGATGCCGCAGCCGTATTTGGTACCGGTGAGCCGGGCCGAGTCGCGAATGACCCACAGCAGCGGCGTATCGGGATCGCCGTCGAAATCGAACGGCTGGCCGTTCAGCGTGAAGCGCATCGTCTGTCTCCCTGTTGCGCATCGCCGGTTCGTCATCCGGCGGATGGCGGCGATGGTTGACAGAGATTCTTGGCGGCGCAAAAAGCCGCGCCAATGACCTTTGCTCCCGAAAAAGTAGCCGATCGTCCAGATCGTTTCAGCCGACGATTCACGCGCGGCCACCGCGGCAGCAGCCGCGGCTCCGGCTTGCACGCCGGCGGAGATCGGCTATCGTGTGTCCATGCCCACCCTCGCGTCCTTTCCCGGGGATCCGCCATGAACGTCCAGTTGAACCATACGATCGTCTGGTGCCGCGACAAGCATGCGTCGAGCCGCTTCCTCACCGAGCTTCTGGAACTGCCGGCGCCGACGCCGTTCGGCGCGATGCTGGTCGTCCCGCTCGACAACGGCGTGTCGCTCGATTTTTACGAAAAAGAGGGAGAGATCACGGCCCAGCACTACGCGTTCCTGACCGACGAGGCCGGCTTCGATCGCGTGTTCGCGCGTATTCGCGCGCGCGGCCTGCCGCACTGGGCCGATCCGGCGAAGCGGCAGCCCGGCGACATCTACCGCCACAACGGCGGGCGCGGTGTGTATTTCGACGATCCGGACGGTCACTTCCTCGAAGTGATGACACGGCCGTACGTGCTGAACGGATAGCGGAATGCGTCGGCCGGCGTTGCGCCGGCCGACGTGGCGTCACGGGCCGCGCCCTCGGTCGGACGCCGCCCCGCCGTGACGCCGTGACCGCGTTACCCCGTTACTCGGCGGCGGCGGCCGTCTTGCGCGGACGACGCGCGCGGGTCGCCGTCTTGCGGGCCGGCTTCTTCGGCTTGGTGCCGGTTGCCGCTTCACCAGCCGCTTCGGCGGTCGATTCGGCGGCCGGTGCTGCCTCGTGCGACGGCTGCGCGGCAGGCGCCGAGG
This sequence comes from Burkholderia sp. BCC1977, assembly GCF_905339595.1. Taxonomy (NCBI): domain Bacteria; kingdom Pseudomonadati; phylum Pseudomonadota; class Betaproteobacteria; order Burkholderiales; family Burkholderiaceae; genus Burkholderia; species Burkholderia sp. BCC1977. Next base: position 34,487 of record NZ_CAJPGQ010000048.1, read on the forward strand.
CACCGTACTCGCCGGCCGTCGGCGCCGCGTGCTGCGCCGCAACGTGCCGATCCTCACCGTGCTCCGCGTCGCGATGCGTCGCTTCTGCATGCTTGCCTTCGGCGTGCTTCCCGTCCGCGTGCTTGTCGCCACCGTGCTTCGCACCGCCGTGCGCGGCCTCGTCCGGCTTCGCCGCCGCGTGACGGCCGGTGCCCTTCGCATCGCCGCCCTTCGCCTCACCCCCCTTCTTCGCGCCGGCCTTCTTCGCCGCGGTCTTGCGCGCGCGCTTGCGGCCGTCCTTTGCGTCACCGTGCGTGCCGGCCACATCGGCCACATCGGCCGCTTCGACCGTGGCTGCCGGCTCGATCGCTGCGTCGCTCATGACATCGACGACGGCCGCCTCTTCAACATCGACCTGCACGCTTTCCTGCACGGCCGCTTGCGCCCGCTGCCCGCGACGCCGCGGCTCGCGCTCGGCCGTTGCGGCTTCCGCGTGGCGCCCGCCGTGACCGTGCTGCGCGCCCCCCGCATCACGTGCCGCCGCCACCGGCTCGGCCGCCGCGGCGGGCTGCCGCGGCCGCGACACGAACGCGCCCGACTTGTCGTCGCGCCCCACCTCGAGCAGGCCGCGTGCCTGCGCTTCGTCGAGCAGGTTGCCGAACGCGCGGAAGCCGTAATACGACTCGTTGAAATCCGGCTTGCGGCGCTTGATCGCGCTCTTGAGCACCGACGCCCAGATCTTGCCGACGTCGTCGCGCTCCGATGCCAGCGCATCGAACGTCTCGACCGCGAGCGCGATCGCCTCGCTCCGGCGCACTTCCAGCTCCGGCTTGCGCGACGGCTCGTCGGCGCGCTTCGCGCCGCCGTTGCCCGTGCGCTGCTGTTCGCGCTTCGCCAGCGTGCGCTGCTGCTCGCGCACCAGGTCGTCGTAGAAAATGAATTCGTCGCAGTTCGCGACCAGCAGGTCCGACGTCGACTTCTTCACGCCGACCCCGATCACCTTCTTCGCGTTCTCGCGCAGCTTCGACACGAGCGGCGAGAAATCCGAGTCGCCGCTGATGATCACGAACGTATCGACGTGCGACTTCGTGTAGCAGAGGTCGAGCGCGTCCACGACGAGCCGGATGTCGGCCGAATTCTTGCCCGACTGGCGCACGTGCGGAATCTCGATCAGTTCGAAGCTCGCCTCGTGCATCGACGCCTTGAAGCCCTTGTAGCGCTCCCAGTCGCAATACGCCTTCTTCACGACGATGCTGCCCTTCAGCAGCAGCCGCTCCAGCACGGGCTTGATGTCGAATTTCTCGTACTTCGCGTCGCGCACGCCGAGCGCGACGTTCTCGAAGTCGCAGAACACGGCCATGCTGACGTTGTCCAGGGGTAATGCCATGTGTACTCCAACCGGTTGGTCGCCGCGTTGTATAGCGTGGCGGCGAAAAATGCATCGCGCACATGATAGCCGGTCGGCGGGTCGATTCCGTGATCCATGCGCGCGAGCGCGCGGATCGCGGGGTGCCGCGCCGGCCATTTCGACGCGGTACAGCCCCAATTACCCGCGCGCCGCCGCCCCAATTCGACATACACTTGAGTATCGGTCGTCCGTCCCTATCTGGAAGGATGACGCATCGAGCAAGGAGCGGTTTCATGACGACGAAGGTATTGCTGATTGGCGCGACCGGCCGCACGGGCCGGGCCTGCGCGGATCTGCTGCTTGAGCAGCCGGAATTCGAGGTGACTGCGCTGGTGCGCCGGCACGGCTATGCGCTGCCGGGCGCGAAGGTCGTCGAGGCCGATCTGACGGGCGATTTCTCGCACGCGTTCCAGGGCATCACGCACGTGATCTACGCGGCCGGCTCGGCGGAATCGGAGGGCGCCGCCGAAGAGGAGCAGATCGACCGCGACGCGGTCGCGCGCGCGGCCGAGCATGCGCTCGCCTACAACGTGCAGAAGCTGGTCGTGATCAGTTCGCTGACCGCGTACTGGCCGGAGCGCAGCGGCAACGCGCTGCGCCACTACTCGCAGATGAAGCGCGAAGGCGACGAGCGCGTGATCGCGTCGGGCATCGACTACGTGATCCTGCGCCCCGGCCCGCTCGCGGACGGCCCGGGCATCGGCAAGATCGCGCTGACCGAGGAGCCGCTCGACGCGCCGCCGCCCGTGTCGCGCCAGGATGTCGCGTGGGCCGCGATCGAGGCGATCAAGCTCGGCATTTCGCGCAAGGTCGTCGGCTTCGTCGGCGGCGGCGTGCCGATCGAACAGGCATTGCGCGCGTAACGCCTGCCCGCGCCGCCACCGGGCGGCGCGTTTCATCATGCCCGCGGCCCGCGATGCGGGCCGCTTTACTGCGGGCTTACTGCCTCAGCCGGCTTACTGCCTCAGCCGGCTTACTGCCTCAGCGGGCTTACTGCCTCAGTGGGCTTACTGCCTCAGCGGCTTACTGCTTCGGATGCGCGTCGGCCCACGCCTTCACCGCGCCGAGCGTGTTCTCGACATGCTTGTCGGGCGACAGGCTCGTATATTCGTACAACACCTTCCCTTCCGGCGAAATCACGTAAGACACGCGGTTCGCGCGATCGAGCGCGGGCAGCTTCGCGTCGTATTCGCGGATGATCTTCGCGTCCGGATCGGCCGCGACCGGGAACTTGCTGCGGCACTCGCTCACCGAAAACTTCGTCAGCGTGTCGATGTTGTCGGCGGATACGCCGATCACCGTCGCGCCGTAAGCCTTGTAACGATCGACCGCGTCCGCGAACGCGTGCGCCTCGATGGTGCAACCCTTCGTGAACGCGGCCGGGTAGAAGTACAGCACGACCGGCCCGTGCTTCAGCGCATCGGCCAGCGAGTACGTGTAAGTCTTGCCGCCCAGCGACGCCTGCGTCGTAAAGTCGGGTGCCGCGGCACCCGGCTTCAGTTCCGCCTGCGCGACCCGCGCGTGGCCGGCCACCAGCAGCGCCGCCGCGGCGCCCACCAACAGTTTTCGCTTCATCTGCGTCCTCATTTCTTATAAAGTCAGCCTCGATGTAGGCCACGCTGGCGTTCGCCTGTCGAACGCCAGCGTGCACGACCCGGTCGAGCGGCCGCGCCAGCCGCGGCCGGTCGGTTAAAGATTCCGCGCGGCCTGCCGTTATTCCTTCCGGACAACCGGTTCCAGCCCTTCACGTCAGCGAGACACATGGAAGCCAACAGGAAACAGACGCCACGCAAGGGCTCCTGGCGCAATGCCTTGCATACGCTGCGCCGCTTCGCCTGGTCGGGCGGCGCGCTGATGCCTGCGCGCGCCGGCGCGCCGCGCCGCGACGACACCGTGCGCAACTGGCTGGAACAGACGGTCGGCACGGTGGATTTCCTCGCCCATGTCGACCGCGAGCTGCGCTTTCTGTACGTGTCCGACGCGAGCCTGCGCTTCATCGGTTATCACCGCGACTACCTGCACACGCTGACGTTGCGCGACCTGATCGCGGAACAGGATACCGCGACGCTCGAAGGCCTGCTTGCGCGCGCCGCGCGTTCCGGCCAGGTCGAGAAGGCGACGATGTGCATCGTCAAGTCGCTCACCTACCCGCTCGACGTCGAGATCCGGGCGTTCAAGAGCCGCCACCACGGCGTCGACGGCTTCGCGATCGCGGCGTTCGACGTGTCGGCCTGGCGTGCGCTCGAGGCCCGCCTGACCTACGAGATGCACCACGATCCGATGACGGGGCTCGACAACCTGTCCGCGCTCGTGCCCGCGCTGATGCGCGCGCAGCAGGCCGCCGACGAAAGCGGCACCTGCGCGGCGCTGCTGCTGCTCGACCTCGACGACTACCAGCGTATCAACCGCGCGCTCGGCTACGACGCGGGCGACACGCTGCTGCGCGACACCGCGCAGCGGCTGCAGGCGCTCGTCGCGCCCGGCGAGCAGCTCGCGCGCGTCGCGAGCGACAAGTTCGCCGTCGTGTTCACCGCACCGGACCGCACGCGCGCGAGCGACGCCGCGGACGCGCTCGCACGCCGGCTGCAGGCCGCGGTGCGCGAACCTTACGTGTACCAGGGGCAGACCGTCCACCTGTCCGCGAGCATCGGCATCGCCGTGTACCCGGACGAACGGGCCGCGCCACATCGCGCGCAACATCACAGCCCGCTGCTGCGCCGCGCCGACCACGCGCTCGCGCAGGCGAAGGCATCGGGCGGCAACGCGCTTGCGTTTCACGCGCCGGTCGACGATCCGGCCGACGCCGAGCGGCTCAAGCTCGAAGCCGACCTGTACGACGGCGTGCGCAACGGCGAGTTCTCGCTCCACTTCCAGCCGATCACGCGCAGCCAGTCGGGTGCGGTGGACGGCGTCGAGGCGCTGATCCGCTGGCGTCATCCGGTGCACGGCCTCGTGCCGCCCGCGACCTTCATTCCGCTCGCCGAATCGATCGGCCTGATCAACTATCTCGGCAACTGGGTCCTCAAGGCCGCCTGCATGCAGCTCGTCGCCTGGGATCGCCAGGGGCTCGCGCTGCAATATGTGGCGGTCAACGTGTCGCCGCAGCAGTTCCGCGACCCGCGTTTCACGCAGAGCGTGCGCGAGGCGATCGCGCTGACGGGCATCGACCCGCGCCGCATTGTGCTGGAAATCACCGAAAGCCTGCTGATGCACGATCCCGTGCAGGCGAAGGGGCTGCTCGAGGAGCTGACCGAGCTCGGCATCCGCTTCGCGATCGACGATTTCGGTACCGGCTATTCGAGCCTCGCCTACCTGCAGCGCTTCCCGCTCGCGAAGCTGAAGATCGACCGCAGCTTCGTCGAGAACCTGCTGACGTCGCGCAACGACCGCGCGATCGTGTCGGCGGTGGTCGGCCTCGCGCAGACGCTCGATCTCGAGCTGGTCGCGGAAGGCGTCGAGACCGAGGCGCAGCGCGAACTGCTGACCGAGATGGGCTGCAACCACATCCAGGGCTGGCTCGTGTGTCAGGCGCTGCCGTCCGAGGAACTCGCACGGCGCTTCGAGGCGCAGCAGTTGCGCCTGCACGCCGCCTGACACGCGCGGCGAACCGGATAGATCCGTATGTCAATCACCGCACACCTGCCCCGCACGGCGCTGCTCGACAAGCTGTGGGCCCGGATGAACGAACGGGGCGACTTCCCGCTGCTGTCGGAATCGCTGCGCGCGACGATGGCCGCGATGAAGAACGACGACCTCGACTTCACCGCGCTCGTGCGCGTCGTGCTGTCGGATTTCGCGCTCACGCAGAAAGTCCTGCGGCTCGCCAATTCCGCGATGTACATGGCGTTCGGCGGCAACATCACGACCGTCACACGAGCGCTGATGGTGCTCGGCATGGACACGGTCGGCCATCTCGTCGTCGGGCTGAAGCTCGTCGACCATTTCCACCACAGCACGCCGCGCCGCATCGACGCGAAGCTCGAGCTGAACCGCGCGCTGCTGTCCGGCTGCGTCGCCCGCAAGCTCACCGAGCATGCGGAGCTGCGCGGCGGCGAGGAAGCCGTCGTCTGCACGCTGATGCGCCAGGTCGGCAAGCTGCTGGTGGTCTGCTACCTCGACAGCGAATGGGACCGGATCCGTCGCCGCGCCGCCGAGCTGGACGGCGACGATGCGGCCGCGTGCATCGACGTGCTCGGCGTCGGCTTCGACGAGATCGGCCTCGAGGCCGCCGCGAGCTGGCGGCTGCCCGACGTGATCCGCGCCGGGATGGCCGACGGCGACGGCCGTGCCGCGCACGCCGCCAGCCTCGACGAGGACGACGATCGCGACGACCGCCAGCGGCCCCGTGACGCGTGCGCCGACGACAGCTCCGACCGCGTACGCTGGCTGCGCGCGGTGAGCCGCTGCTCGACCGATGTCGCCGGTGCGCTCGCGATGCCCGCGGGGCCGCAGCGCGACGCGCACATCGCGGTGCTCGCGCAGCACTACGGGCAAGCGCTGGACATCGACACCGACGCGCTGGTGGCGATCGCCGACCGGCTCGCCTGCGAGGAAGCAAGCGACACCGTGATGCGCGAGATCGTCGAGCTGCGCGCGAACGCCGACGCGATCGCGCGGGCGCAGCCCGATCCCGAGGCATGTCTCGAGGCCGGCCTCGCGGACCTGCGCGCGCTGCCGTCCGAGCACGTGCTGACGCCGGTGCTCGCGCTCGCGTCGGAAAGCCTGCTCGCGGGCCTTGCGTTCACGCGCACCGTGATGTTCGTGCGCCGGGAGGACGGCGCATTCGCCGCGCGCCTCGGCTTCGGCCCGGACGTCGATGCGGCGCTCGACCGGCTGTGCTTCGACGAGCGCTTCGAGCCGGACGTGTTCCATCTCGCGATCACGAACTCGGTCGGCATCTTCATCGAGCAGGCGCAGGACCCGAAGATGGTGAAGCGCCTGCCCGCGTGGTATCTCGACACACTGCCCGACACGCGCGCGTTCGTGCTGCTGCCGGTGCGCGTCGGCACGACGACCGTCGGCCTGCTGTACGGCGACTGGGCCGGCGCGCAGCCCGCGCGCAAGATCACGCAGCAGGAGATGAGCGTGCTCAACGAGCTCGCGCGCGAACTGGGGCGGTTCTTCCCCGCATAACGCAAGCGGCGGCAAGCAGCGACAAGCCGCGCCCCAAAAGCAAACCGGCCGCGAAAGCGGCCGGTTGCATGGACGACGGATCGAAACGCTTACTTGAGCGTGACCGGCACGCTGAAGTACTTCTTCGCGAGGTTGTCGATCGTGCCGTCGGCCTTCAGTTCCTTCAGCGCCTGATCGAGCGCGGTCTTCAGCGCCGCGTCGTTCTTGCGCAGGCCGAAGCCGACGCCCGAGCCGAGGATCTCGGCATCGCTGACCGTGCCGCCGGCGAAGCCGAAGCCCTGGCCTTGCGGCTTCGACAGGAAGCCCTTCGAGCCCGCTTCCGAATCCTGGAACGTCGCGTCGAGACGGCCCGACTTCAGGTCGGCGTAGGCCAGGTCCTGCGTCTGGTACGGCACGACTTCGACGCCGGCCGGCGCCCACTTCTTCTTCGCGTACGCTTCCTGGATCGTGCCCTGCAGCACCCCGACGCGCTTGCCCTTCAGCGCCTGCGGAGTCGGCTGCATGCCGCTGCCCTGCTTCGCGATCAGCTGGTTCGGGATCGTGTAGATCGGATCGGTGAACGCGATCGCGTGCTTGCGCTGGTCGGTGATCGTCATGTCCGAGTTGATCGCGTCGAACTTGCGCGCCTGCAGCGCGGGGATCAGGCCGTCGAAGTCGTTCTCGACCCACACGCACTTCGTCTTCAGCTTCGCGCACACCGCGTTGCCGATGTCGATGTCGAAGCCGGTCAGCTTGCCGTCGGGCGTCTTGTATTCGAACGGCGCGTACGAGGCCTCGACGCCGAACCGGATCTCCTTCGGATCCGCCGCCATCGCGCTGCCTGCCGCCACGGCCGATGCCGCCACTACCGCGTGCGCGGCCACTTTACGCCAATCCAACTTCATCAGGTGTTCTCCTCGATACTCGAATGTTCCGGAACTACGGGCGCTTGCATCATTGCAGGGTCGGATGACAACGACAATGCCGATGCCGCGCCTTGATGCGGCGCAACAGCCGCAAGGCCGCGATTGTACCAATCCGCACGGCCCGATACGGCAAAGCGACCGCCGACACACGATGCTGCACTGCGTGCGCGACGACGGCCGGATGCGCCGTCGAACTTGCAAGACGATGTCGCAAATACGCAAGCGCGACGCGCGGGCCGTCTGCGCGGCATGCGGGCGTCAACGCAAATGGGGATGCCGAGGGACGATGCGCGGGCTGCGGACACCGTCGCCGCGCGCAACCGGTCACCGTTCAGATGAGCGTGGCAAGCGTGTCGCGCGTCGTGTCGACGACGAGCAGGCCCGCGCGCAAGCCCGGCTTCACGGTCGGATTCGGAAACACGATGCGCTCCTCGTCGTGCTGCACCGTATAGCGGTAATCGCCATCCTGCGCGAGCACGGTGCCGCGCGCGAACGCTGTGAAGTTCGCGACGTCGGCCGCGACGAACAGCTCGAGCGCGTCGCTCTGCTTCGTGATCTGGTCGATCACGGTGAACACGCGCGGCAACGGCGGATGGCCGCCCCGAGCATCGACGTCACGCGGTGCGCCCGACACGAGCTTGCGCACCGCACGGTCCGCCGGCGCGAAGCGCGACAGATCGTTCTGGCCGAACGGCCGCACCTTGCCGAGTTCGAGCGTGCATGCGAGCGCGCCGCAGTGCTCGGCCGTGTAATGCGAATACGTGTTGCCCTTCGCGGTATGCAGCAGCACGGCCGCGATGCGCGCGTCGCCAAGCCATTCGACCATCGCGCGGGTCGGCGGCGTGCCCGTGTGCGGCAGCAGCGCGAACTGCTCGAACACCGATGCGCGGATCGCCGTGTGCATGTCGACGTGCCAGCGCGCACCGCCCGCCGGTGCGGCCGCGAAGAACGCGGCGGCCGCCGCTTCGAGCTGCACCGCGCGCGGCGCTTCGCGGCTCGTCGGCACTTGCGCGTGACGGCCGCTGAACAGGCGGTTCAGGTCGTCGTCGAGATAGCGCTCGCCCGCGCGCATCGCCGGCACGTTGCCGAGCACGACGAGCAGCCGGCACGCGAGCGGCAGCGTGCCCGCCGCGAGATCGCGCACGAGCATCGACAGCAGCTCGATCGGCGCGGTCTCGTCGCCATGCACGCCGGCCGACACGAGCACGCTCGCGCGCCCTGCCGCGTCACGCGCCGGTTCGAGTTCGAGCAGCCCGTCGCCGAGCCATTGCCAGCGCACCGCACCGTTCGCGCACGTGCCGTCCGTCACGGCCGGCGCGTCGCCCGCGAGCGTGAACCCGAGGAAGTCGTCGAGCAGCGCGGCGGCCGACATGCGGGACTCAGCGCTGGAAGTCATACAGCGACCCGACGCGCAGGATCTGCGTGAGCTCGTCGAGCGCCGTGCGCGATTCGTCGAGCAGCGTCGGATCGGCGAGGTCTTCCGGTGCGAGACGGTCGCGGTAGTGCTTTTCGATCCACGCGTCGAGCGATGCGAACAGCGTGTCGTTGATCCACACGTTCGACGTGACCGCCGCACGCTCGGCGTCGTTCAGCACGACGCGCAGGCGCAGGCACGCGGGGCCGCCGCCGTTCTTCATGCTTTCGCGCAGGTCGAACACGAGCACGTCGCGGATCGGGCCGTTGCCGGCCGCGAGCTGGTCGAGATAGGCGGCGACGTTCGCGTTCTCGCGGCACTCCTGCGGCACGACGAGCACCTGCGAGCCGTCCGCGCGCGACAGCAGCTGGCTGTTGAACAGATACGACGTCACGGCGTCGTTCACGCTCACGGCCGCATCGGGCACCTCGATCACGTTCAGCCGCGCGCCGCGCGCGTCGAGCGTGGCCGTCAGCGTGTCGTAGATCGCCTGCTTGTTGACGAACGCGCGCTCGTGCGTGAACAGCGTGTCGCGGTTGCCGACCGAGATCACGTCGTTGTGGAACACGCCCGCATCGATCACGTCCGGATCCTGCTGCGCATAGACCGTCGCCGTTTCGGCGAGACCGTGGCGATGCGCGACCGCGCGGCTCGCCTCGAAGGTCTGGCGCGCCGGGAAGCGCTTCGGCTCCGGGCCGCGGCGGTATTCCGCACGGCCGTACACGAAGAACTCGACGCCCGGCTGGCCGTATTCGGCGCAAAAGCGCGTATGGTTCGCCGCGCCCTCGTCGCCGAGTGCCGGCGTGCCCGTCAGCGCCTCGTGCACCGCGAAGTGCGCGGGATCGGCGAACAGCGTCGACAGCGTGCGGCGCGTCGCTTCGTGCTCGATCGCGCGATGCAGCTTGCTGCACAGGTTGGCCGGCGTGAAGTGCACGCGGCCGTCGCTCGTGTCGGCCGACGGGCTGACGGTCGCCGCGTTCGCGGTCCACATCGCCGACGCCGAGCTCGCCGCGGCGAGCAGTTCGGGCGCCTGCTTCGCGGCCTTCGCGATCACGTCCGCGTCCTTGCCGGAGAAGCCGAGCTCGCGCAACAGGCGCAGCGACGGGCGCTCCTGCGGCGGCAGCACGCCTTGCGCGAAGCCGAGATCCGCAAGCTGCTTCATCTTGCGCAGCCCCTGCTTCGCGGCGGCCTTCGGGTTCGCGGCCGACTTCTCGTTGTTGAGCGACGCCACGTTGCCGAACGACAGCCCGGCATAGTTGTGGGTCGGGCCGACGAGTCCGTCGAAATTGGCTTCTTGTGCGTTCATCGTCGTTCCCTCGATCAGAAATGCAGGCCCGGCGACAGGCTCGCGGGCAAGGTCAGTTCGGTGCTTTCCACCGACGCCATCGGATACGCGCAATAGTCGGCCGCGTAGTACGCGCTCGGCCGATGGTTGCCCGAGCGGCCCGTGCCGCCGAACGGCGCGGCGGACGAGGCGCCGTTGGTCGGGCGGTTCCAGTTGACGATCCCCGCACGGATCGTGCGGCGGAAGTGCTCCCATGCGTGCGCGTCGTCGGCCAGCAGGCCGGCGGACAGGCCGAACGCCGTGTCGTTCGCGCGCTCGATCGCTTCGTCGAACGTCGCGTAGCGGACGATCTGCGCGAGCGGGCCGAAGTGCTCTTCGTCGGGCAGGTTCGCCACGCCGGTCACGTCGATGATCGACGCGTTCACGAAACCCAGGCGCGGATCGCGCTGCGTCATCGCGATGATCGGCTGCGCGCCCTGCTCGACCAGGCGCGACTGCGCGTCGACGAGCTTCGCGGCCGCGCGTGCCGAGATCACCGCGCCCATGAACGGCTGCGGATCGGCATCGAACACGTCGGCCGTGATCCTCGACGTGACGTCGGCGAAGCGTGCGAGGAAGCGGTCGCCGAACGCGCCCTGCGGCACGAAGATGCGGCGTGCGCACGTGCAGCGCTGGCCGGCCGACAGGAACGCCGACTGGATCGTGTGATGCACGGCCGCGTCGATGTCCTCGACTTCGCCGATCACGAGCGGGTTGTTGCCGCCCATCTCGAGCGCGAGCACGATTTCCGGACGGCCGCCGAACTGCTTGTGCAGCAGCGTGCCGGTATCCGAGCTGCCGGTGAAGAACAGCCCGTCGATCTGCCGGTGATTCGCGAGCGCGATGCCCGTGTCCTTCTCGCCCTGCACGAGGTTCAGCACGCCGGCCGGCAGCCCGGCTTCCTGCCACACCTCGACCGTCGCGCGCGCGACGCCCGGTGCGAGCTCGGACGGCTTGAACACGACCGTGTTGCCCGCGATCAGCGCCGGCACGATATGGCCGTTCGGCAAGTGGCCGGGGAAGTTGTACGGGCCGAACACCGCGACGACGCCGTGCGGACGATGGCGCAGCACCGCGACGCCGTCGGCCATGTCCTGGCGCTTCTCGCCGGTACGTTCCTGGTAGGCCTGGATCGAGATGCCGACCTTCGCGGCCATCGCCGCGACTTCGGTGCGGGCTTCCCACAGCGGCTTGCCCGTCTCGCGGCCGATCGCGGTGGCGATCGCTTCCTTGCGCTCGGTGAGCAGCGCCGCGAAGCGCTTGACGATCGCGCAGCGCGCGTCGAATTCGAGCGCCGACCAGCCGGCGAACGCGCGGCGCGCGCTCGCGACCGCACGGTCGACGTCGGCCGCCGATGCGCTGTCGCCCCGCCATGCGATCTCGTGGGTGCCGGGGTTGCGCGAAGCGAAGACGGGGCCCGAGCCTGCGACCCAGGTGCCGTCGATGAAGAGTTCCGTCATGATTCGTTTATCCCTGTTTGACTTTGAGCGGCAGCACGCGCACCGGATCGCCGGCCTTCACGTCGAGCGCGGCGGCATCGTCGGCCGACAGCACGAACGCACCGTTCGCGACCACGCCCGGCGCGACGCCCACGCGGAAATCGCTGAGCGACGTATTCGACACGAGCGACTTCGGCGCGTCGTCACGCACGTCCGGCACGCCGATCGCGACCGGCACGACGACGCTCTCGCGCACCGTGCGCAGGTCGTTGACGTGGCATTCGAGCACCGGGCCCGCGTCGAAGATGTCGACGTGATTCTGGTAGCGCAACCCTTCCGCCTCGAGCATCTTGCGGGCCGGCAGCGTGTCGCGGTGCGTGAGGCCGACCGCGTCCTGCGCATCCTGCGGCAGCAGGTCGACGTACACCGGATAGCGCGGCATCAGCTCCGCGAGGAACGACTTGCGGCCGTGCGAGCTGAGGTAATCCGCTGCATTGAAATCGATCTGGTAGAAGTGCGAACCGACCGCGCGCCAGAACGGCGACGTGCCGTCCTCGTCGAAGTGGCCGCGCAGTTCCGCGCAGATGCGTTCCGGGAAACGGTCGCGGAACTGCGCGATGAACATGAAGCGCGAGCGCGACAGCAGGCCGCCGACGCCGCCCGTGCGATAGCGCGGGCTCAGGAACAGCGAGCACACTTCCGCGTAGCCCGTCAGGTCGTGCGAGATGTTCAGCGCGGACATCCGCGTCCACACCCCGAGCTCCTGGCTCGCGTGCACGACCGTGCTCACGCGATAGTTGTAGAACGGCTGTTCGAGGCCGACCTGCGTCTCGATTCCGCACACGCCCGCGATGTCGCCCGTCTTCGATTCTTCCATCACGAAGAAGTAGCCGGCCTCGCCCGGCGCGGCCCCGCCCTCGAGCGTGCGGCGCGTGCGTTCGATGCGCGCGGCGAGCGCGTCGCGGTCGGGCTTGAACGTGGTCAGGCCCGGCCCGGTTTCCTTCGCGAGCGACACGAGCGCGTCGACGTCGCCCGTTTGTACGACCCGAACGACGATCATGCTGCGTCTCCCTTCATCTCTTCATCGTCGCGGCGGTGCAGCGGCACGCAGCGCACGACATCGCCATCCTTCACATCGAGCGCCGCGCGCACGTCGCCGGCCAGCGGCGCGTCGGCCGTGTCGCCCGGCAGGTCGGCCAGCACGCAGCGGAACGATTCGCCGCTGCCGGTCGACACCATGTACGCGACGTCGCCCTGCTGCCGCGCCGCCTCGCGCACGGTGCGTTCCGCGCCGTGCTTCACGCATGCCGTGCGGTCGACCTGCGCGGTCAGCACCGGGCCCGCGTCGAAGATGTCGACGAAGCGGTCCGGCTCGAAGCCTTCCTCGAGGTGGATGTCGTACGCGAGCAGCGCCGTTTCGTTCGGCTCGCCGAGCACGCGCTGCGCGGCTTCCGGCAGCAGCGGCACATAGAGCGGATACGCCGGCATCACTTCCGCGATGAACGTGCGGCTGCGGCCGCCCGACGCGATGTCGACGTCGGTGAAGTTGCGGCCGAAGAACTTGCGGCCCACCGCTTCCCAGAACGGCGATGCGCCCGTGCCGTCGCTCACGCCGAGCAGCAGCGTGAACACTTCCGGCGTGAAGCGGCGGCGGTTCGCGGCGATGTACATCATCCGCGCACGCGAGATCAGGTGCGCGGCCGCGTCGCCGCGCAGCGACGGATCGACATAGAAGCCCGCCAGCCGGCTCTTGCCGGTCAGCTCGTGCGACATCGTGAGCGCGTGGATCTTGCGGTTCACGTGCAGCTCGCGCGACGCGTGGATCAGTGCGTCGTTGCGGAACGCGTAGAACGGTTCCGAGTAGCCGGCCGCGGCCACGATGCTCGCCGTGCCGAGCAGCTTGCCCGTCGACGAATCCTCGAGCACGAAGAGGTAGAACTCCTCGCCGGCGAAGTCGACGTCCGCGCGAAACGAATCCTCGGAGAGCGCCACGCGCGCTTCGAGCGCCGCGCGGTCGTGCGGCAGCGAGTGCAGGACCGGCTGCGCGGTGCGCGCCATGTGCGCGAGCGCATCGAGATCCGTGAGTTTGCCGGGGCGAACAAATAGCATCGTCGTTCCTGTCTGCGATGGGTGCGCCGATCAGCGCGCGGTGGCTTCCTGGGCCGCGAGCACCTGCTCGACTGCCTTCTCGAAGCGCTTCATGCCTTCGTCGAGCAGGTCGAACGGGATCACGAGCGACGGAACGAAGCGCAGCACGTTCGGGCCCGCGATCAGCATGATCAGGCCGTTCTCGGCGGCGGCGGTGACGAAGTCCTTCGCGCGGCCGTCGAATGCGGCGGTGAGTTCCGCGCCGACCAGGAGGCCCTTGCCGCGGATGTCCTTGAAGATGCCGAAGCGTGCGTTGATGCGTTCCAGCGCGCCCTTCAGTCGCACGCTGCGTTCGCGCACGCCTTCGAGCAGTGCCGGGTCGCCGATCAGTTCGACGACCTTGTCCGCGATCGCCGACGCGAGCGGGTTGCCGCCGTACGTCGTGCCGTGCACGCCGACCTTGAAGTGCGCGGCCAGTTCGTTCGTCGTCAGCATCGCGCCGATCGGGAAGCCGTTGCCGAGCGCCTTCGCGGTCGTGAGGATGTCCGGCGTGACGCCCGTGTCCATGTATGCGTAGAACTGGCCCGTGCGGCCGACGCCCGTTTGCACTTCGTCGAAGATCAGCAGTGCGCCGTTGGCGTCGCACGCTTCGCGCAGTGCCTTCAGGAAGGCCGGATCGGCCGGGATCACGCCGCCTTCGCCCTGCACCGGTTCGACGATCACCGCGCAGGTTTGCGGGCCGATCGCGGCCTTGGCGGCTTCGATGTCGTTGAACGGCAGGTGCTTGATGCCGGCCGGCACCGGGCCGAAGCCTTCCGAGTACTTCGGCTGGCCGCCGACGCTGACCGTGAAGAACGTGCGGCCGTGGAACGACTGGACGAACGACACGATTTCGTATTTGTCGGCGCCGTGGCGTTCGAATGCGACGCGGCGTGCGAGCTTCAGGGCGGCTTCGTTCGCTTCCGCGCCCGAGTTCGCGAAGAATGCGCGGTCGGCGAAGGTCAGCGATTCGAGGCGTTTCGCGAGGCGCAGCACCGGCTCGTTCGTGTAGCCGTTGCCGATGTGCCAGAGCTTGCGGCCTTGTTCGTCCAGGACCTTCAGCAGTTCCGGGTGGCCGTGGCCCAGCGACGTCACTGCGATGCCGCAGGCGAAATCCACATATTCGCGGCCGGCCGTGTCCCACACGCGGGAGCCCTCTGCACGGTCCGGCACGTACGGCGCGGGAGAGAATACCGGCACCATCACTTCGTCGAATGTCTGGCGGGTCACGGTCGAGGTCGTCATGGTCGTTCCTTTCGGTTTCGTAAGAGGGTTCAACAGGATCAAGTTTAGGTAAGGGTGGCGCAAGCGTCTTGCGGAATTGCGACGGGTTCTATCGGAAGCGGTTTTCTTCGGTCTATTTTGCCCTCCCGGTGGGGCGGGCTTGGTTTTTTGTCGTTCGTTTTATTTGGGGTCGCTTGGGTGGGGCGCTTGCTTTTTCGTGAAGCACCTGTGAGCGTGTCGGTCTATTAGCGTCGCCCCTGCGCGGGGCGGCGGTTACTTTTCTTTGTCTTGCCAAAGAAAAGTAACCAAAAGAAAGGCGCTCGGACAACGCATGACTTCCCGGTGCCGTGGCAATCGGAGTGGCCCTCGCCTAAGTGTCCGCGCCAGGACAGAACCCGGAGTGGTTCGAGCAATGGTTCTGACACCGCTCGCCACCCCGCGGAGCGGTATACCGCCCGCTAGCTCCGTCCTCGCTTCGCTCGGCCGACAGGGACGCCTCCCCCTCGGGGCAGCGCACTCGATCAAGCAGCTATAGCCCCCGCAAGCAATAACGCGAACCTTGTGCGTAAGCAGCGTACCCAATGCGACCTCACCATCTCGAGCAATATCGAGATGCCCCCTTACGGCGCGCGATTGCGATTGTGGCTTTCCGAGAGGGGGAAACAATGACTTGCAGATCAAGCGTGGTGTGATGATGGGCGAAAGGCTCTCGGGGAAGTCGTTTCGAGCCGCACGGCAACGGGCGGTGTCGCGTCGCTCAAGAAAGGCACATTTGATGAGCAGATCGAGGCGACGACTCGCGGCCGTACGCCCGACGGCCCGGAGGGTTATCCCTACTACATCGAGACGGCAGACGGCCGCATCCATTCCGGCCTACTCGATGCAAGCGGCGAGCTACCGGGTGTCTGCACCGGCGACGGATCAGGAGACTACCCCGTCTATTGGCGTGACGAAGCCATCGCAAAAAAACACAGCGGGGTAAGTCACGCCTGATCCCTCCACGAAGGTCCGCACGAACGACACACCAAACGTGATCGGGTTCGGGTGCCCCTCGAACTGCTGCGCCAGTTCGGCCAGCGTCCGCTCGCGCTTGACCGCCGCCTGGGCCACTTTCGCCTTGAACGCCGCTGAGTGCGTCCGTCGGGTTCTCTTCGTCACCTTTCCGGTTCCCTTGCCTGCATTATCGCTGGCTCAGGCCCCGGGCATTCCACTTACCCGACTGTCCGAATTTGCGCGGCCACCTCTCGGCACGGTGCGCGATACGCCACGCGAGATGCTCGCGCCGCCGCCAGCCTTGGTGGTGCGCGCATCGACCGGGCCACGGCGCAGAGGCCGAGTTCGCAGGTCATGCGGCAGGGCCTGCCGGCTTCGTTCGGTAGATCCTGCCGTACACCTGATCAGAACGAATGCCGCAGCGCGACGCGGCTGATGAATTGCCGGTTCGACGACGACGAATTGTCCGCACCAGTGATAAACGCCTGATCCAGAAACGTGCCTGTATTGCCATCCGCAACCTGTTGGAACGCGCCCTGAAGATAGATGTCCGTGCGTTTCGAGAGGCTGTAGTCGAGCATCAGGCCGACCTGGTGCCATTTGGGTCGCGCACTGCCGTTGCTGCCCTCGTACTTGCCGAGCGTGTACGTATACATGGCCTGTGCGAAAAACGCCGGCGTGAAGTCGTATTTCACGTTGAACTCGAAGTTGTCAAAGTGCAGCGAGCCGACCTTCACACCCGCCGGAAAAGTTCCTGGCGTCAGATAGCCATTGCCGGCAGGTGAATCCAGCGACGTGTGACTGTAGACAAAACCCAGTGTTGCGCTGGCAATCACGTAGCTGAGCCCTGCCCCATAGGTTCGCTGGTGCCCCGCGAAAAAACTCGCGTCGTTCGCCGCAACCGCGCCGACGCCATTGCCGCCGACATTGTCGATATCCATATAGGCCGCGCCCAGCGACACCGGACCGGCGCTATAGGCCGCGCCAATGCTGTACAGCCGGTTGTTCGCGAATGCGCCTGCGGCATTGCTGAAACCATAGACGCCGCCAAACGTGAGGCCCCCGATATTCGGGCTGGCGTACTTCACCGAGTTGCTGACGCGAAACGAGTTGTCCGTGTTGTCGTTGTCGTAGGGATGGGCAAAGAGGTATCCCGAGTACCCGCCGTTCGCCGTAAGCGGCGCAAGGTAGTCCACGACGGAATCGTACTGACGACCCAGCGTCAGACTACCCAGCTTGTCGCTTTGCGCCCCAACGTACGCCTGTCGGCCAAACATCCGTCCACCCTGGTTGGCGCGTCCGGTATTGAGGTCGAATCCGTTCTCAAGCGTAAAGAGCGCGGTGAGCCCGCCGCCAAGATCCTCCTTGCCGTTGACTCCCCAACGGCTGCCTGCCGCGTAGCCGCTCGCCATCTCGTATGCGTGCGCTCCCCCGGTATTCGTTGTGTAATTGAAGCCCTCGTCGATAATCCCGTAAAGGGATACCGAACTTTGCGCGTACGCAACAGGCGAAAGCATCACGAACAATCCAACCGTGAGGACTTTCTTTTTCATTGATGTCTCCATACTTATAATTAGAATACCTGATTGATTGGCCCGATATACGCGGCAAGTTTGAGCAGTGCAATGCCGGCTGCACTGCACCACCTCGAGAATTTCAAACCATCACGGATTGATATTGGTCTTGAACCATTTCTCCGACAGCCTTTTCACGGTGCCGTCGGCGAGTGCGGCGGCAAGCGCGGCGTCGAACTTTGCTTTGAGATCAGCGTCGCCTTGACGGAACGCGAGTGCCTCGCCCGGTCCCCAGATCGTCCCGCCAATCTTCGGCCCGACAAACGCAAGCGACTTGTTCTCCGGTTGCTGCAGGACCGTGGAGAAATAACTTACGTCGTCGAACGAGACATCGATTCGGCCAGCCGCGAGATCGAGATCGCGTTCGGGCGACTTCTTGTATTCACGGATGGTCGCGATGTCTTTGAAGTTCTTGTTGATGAAATCGGTGTAGGCCGTACCAGTCTGGATCCCGATGGCTCTTCCCTTCAAAGCCGCACGCAGCCGGTCAATGGCGGATTTATCCGCTGCCGGGTCACCGGTCAGTTTGAGCACGTCTGCCGGGCTGCCGACACCGGACAGCAACTTCGGATCGGCCGAGACAAAAGCACCTGGCGTCAATGCGTAGGGATGCGAAAACGCGACCACCTTCTCACGCTCGGGCGTGATCATGATCGCGTCCATCAATACATCGAATTTACCCGCCCGCAGGCCTGGAATCATCGCGTCCCAGTCCTGCGCAACCAGCTTGCACTCCATCCTGATGCGCGCGCACAGATTCTGCATCAGTTCAGGCTCGAAGCCACCGAGTTTTCCACCCGGCAACGTGATGTTCCACGGCGCATATGCCCCTTCGGTGGCGATGGTGACCGATGTCCACTCCTTCGCATCCGCCGTCGTGCTCAACATCGCCGTCGCGCCCCACACGGCTAACGCAGTCAGCATTCCTCGCTTGAAAACCATTGTCTACCTCCGCTGGATAATTATTCAAAAATAATTCGTGATACTTATTTTCAACCTCACACTGCCGGCCTCATTTGCTCAGTTCATTGCGTGACGAATTGGGCGATCATCAGGCCGCGCGTCCGTAAAAACCGAGCTTCTCTTCGTCGCTGAACATCACACCGGATTTCTCATAGTAGGAGAACACCGCGATCATCCGCTCGCGGTTGCCGCGCACGCTCGTGACACGATGCGCCGTATTCTTGCCTCTGAACACGTTCAGGTTGCCGGCCGTGAGCCTGAGGCTTTTGACATTCGGGTCGCGTCCTTCGAGAAGCCTGGCGACACCGTCATAGTTCGGATCGTCGTCTGCGCGAAGATCGGAGCGGTATTCGAATTCTCCACCCGCTTCCGGCTCCTGCAACAACAACGTGGTCGTGAATTCGGACCGGTCGAAGTGCCAGTTCAACGTCTCGCCCTCTCGGTACGACATGACGTTCACGCGCGCCAGTGGATCCTGCATCACGTGCAGCGCGCGCTTGCCCATGGTCGCGGCCAGAAACTGGACAAGCGGTTCGTACTCGTAGATCGCCAGCACGACGCTCGCGGGAATCTGGTCGGCACACACGGTGTGGCTGACGGTTTCGACCTGGCGAAGCGCGGGGTGGCCCGCATCGAGTTCCGGAATCTCCGGCTTGAAGTAGATGTTGTGCAGGCGCTTGTGAACATGAGACTTCGTATCCATGACAGGCTGAATCTCGGCGACCGCCTGTTCCGCCACACCGGGCAGCAGCAATCCTTCCAGATTGAACATGCCGTTCTCTGCCAGATCGGCAATGGAACGGTCGACCAGCGCCTGCCATTCAGCGCTTCCGACTCGATCCAACGGGTACCGCTCAAGGTTCAAAACGTGCCGCATTGTCGCCTCCTCAGATAGTGAGAAAGCAAGGTACCGTGAACAAATCTTTCCTTCAACGGCACAAATTGTTAGTCTGACGACAGAAAATCTTTCGCTGGAGACGTGAGATGTCAAGACTTCCCCCGCTGAACGCGGTCAAGGCGTTCGAGGTGGCCGCGCGGATGGGCGCGTTCGCGCTGGCGGCGACTGAACTCGGCGTGTCGGCTGCGGCGGTGAGCCAGCAGGTTCGCAACCTCGAGGCATATCTGGGCAAACAGCTTTTTGTTCGAACCGGCAATCGCATCACGCTGACCGATGCCGGGCTCGCCATCTACCCGCAGACCGCTCGCGCGCTGAACGATATCGCCGCGATGACGGTGCGCATTCTCGAGGGCGAGTTGCGCATGCGACTCGCCGTCAGCGTGCCGGCCTCGCTGGCGGAAACATGGCTCGCGCCCAAACTGGCCGAACTTCTCCAGCTCTTTCCGCAAATAGCGATCGATATCCGGGTCGAAGACGATCCCGTCGACATGGTGCGTCAGGATATCGATCTCAGGATCAGCTACGGCGACTATCACTATCCGACGCTCACGGCTATCCCGCTTGTCCATGATGAGGTTCTGCCTGTTTGCGCGCCGGACTTCTGGTACAAGCACGGCAACCACGACTTCGACCTGGCGTTGCTGCACGAGAGCATGTTCATCCACACCAACTGGGGGCCGAATTACGCCTCGCATCCAACCTGGAGCGACTGGTTCGCGAAGTCCGGAGGCAACACCCATCCCGACGCTTCACGCGGGCGCCGGGTCGGACTGTCGAGCCTGGCGATCACGTCGGCGAGATTAGGTCTGGGCGTGGCGCTCGGCCAGCGGGTCATGGCACGCGCCGACCTCGAAGCGGGCCGTCTGATTGCATTGTCTTCAGTGCCTCTTCGACTGGGCCATCCCTACTGCGCCTTCGTGGCCAACGCGAAATCCGAGCGCGCCGACATCAGGAGGCTCGTCGCGCTGCTCAGCGACAATCCGCCGGCCGGCTGACTACACTCACACCCACACCCGCGCCGTGACGCGCGACGGAACATTCACGGAAGGGATTCGCCACCTTGCACTGCATTTGCTCCAATGCATGTGGTACGCGGGCCTCCCTCAGGGATCGACAGGAGATCCTCGGCCAACACAGCCGTTGTCCTATCGACGAGGAAAGATGAAGACCAAAGCGGCCATCGCATGGAAAGCCGACGCGCCGTTGACGAGCGAAGAAGTTGATCTGGAAGGCCCGCGCGCCGGTGAAGTGCTGATCGAAGTGAAGACCACGGGCATCTGCCGCACCGACTACTACACGCTCTCCGGCGCGGACACTTAGGCGAGGGCCACTGGGCGGGCTATGGCACCGGGAAGTCATGCGTTGTCCGGGCGCCTTTCTTTTGGTTACTTTTCTTTGGCAAGACAAAGAAAAGTAACCGCCGCCCCGCGCAGGGGCGACGCTAATAGACCGACACGCTCACAGGTGCGTCACGAAAAAAAGCGCACCAGCCAAAACAGAGTCAATCCTTCCCGCCACGCTCGACTAGCGCACCCCCGCGAGGCTCGCTCCCGCCGCCGGTTTGCTTCTCGAGCCAGGCCCGCCGATCTTCCCGAGGCGTGACGCCAAACCTCTCTCGGTAAGCATTGGAAAAATGCGCGGCAGAAGAAAACCCGCAAGCGAGACTGACCTGAACCACCGACTTGCTGGTCCGCTGCAACTGCGTCCTTGCCTTGAGCAATCTGAGGTTGAGGTAATACTTGGAGGGCATCGCCCCGAGATACTGCCGAAAGAGTCTTTCGAGCTGCCGCCGCGATACGCCGACAAGCCCGGCGATTTCATCGGTAGTAAGCGGATCCTCGACATTGGCCTCCATGAGCAGCAACGCGTCGTTGAGCCGAGGATGCCGCTCGCCCGGCGCGGTCACGAAAGGAATCCGCTGCCGCTCCTCGCCGCTGCGCAGCGTGCCGGCGCCAAGCGCATCGGCAATCCGCTCGGCAAGATCCGCCCCATGTTCCCGGCCGATCATGGCCAGCATGAAATCGACGGTCGCCTGCCCGCCGGCACAGGTCGCCCGATCGCGATCGATCTCGAAGATCTGCTGCGTGACGATCGACCGCTCGAACTGTTCGGCGAACTGCTGATACGTCTCCCAGTTCACGCTCACGCGATATCCGGAAAGCTGCCCGGCCATCGCGAGCCACCACACGCCGTGGTGAATCCCCGTAACGACGGGCGTGCGCTGCCCGACCCGCGCGAGGCTCGCGAGAAACAGCCGATAGTCGGCAAACTGCTGAAACCGCTCCGACACGACGATCAGCCAGTCGCACGCGATCGCATCGTTGAACGCCGCATCGGCATGCCACTGCGCGCCGCCGGCGAGCGGCACCGGCCGCCCGTCCCACGAACACACCTGCCAGCGATACAGCAAGCGGCCGTCGATCTCGTTCGCGAGATGCAACGCATCGACGATCGGACCCACACCCGACATCGACACGGGCGGCAATGCAACGATCGCCACCTGCGTCGTGCGGGTGGCGCCTGCGGGACGAGACACCGGGACCACGTATGAAACCCGCCCTTCGCGTTACTTGAGACTGCCCGACAGGAACTGCTTCAGACGCTCGCTCTGCGGACGCACCAGCACCTCCTTCGGATCGCCCTCTTCCTCGGTCCGCCCCTGATGCAGGAACATCACGTGGTTCGACACGTTGCGCGCAAAACCCATCTCGTGCGTGACGACGATCATCGTGCGCCCCTCCTCGGCCAGCTTCTGCATCACCTTCAGCACTTCACCGACCAGCTCCGGATCGAGCGCCGACGTCGGCTCGTCGAACAACATCACGTCCGGATGCATCGCCAGCGCCCGCGCGATCGCGACACGCTGCTGCTGACCGCCCGACAGATGCGACGGATAC
>NZ_CAJPGQ010000049.1:0-55186 GCF_905339595.1 Burkholderia sp. BCC1977
CCGCCGAGCGGTCCTTTCTTCATCAAGCATCAGCGTCTAAACGAAGCCCGCCCCTCAAGGCAGCGAAATCGTCAGATTCGCCGACTCCGGGCCCACCTTGATCACCTGCGAATAAGGCGCCAACGCCTGCAGCGTCTTGTCTTTCAGATAAGCATTGAGCCCGAGATACCCAAGCAGTGCCACCAGCGCAAACACCGCCCCGATCGCCCAAACCGGCACCTCGCGCTTCAACCGATGCGCGATCTGATCCGGCAGCGGCCAATGCGGCGCAAACGCAGCGCGCTTGCCCTTCATATGCGCGATCTCATCCCCCAGCCGCGCGGTGAGGTACGCGAGCTTCTCCGGCCCTTCGAGCAGATACTTGCCCTGGAACCCGAGCAGCAGGCACATATGAAACACCTCGAGCGACTGCAGCCGCGCCGCGCCCTGCGCGCGACATTCCTCGAGATACTGGAAGAACTTCTCCCCCGCGAGCTGCTCGCCGAACAGCACGAGCTGCAGCGGCCGGCGTTCCCAGTCGGTCCGGATCTTGAACTGCGACGACAGCACCATCTCGTCGACGGCCGCGCAGTACGCGAACTTCGCGCCATACACGTCCTCGGCCGGGATGTTCAGCTTCTTCGCCCCGCGCTCGAAATCCGACAGGAATTCCTGGATCTTCGTGCTGAACTCGCTCGCGCTGTCCGGCTCGCGGCCGTTCTTGAGCAGGAACAACATGAAGAACCCGTCGTACAGCAGGTCGAGCAGCGAACGGGCCTGGAACGCGGCGTCGGTCGACGCCGGGGTATGCAGCGGGGCCGGCGCGTTGTCGCCGAACAGGGAAGGCGCGTAGCTCATGATGTGACCGCGATCAGTTCGAATTTCAGGTCATTGATGCCAGTCGGCGCATAGATCATCGCGGACTGGGCCTGCAGCATGCGCTCGTACAGCGCGCCGCGCGAATCGAGCGAGAAATAGCACGCGCCCGGCCGCACGGGGATCGCGGGCGGCACCTGCGGCGTGTACGACAGCCGCACGCCGGGCATCGCCGACAGCACGAGCTTGTCGACGTCGTCGGGTGCGCCGACCTTGAAGCGGGCAGGCACCGCATCGACGAGCTCGACGCTCGGCATGTCCGCGGACACGGCCAGGTAGAACTCGGTCTTGTCGTCGATCTTGCCCGAATCGAGGCGGCCGAGGTGGAACGACGGACGCACCTCGTCGAGGGTGATCGCGAAGTAGCGCGTCGAGATCACGGTGTCGAGCAGCTCGCGCAGCATCAGGTCGAGACGCGCGAAGCTCGGGCCCGGGTCGTCATGGCGATACACGGGCAGGTCGGCGAGCGTATAGCCCTTCGAGAACGTCATCAGCTGGCCGGCGAGGCGCAGCAGTTCCTGGAACAGCCGCTCCGGATGCAGCGCCGCATGCTGGTGCAGGTGCGCGAGCGTCGCGAACGCGGCGTTCGCGGTGTGCAGCAGCCAGAACGATGCGATGTCGCCCGAGCGGAACTCGATGATGTTCTTCGACGGCTCGCGGTGAAAACCGTACAGCGCGTTGACCTTCGCCTGCAGCGCGTCGACGAGCTGGCGCAGCCGCTGGTGCAGGATCGGCGACGCCTCGATCGCGAGGCACGGCGGCACGAAGCTGTCGTCGATCTCGAAACCGGACGTCGCGGTGCGGCGCACGCGCACGAGCGGCACCGACAGCAACTGGTCGCGCGGCTCGCTGTGCGCGATCAGCTTGACCTGCGTCTTGAGGAACGTGATGTCGGCTTCGGCGGCGTCGGTGAAGTTGTCGGCGACGCTCGTCTGCTCGCTGACGAAACGCGTCATGAAGCCGGCGGCCGGATCGTCGCTGTAGTTGGTGCCGCTCTCGCGCAGCGGGTGCAGCGCAAGGTAGAACACGAATTCGTTGATGCCGTCGGGCAGCGTGTCGAGCGCGATCGGCGGCGGCAGGTCGTCGGCCTGCGGCGCGGCATACAGCGCGCCGTCCGGGAACACGAGCGCAAGCTCGGCCACGCGCAGCACGTTGCTGCCGAGCGCATCGCGGTCGATGCGCACCGAGCGCACGCCCCAGTTGTACGGCTGGATCGCCTGGATGGATTCGAACAGGCGCGCCTCGTGGTAGGCGTCCTGCCGCTGAAAGTGTTGAGGCCGGAGGAACAGCCCTTCCCCCCACAGCACCTTGGCCGAATAACTCATGTCAAATCCGGTTAATGTCGCGTTGCGATGTAATCGATTTGTTCGTGCCCGAATTAATCGCCAATTTGTTAACTCTTGTTAATTGACATTCGTGCGTCATGTTTAACCGCAGGTGACCGACGAAAGCATATTCAGCGGTTGCGAAGGCGCACCCTGTTGCGGTGCGATGACAGAGCCGTCGGTGACCGTCATCGCGCAATTATGCAGGCCGATGATTATGCCGGATTTCTCCGACTTCGCCGGGTCGAACGTCAGTTTCCATCGCTGGATTGCGGGATCGCGGAACAGCGCGACGATGCCGAATGCCTGCGCTTCGCGCGATACCTTTTCGGTTGCCGTATAGCGCTGGCCCGGAATCAGCGTGATTTCACGCACGTTCAGCAGATCGGCACCCAGCGCGGCCTTTTCCTTGGTCGGATCGGTGAATGCGTCGAACGGCGCCTGCTGGAACGAAGTCGGATCCTTCAGCGCGTAGAGCCTGACCACCAGCGCGAGCGGCTTGTGATCGTTCGCGGCATTGAGGTTGGGCGCGGCGGCGAGCGTGAGCCCGATGTTGCGCGGCGGCTTCTGGGAATCCGGCAGTTCGGGCTTGCCGACACCGGCCGCCTGCATCACGGCGCTCGCGGCGGAGCCGATCAGCGGGGCGGCCGCGCATCCGGCCAGGAGCGCGCAGGCAATCAGCGGCAGCGCAAAGCGAATCATGGACGATCTCATCATGTTTTCGGCGTGCCGCCTTTAACTCCCCTGTCAAAACTGCCGGGTATTTCCGCGTTCGTCGCGAATGCCCGGCCTATCGGCCGTTCAACTATTAAGCACACGCACTCGGCCGCGCGTCCTCGGAAATTTTTTCCGTCATCCGTGCGAGATGTTGCCGATCCAGTAAAACTTGCGCATTCCGGTCGATGCGAAAGCCGCCGGCGGGCCGCTGCCAGAGGCGTTTCGAGGGGGTAGCGCACGGTTTTAAAAGGAATTACTCTGCACGCGGCGATTGAATTATGAAAAATTGATCGGTACTATACCCGCGCGCTTCTTGCAAAGCAAAAGAACCAGATTCTGAACGATTTTAATACTCACGCGCCGGTGGATATAACGATGAAAGACCGTCTTTTCGCAAAATTGTCTGGGGTAGTGCTGGCTTGCGGCGTGATCGCCGGTTGTGCGAGCCAGCCGCCGGTGCCGCCGACTGCCGAGGTGTTCAACAAGTCGCTGGCCGATGCGGACGCCGTTGCGAAGTCGGGTGACCAGGACAAGGCGCTCGGCCTGTACCAGCAGCTCGCGAAGTCGGATCCGACGCGCGAGGAGCCGTGGTCGCGCATCGCGCAGATCCAGTTTGCCCAGAACCACTATGGCCAGGCGATCGTCGCCGCGCAGGAAGCCCTGCAGCGTGACGCGACCGATCGTCAGGCGAAGAGCGTGCTCGCGGTCGCGGGGCTGCGGATCGCGACGCAGTCGCTCGGCGAGCTGCGCCAGGATGCGTCGCTCGCGGGCGACGCGAAGTCGGACGCGCAGGCGCTCGCGAAGCAGCTGCGCGACACGCTTGGCGAATCGGCGCTGTTCCCGCCGGAGCAACGGGCCGCGAAGGCGCGTCCGCCGCGCCGCATCGTTCATCGTCCGAAGGCCGGCGCGGCACCGGCTGCCGAGGCAGCAACGACCGCGCCGACACCGTCTGCCCCGCCGCAGGCCGCTGCGGCGCAGAAGGGCGGCGCCGATCCGTTCAGCGCGCTGCGCAACTGACCGCAACTGACGCGATAACCACAACTAACCTGGGAGCCGTCGAGATGGCCAAGAAAGAAAGCATTCAGAAAAGCTTGCAGAAAATACGGCCGCCGCGCGTCCAGCTGACCTACGAGGTCGAGAAGGGCGATGCGATCGAGGTGAAGGAACTGCCGTTCGTCGTCGGGGTCGTCGGCGATCTGGCGGGCCAGTCGGAAGTCGAGCAGCCGAAGCTGCGCGACCGGAAGTTCGTCAACATCGACCGTGACAACTTCGACGACGTGATGAAGGCGATCGAGCCGCGCGCCGCGTTCCAGGTGGAAAACCGCCTGAGCCCGGAAGGCGGCAAGTTCGCGGTCGACCTGAAGTTCCGTTCGCTGTCGGATTTCAGCCCGGACGAAGTCGTCGAACAGGTCGAGCCGCTGCGCCGCCTGCTCGAGGCGCGCTCGAAGCTCGCCGACCTGCGCAACAAGCTCGCCGGCAACGACAAGCTCGAGGATCTGCTGTCCGAAGTGCTGAAGAACACGCAGCAGCTGCAGGCGCTCGCGAAGGGCACGGGCGGCGACAAAGACGGCGAATGACGACGGAGTGTTGAGATGAACCAGCAAACGGCTGCGGCCCAAGCGAGCGGCGCGGAATACGCCGCCGGGACTTCGTTGCTCGACGACATCGTCGAGAAGAGCAAGGTCGCGAAATCCGATTCCGAGCATGCGCGCGCGAAGGACCTGATCGGCGAACTCGTGCACCAGGTGCTCGACGGCACGGTGATCGTGTCGGACAACCTGTCGGCGACGATCGACGCGCGCGTCGCGGAACTCGACCGCCTGATCTCCACGCAGCTCTCCGCGGTGATGCACGCGCCGGAATTCCAGCGCCTCGAAAGCACGTGGCGCGGGATGGACTACCTGGTCAAGGAAAGCAACACCGGCCAGACGATCAAGATCAAGGCGCTGCACGCACCGAAGCGCGACCTCGTGCGCGACTTCAAGGGTGCGAGCGAGTTCGACCAGAGCGCGCTGTTCAAGAAGGTCTACGAAGAAGAGTTCGGCACGTTCGGCGGCTCGCCGTTCGGTGCGCTGATCGGCGATTACGAGATCTCGCGCCAGCCGGAAGACATGTATTTCATCGAGCAGATGTCGCACGTCGCGGCGGCGGCGCACGCGCCGTTCATCGCGTCGGCGTCGCCGGAGCTGCTCGGCCTCGAGTCGTTCTCCGACCTCGGCAAGCCGCGCGATCTCGGCAAGGTGTTCGACACGGTCGAATACGCGAAGTGGAAGTCGTTCCGCGATGCCGAGGATTCGCGCTACGTCGGCCTCACGCTGCCGCGCTTCCTCGGTCGCCTGCCGTTCAATCCGAAGGACGGCCAGACCGCGGAAAACTTCAACTTCGTCGAGGACGTCGACGGCACCGAGCACGACAAGTACCTGTGGTGCAACGCAGCGTGGGCCTTCGCGGCACGCCTGACGGCCGCGTTCGACGATTTCGGCTGGTGCGCGGCGATCCGCGGCGTCGAAGGCGGCGGTCTCGTCGAGGACCTCCCGACCCACACGTTCAAGACCGACGACGGTGAAGTCGCGCTGAAGTGCCCGACCGAAATCGCGATCACCGATCGCCGCGAGAAGGAACTGAGCGACCTCGGCTTCATCCCGCTCGTGCATTGCAAGAACTCGGATTACGCTGCGTTTTTCGCCGCGCAATCGGTGCAGAAACCGAAAAAATACAGCACCGACAGCGCGAATGCGAACGCCGTCCTGTCCGCCCAGCTTCAGTACATCTTTTCGGTATCGCGCGTCGCGCACTACCTGAAGGCGATGATGCGGGACAAGATCGGCAGCTTCGCATCGGCGCAGAACGTGGAGACTTTCCTCAACCGGTGGATTTCGCAGTACGTCCTGCTCGACGACAACGCGTCACAGGAACAGAAGGCGCAATTCCCGCTGCGCGAGGCATCCATACAAGTGTCGGAGATTCCGGGCAAGCCGGGCTCGTATCGTTCGGTCGCGTTCCTGCGCCCGCACTTTCAGCTCGACGAACTCTCGATTTCTCTGCGACTTGTCGCTGATCTGCCCAAACCGGCAAATTCATAAGCGAGTAGATCGCCCGGGCGGGCCGCCTGGGTAGGACGTTAAAACCACCTCTTTGGGGAGTCGAAGGGCCATGTTACATATGCACTTGCAGTTTGGTAGTCCGGCGGTGAAGGGCGAGTCCGCGGACAAAGACCATCAGGGCTGGATCGAACTGAAATCATGGGATCACTCGATCGTTCAGCCGCGTTCGGCAACGGCATCGACCGCGGGCGGTCACACGATGACGCGCTGCGAGCACGGCGACATGATTTTCACGAAGGAAATCGATTCGTCGAGCCCGCTGCTGTACCAGCACGCATCGGGCGGCACCACGTTCGATGAAGTGACGGTCCATTTCTCGCGCGCGGACGGTGAGGGCAAGCGCGTGCAGTATCTGGAAGTGAAGCTCAAGTACGTGATCATCTCGAGCATCGCGCCGAGCGTTCGCGAAGAAGGTCTGCCGCTCGAGACGTTCTCGCTGAAGTACGCGGCCGTGCAGTGGAAGCAGACCCAGCAGAAGATCGGCGGCAACCAGGGCGGCAACACGCAAGGCGCCTGGAGCCTGACGAAGAACGACAAGACCTACGCGGTCTAAGGTCGGTTGCGGCAACGGGGCGCTCGGCGTCCCGTTGCCGTTTTCGCTGTGCATGCCGGCCGATGAAACGATTCGAACCCAGTTTTCTCGACAAGCTGTTCGACGACGAACCGCACCTGCCGGCCTCGGCCGCGATGCGGCAATTGTCGCTGGACGAGCTCAAGAACACGGTCGCCCGCGACGTCGAGGCGATCCTCAACACCCGTATCGCGCACACCGAAATCGAGCTGGCCGCGCTGCCGGAATGCCAGAAGTCGGTGCTGACCTACGGGCTGAACGATTTCGCGGGGCTGAGCCTCGCGAGTCATTACGACCGCGCGTTCATCTGCAAGTCGATCCAGCAGGCCATCGCGCGCCACGAGCCGCGACTGCAGCAGGTGCAGGTGACGTTCGAGCTGAACGAGCAGTCGACCAACGCGCTTTACTTCGCGATCCAGGCGCTGCTCGTCGTGCATCCGGCCGAGGAGCCGGTGAGTTTCGACGCGATGCTGCAGCCGTCGACGCTGCAGTATTCGGTCACGCGCACGCGCGCGGCCAGAATGCTGTGAATCAAGCCGCCGAGCGGGCCGGACCGCCCGGTGACGGATCAGGGTCCGGCAGGAAATATTGAGGTTCGGGGTCGTCGATGGAAGAATTGCTGCCGTATTACGAGCGCGAATTATCGTTTTTGCGGCGCTATTCGCGAGATTTCGCCGAACGTTATCCGAAGATCGCCGCGCGGCTCGCGTTGTCCGGCGAGCACTGCGAGGATCCGCACGTCGAGCGGATGATCGAGTCGTTCGCGCTGCTCGGCGCGCGCATCAACAAGAAGCTCGACGACGACTACCCGGAATTCACCGAAGCGCTGCTGGAAGTGCTGTATCCGCACTACCTGCGGCCGTTCCCGTCGTGCTCGATCGCGCAGTTCACACCGGCTTCGCCCGGCCAGCAGACCGAACCGGTCGTGATTGACCGCGGCACCGAGCTGAAGAGCCGTCCGATCCGCGGCGTGCAGTGCCGGTTCCGCACCGCGTACGACGTGACGCTCGCGCCGATCCGCATCTCGGAGGCGCGCTACATGCCGGTCGCGCTCGCGCCGAGCGCGACGGTGCTGCCGTCCAATGCGACGGGCGTGATCTCGATCACGTTCGAATCGCTCGCCGCGCAGCTCGATCTCGGCGCGCTGAAGCTTGCGACGCTGCGCGCGCACCTGCACGGCGAGCAGTCGTTCGTCGCCGCGCTGACCGACTGCCTGTTCGTGAACGTGCTCGGCGCGTATGTCGAGCCCGAGCGCAACGGCCGCTGGACCGCGCTGCGCAAGCTGCCGATCGCGCATGCCGGCTTCGACGAGGACGACGCGCTGATCGACTACCCGGCGAAGTCGCACCCCGCATATCGCCTGCTCACCGAATACTTCGCGTTCCCCGACAAGTTCGATTTCGTCGATTTCGACCTCGCGGCGATCGCGCGCGCGTCGGGCCGCTGCCAGCGCGCGACGCTGCATCTGGTGCTGCAGGACGTGCGCAGCGATTCGCACGTCGCGCGGCTGCTCGAGTTGCTGACGGCCAGCCATTTCCGGCTGTTCTGCACGCCGATCGTCAACCTGTTCCGCCAGCACGGCGAGCCGATCCGCATCACGCACCGCGCGGTGTCGTACCCGGTGATCGCCGAA
The DNA here is from genome assembly GCF_905339595.1 of Burkholderia sp. BCC1977. Taxonomy (NCBI): domain Bacteria; kingdom Pseudomonadati; phylum Pseudomonadota; class Betaproteobacteria; order Burkholderiales; family Burkholderiaceae; genus Burkholderia; species Burkholderia sp. BCC1977. The sequence continues at coordinate 8,206 of NZ_CAJPGQ010000049.1, forward strand.
GCGCGCCGCGCGTTCGCGTACGAGGTGTACTCGATCGATTCGGTGAAGCTCGTCCGGCAGCAGGCGCATGAAGAATCGGTGATCGAGTTCCGGCCGTTCTATTCGCTGCATCACGGCGAAGCGGCGCGGATCGGTCATTACTGGTTCGCGCGCCGCAACGACTGGGTCGCGCAGAAAAGCCCCGGCTACGAAACCGAGATCTCGATCGTCGACATCGACTTCGAGCCGACCTCGCCGCAGACCGACACGCTGAGCCTCGACCTCACCTGCACGAACCGCGACCTGCCCGCGATGCTCGCGTTCGGCCTCGAAGGCGGCGACCTGTTCCAGGAAGGCGGCGCGCAGACGAGCGGCATCTCGCTGTTGCGGCGCCCGACGCAGAGCGTGCGCTTCGAGCGCGGCCGCGCCGCGCACTGGCGGCTCGTGTCGCACCTCGCGCTGAACCATGTGTCGCTGGTCGCGCACGGGCTCGCGCCGCTCAAGGAAATGCTGACGCTGTACGACCTGCGGCGAACCGCCGTGTCGATGCGCCAGATCGACGGCCTGGCCGGCGTCGAGCAGCGCGGCGCCGTGCAGTGGCTGCCCGGCAAGCCGTTCGCGACCTTCGTGCGCGGCATCGAGATCCGCCTGACGATCGACGAGGAACACTTCGTCGGCGCGAGCCTCGCGTCGTTCGTGCGCGTGCTCGACAGCTTCTTCGGGCTGTATGTCCATCTCAACAGTTTCGTTCAACTAGTCGTGGTGTCGAAGCGCACCGGCGAGGAGATCATCCGATGCAAGCCCCGCACCGGCGAATCGATCCTGGCGTAGTCGACGCGCTGCTCGACGAGCCGCACCGCTTCGAGTTCTTCCAGGCGGTGCGCGTGCTCGAAGGGCTGTTCGCGCGGCAGGCGTCCGACGCGCCCGGCGCGTGGCGACAGGGCGACGTCGTCGCGCAGCGCATCGAATTCCGCAACACGCTGTCGCTCGGCTTCCCGCCGAGCGAGATCGAAGGCGCCCGCTCGTTCGACGACGACGGCACGCTGCTCGACTCGGGCGAGCAGCGCGGCGCCGCGCTCGCGGCCGGCGAGCTCGGTCACGTCGAGCTGACGCCCGCGTTCTTCGGGCTGCTCGGCGGGCAGGGCGCGCTGCCGCTGCACTACACGGAGCAGATCGTCGCGCGCGAGCATCTGAAGCGCGACCACGCGGCGCGCGCGTTCTTCGACGTGTTCTCGAACCGCGCGACCGCGCTGTTCTATGCGGCGTGGAAGAAATACCGGCTGCCGTTCCATTACGAACTCGACCGCGACGAGCGCTACCTGCCGCTCCTGCTCGCGATCGCCGGCGTGCCGAGCGACGAGGTGCGCGACAGCCTCGCGGCCGGCGCGGGCGGCGTGCTCGACGAGGCCGTCGCCGGCTACGCGCTCGCCGCGCGGCACCGGCCGATGTCGGCCGCCTATCTGCAGCGCACGCTGTCCGATTACTTCCGCGTGCCGGTGAAGATCGACCAGTTCGTCGGCAAGTGGTACGACGTGCCGCCCGACCAGCTGAGCGTGCTCGGCGAGGTCAACGCGGTGCTCGGCGCGACGGCGCTCGTCGGCGAACGGGTGTGGCAGCGCGACATGCGCGCGCGGATCGTCGTCGGCCCGCTGTCCAAGCGCGACTACGAGGCGTTCCTGCCCGGCGGCGCGCAGGCCGTCGCGCTCGAGCGGATGCTGACGCTGCTCGCCGGCGTCACGCTCGAATACGAGGTGAAGCTCGTGCTGAAACGCACCGAGGTTGGCGCGAGCGTGCTCGGTGCGGGCTCGCGGCTCGGCTGGGACGCGTTCCTCTGCACGCGCGACGCGGCCGAGGACCGCTCGGACGCCCGCTACGAACTGCACGTGATTCACTGATTCCGAACGACAACAAACACGCAATCGAACCTGAGATCGACGCCATGAGCACGCCTCTGAAGACCCTGATCACGAAACTGAATCCGCTGTGCCGGCACGCGACCGAGCGCGCGGCGAGCGCGTGCCTGGCGCGCGGCCATTACGAGGTCGATCTGGAGCATCTGTTTCTCGCGCTGCTCGACCAGGCGACGGGCGACCTGCCGCTCGCGCTTCGTGCGAGCCGCGTCGATCCGCATGCGCTGCGTGCCGATCTCGAGCGCGAACTCACGCGCCTGAAGACGGGCAACACGCGCACGCCGGTGTTCTCCGTGCACCTGATCGCGCTGTTCGAGCAGGCCTGGCTGATCGCGTCGCTCGATTCGCAGCTCGGCCGCATTCGTTCGGGGCACCTGCTGCTCGCGCTGCTGACCGCGCCCGATCTCGCGCAGTTCGCGCAGCGCATGTCGTCGCAGTTCGCGGAAATGAACGTGACGGACCTGAAGCACAAGTTCGACGAGATCATGGCCGGTTCGAGCGAGGCCGAGCCGCGCCAGCCGGATGAGGAGGGCAGCGACGTCGCGCCGGCCGCCGACGGTGCCGCGCCCGCGGCCGGCCCGTCGAAGACGCCCGCGCTCGACACGTACACGACCAACCTCACGCAGCGCGCGCGCGACGGCAAGATCGACCCGGTGATCGGCCGCGAAGCCGAGATCCGCCAGGCGATCGACATCCTGATGCGCCGCCGCCAGAACAACCCGATCATGACCGGCGAGGCCGGCGTCGGCAAAACGGCGGTCGTCGAGGGCCTCGCGCTGCGGATCGCGGCCGACGACGTGCCGCCGCCGCTTTCCGGCGTCGCGCTGCACGTGCTCGACATGGGGCTGCTGCAGGCCGGCGCGAGCGTGAAGGGCGAGTTCGAGAACCGCCTGAAGAGCGTGATCGACGAGGTGAAGAAGAGTGCGCACCCGATCATCCTGTTCATCGACGAGGCGCACACGATCATCGGCGCGGGCGGCCAGGCCGGCCAGAACGACGCGGCGAACCTGCTGAAGCCGGCGCTCGCGCGCGGCGAGCTGCGCACGATCGCCGCGACGACCTGGAGCGAATACAAGAAGTACTTCGAGAAGGATGCGGCGCTCGCGCGGCGCTTCCAGGTCGTGAAGGTCGAGGAGCCGAGCGAGCCGCTCGCGGCCGCGATGCTGCGCGGGATGTCCGGGCTGATGGAGAAGCACTTCAATGTGCGGATCCTCGACGACGCGATCACCGAGGCCGTGCGCCTGTCGCATCGCTACATCAGCGGCCGCCAGCTGCCGGACAAGGCGATCAGCGTGCTCGACACCGCGTGTGCGAAGGTCGCGCTCGCGCACAGCGCGACGCCGGCGGCGATCGACGACACGAAGAAGCGCATCGAACGCATCGACGCGGAGATCGCATCGCTCGAGCGCGAAGTGGCGGGCGGCGCGGCGCACGACGAGCGGCTCGGCGAGCTGCGCGGCGCACGCGACACGGCGCTCGCGCAAGTGACCGAGGACGAGGCGCGCTATGAAGCCGAGCGCGCGATCGTCGCCGAGATCACCGAATTGCGCGACACGCTCGACAAGGCGCGCGGGCCGTCGGAAGACGGCGAGCCGGTCGACGTGCCGGCCACGCGCGAGAAGCTGGCCGAACGCGTCGCGGCGCTGCACGCGCTGCAGGGCGGCGAGCCGATGGTGCCGCTGCAGGTCGACGGCCACGTCGTCGCCGAGATCGTCGCCGCGTGGACCGGCATTCCGCTCGGCCGGATGGTGAAGGACGAGATCGACACCGTGCTGAACCTGCAGCCGCTGCTGACCGCGCGGGTGATCGGCCAGGACCATGCGCTCGACGCGATCGCGCAGCGCGTGCGCACGGCGACCGCGAACCTCGAGGATCCGAACAAGCCGCGCGGCGTGTTCATGTTCGTCGGGCCGTCGGGCGTCGGCAAGACCGAGACCGCGCTCGCGCTGGCCGACATCCTGTACGGCGGCGAGCGCAAGATGGTCACGATCAACATGAGCGAGTACCAGGAAGCGCACAGCGTGTCGGGCCTGAAGGGTTCGCCGCCGGGCTACGTCGGCTACGGCGAGGGCGGCGTGCTGACCGAGGCCGTGCGCCGCAACCCGTATTCCGTCGTGCTGCTCGACGAGGTCGAGAAGGCGCACCCGGACGTGCTCGAGATGTTCTTCCAGGTGTTCGACAAGGGCACGATGGACGACGCCGAAGGGCGCGAGATCGATTTCCGCAACACGCTGATCATCCTGACGTCGAACGTCGGATCGGCCGCGGTGATGCAGGCGTGCCTGAACAAGCCGGCCGAGGAACTGCCCGATCCGGACGCGCTCGCCGAGGCGCTGCGCCCGCAGCTGTACAAGACGTTCAAGCCGGCGTTCCTCGGCCGGATGAAGGTCGTGCCGTACTACCCGATTTCCGACGACGTGCTGGCCGAGATCATCGAGCTGAAGCTCGAACGGATCCGCCGCCGCATCGAAGCGAACCACAAGGCCGCGTTCGAGTGGGACGAATCGCTTGTCGATGCGGTGCTCGCGCGCTGCACCGAGGTCGATTCGGGCGCCCGCAACGTCGACCATATCCTGAACGGCACGCTGCTGCCGGAGATCGCGGGCCACGTGCTCGGGCGGATCGCCGACGGCGCGGCCATCGCGCGCATCGCGGTGCGCGCGGACGAGGCCGGCGAATTCGCGTACACCGTCGAATGAGCGCCGCCGCGCCGAGCCAAGCCAAGCATTGATGAACTGACCGAACCATGCCGATCAATCTCCCCGAGCTGCTGACGCCGATCAGCGATGCGTCGCCCAGCGGCGACGACCTGCTGTTCTCGAACGAATTCGACGCGATCCAGGACGCGCGGCGCTATGACGATCCGACGCTCGACCAGGGCGAGTGGGTGACCGAGATCAAGGAAGCCGACTGGGGCTTCGTCGTCGATCACGCGGGCGAGCTGCTGCGCACGCGCACCAAGGACCTGCGGCTCGCCGTGTGGCTGACCGAGGCGCTCGCGCTGGAGGACGGCATCACCGGCCTCACCGAAGGCTATGCGCTGCTGGAAGGTCTGTGCCGCGACTACTGGGACACCGTGCATCCGCTGCCCGAAGGCGACGACGTCGAATACCGGCTCGGCAACGTCGCGTGGCTGTCCGGCCGCACGGCCGGGCTGCTGCGCGGCATTCCCGTGACGGACGGCGCGTCGAACGCGTTCACCACGCTCGACTGGGAAGTCGCGCAGCATGTGGCGCAGGCCGTGAAGCGCGACCCCGAACACGCGGACGACATCGCGCGCGGCAAGCCGTCGGTCGAGCAGGTCGATGCGTCGCGGCGGGTGACGCCGATCGCGTTCTACACGACGCTGCTCGCGAACCTGAAGGCGTTCGAGTTCTCGCTCGACGCGTTCGAGGAGCGGCTCGTCGAACGCGCGGGCGATTCGGCGCCGAGCTTCCGGCAGACGCGCGATGCGTTCGAGACCGTGTACCGGCTCGTCGAGCGCTTCGCGCGCGAGCAGGGTTATACGGGCAGCGCGCCGCATGCGCCGTCGGCGCCGCAGGCGCAGCCCGAGCGTATCGAGCCGAGCTTCGGCGACGTGTTCCATACCGAGGAGACCCATGTGCAGTCGCAGACCGCTCCGCGTCCGCCGGTGACGCAAATGATCGCCGGCATCCAGAACCGTGCGCAGGCCGTCGACCAGCTGCGTGCGGTCGCGCGTTACTTCCGCCAGACCGAGCCGCACAGCCCGGTCGCGTATCTCGCGGACAAGGCCGCCGAATGGGCCGACATGCCGCTGCACAAGTGGCTCGAGAGTGTCGTGAAGGACGACGGGTCGCTGTCGCATATCCGCGAGCTGCTCGGCGTGAGGCCCGACGAGCAGTCGTGAGCGACGGCTTTGAGACCTGAGAGCGCGGGCCCGACGGGTTCGCGATGAACGAGAAGAGGCATAACGCATGAACGCGACCGAACTGGCACAGGCGATTCGCGGTGGCCTGATTCAGCAGGACCGCCTGCTGAAGACCGACATCCCGTCGCTGCCGAACAACGCGCTCGTGCCGCGCCGCGCCGTGACCCGCTCCGGGCTGGGGCGCGATTTCAGCGTGGCGCTCGATCTGGTGTCCACCGCGAGCGACGTTGAGCTCAAGACGTTGATCGCGCAGCCGATCACGCTGTGGATCCAGCAGGCGGACAAGTCCTATCTGCCGATCAACGGCTATATCCATACGGCGCGGCGGCTCGGCGCGGACGGCAGCCTGTCGAGTTACCAGCTGCGCTTCGCATCATGGATGCACTTCCTCAAGTTCCGCAGCGACATGCGGTACTGGCAGGACCAGCCGGTCGACGCGATTCTCTCCGACGTGTTCGATATGCATCCGCAGGCCAAGGGCCGATACCAGTTCGCGCTGTCGAAACCGTTGCCGTCGCGATCGTACTGTCGCCAGAGCGAAACGGACTGGAACTTCGTGCATCGGCTGATGGAGGACGAGGGGCTGTTCGGTTTCTGGCGGCACAGCCAAGACGGGAAGGCGCACACGTTCGTCATCACCGACGACCTGCATGCGGTCGATGCACTGTCGCCGAATGCCGTCACGTTCGACCGCTCGGGCAGTGGCACCGAAACCGCCGGTTTCACGCAATGGGCCGCGTCGCGGACGTTGCAGAGCACGCAGCACACCACGCGCACGTTCGACTACAAATCGCCGTCGTCGGCGGGCAGTCCGAACGGCACGACGTTGCCGACCAAGGCCGGCCAGGGCGACCTGCCGGGCCAGGCGGAAATCTACGAATACACCGGCGCGTACACGTATCCGGGCCAGGACCGTGGCGAACATCTGTCGAAGATCCGTCTCGAGGAATGGGAGTCGCGCGCGAAGCGTTTCTTCGGCGTGGGCGGTGTGCGCGCGATCGATGCCGGCCGGCGCTTCACGCTGACCGGACATCCCGAGCACGACCGCGATGCGGCGGGCGACCGCGAGTTCGCGGCCATCGGCGTCACGCGTTACATCGAGAACAATCTGCCGGTCTCGGACCACGAAGCGAACTTCCCGCATAGCCTGCAGGACCAACTGGCGCAGGTGAAGGCCGGTCACGGCGAAGCGGCGGCATTCGAGGTCGGGCATGACGACGGCTCCGCCGGGTTTTATCTCGTCGAGGTCGAGGCGCAGCGCGCGAGCGTGCCGTATCGCAGCCCGTTCGAGCACCGCAAGCCGGCGATGCAACTCGAGACGGCCGTCGTCGTCGGGCCGAAGGGCGAGGAGGTGTATACCGACGCGCTGAACCGGATCAAGGTCATGTTCGTGTGGGACCGGCAGAGCGAAGGCCGCGAGAACGCGTCGTGCTGGATGCGGGTCGTGCAGTCCGATACCGGCGGCGGTTACGGCGGCGTGCATATTCCGCGCGTTGGCGAGGAAGTGCTGATCGGCTACATCGGCGGCGACTGCGACCGGCCGATCGTCATGCATCGCGTCTACAACGGTGCCGCCAAGCCGCAGTGGCATAGCGACGGGATCCTGTCGGGCTTCCGGTCGAAGGAGTATGCGGGATCGGGGTACAACGAGATGGTGCTCGACGACGCGACCGGGCAGAACCGCGCGCGCCTGTTCAGCAGCAGCGCGAATTCGCTGCTTCACCTCGGCTATCTGATCGAGCAGAGCGGCAACACGCGCGGTGCGTATCTCGGCGCCGGTTTCGACCTGCGCACGGATGCGTACGGTGCGATGCGCGCCGGGCAGGGCTTGTACGTGACGACGCATTCGAAGCAGGCGAGCAGCCAGCCGCTCGACGTGAGCGAAGCGAAGCAGCAGCTCGTCAATGCGGAGGGGCTGGTCGATGCGATGTCGCAGGTCAGCGAGATGCATCAGGCGGAGAGTCTCGGCACCGGTCGCGATGCGTTGAAGCAGTTCACCGATGCGACGCAGAACAGCGTGGCGGGCGCGACGGCGGGCGGCGGCAGGACGGCTGGTGGCGGGACGGGGAATGCGAATGCGTTCAAGGAGCCGGTGATGTTGTTCGCGAGTCCGGCGGGGATCGGGGTGGCGTCGCAACAGTCGGTGCATCTGGCGAGCGACCGGCAGACCAATATCGTCAGCGGCGAAAGCATGTTCATCACCAGCGGGAAGTCGCTGATCGCCGGCATTCGGGATCGCATCAGCCTGTTCGCGCAGAACGCCGGGATGAAGCTGTTCGCCGCGAAGGGCAACGTCGAGGTCCAGGCGCACGCGGACAACATCGAACTCACCGCGCAGAAGACCGTGAAGATGGTGGCGGCGACCGAGGCCGTCGACGTGGCCGCGAAACAGGAGATCCTGCTCACGTCGGGCGGTGCCTATATCCGGATCAAGGGCGGCAACATCGAGATTCATGCGCCGGGGAAGATCGATTTCAAGGGGGCCCAGCACCAGTTCAGCGGTCCGACGAGCATGCAGTATCCGCTGCCCGCGATGCCGGGCGGCACGTGCAAGCAATGCGTGCTGAATGCACATAGCGGTCGTGAATCGATGGTCGAGGCGGATTGATGGACGAACTCAACGAGACGGGCGACGCCATCGAGACGGCTGCGGATGGGCCCAATCCGCGCGAGTCCGAATGGCCGGCATTCCTGGAGACGCTGAAGGCATCGCTGGAGCGCAAGGCCGGCGTCGGCAGACCGATGCGACTGTACGCGCTCGTCGACACGCGCGGCTATCAGGAGCTGGACACGCAGCTTGCAGCCGTGCGCGGCCTGCGTCACGCGTCGCTCTGGACCGATACCGGGCTGGACGCCTACACGGATATCGCGCCGTACCTGATTGCGTTCGACCGTCACGCGCTCGACGACGAGGCTGCCGAGCAGCATCGTGTGCTGCGTCAGCTATGGCTGGACGCGGTCGATTTGCATGCGGTGACATGGTTGTGCTCGGCGTGGTCGTTCGACGCGCTCGATGCGCATCTGCGCCAGTACGTGAAGTACGCGCTGCCGAACGGTCGCGCGTACTACCTGTTTTTTTTCGACAACCATGTATTCGGGCGGCTTCGACGCGTGTGGAGCGACCCGCAGGCGCAGCAGTTCGTCGCGCCGTTCGACGAGATTCGGTATCGCGACCGGCGGCTCGACGAAGTCGTGTGGCGCAACGACGTGCCGGCGATCGAAGGCGCGATGCCCGTGGGTGACGCGCCGAACCTCAGCGAGCGGCAACATGCGCAACTGATCGAGCTCGGGTATCCGGACAAGCTCGTGCTGAAGTTTCGCGAGACGATGGCGGCGGTGGTCGATCATCTGTCCGATGCGGACCTGCATGACCAGGTTATCGAGCAACTCGAACGCGCAGCCGAGCACGGGATTGCCGACGAAGCGGAATTGCAGTGCTACGTGATGACGGGCGTGCTGGTTGCGCCCCGGTTCGACGAGCATCCGGCAGTGCGGGTGTGCCTTGGGGCCGTGGCTCACGGAGAGACGACGCTCAATGACGCTCTGGCGACGATCGACGACGCGACATGGGATGCGATTCGCGATGCGCACGAGCGGGAATCGATGGAGGCGCTTCGTGGTGTGGCGTAGGTCCGTGCCGGGAATGTGTTTGCTCGCGGCGGCATTGAGCGCGTGCGGGAAATCGGAGCCGGTGTATAGCGGGATTTCGGTAATGGGCCGGAATTATCTGCCGTACAACATGAGCGGCTTCACCGTGAAGGACGCGTTTGGAAACAAGGCAAGTGGGGGCGGGGACGACCCGCCGGGTGCGGGTGGGGGGAGCGTGACGTGTTGCTACCAACTCAAGGGCGCCGAGTTCACGGTCGAGTGGAAGTATTACGATGCAGACCGATGGACGATGGACGATTCGCACGCGCGGCAGGTCGAGACAAAGGTTGTGATGCCACCGTCGGCCATTCCCGAGCAGGTCGGCACCCGCATTCTCGAAGTTCATTTCTATCCGGATCGTCACGTCGAGCTTCAATTTCCTGGCGAACTTCTCGACAAGTCGCGTATTCCGATCGTCGATGTTTCCCGATGGATGGCGACTCGTTATCAGGCGCAGCTGGACAGGAAATTTGCAGATACGGACGGGCAGTCGCATCGTCGCATCGCGCGTGCAGTGGCTGCTGCGTGGCTGAAATATCGGCTGACCGACCGGCGTGATCTCGAGCAATACGTGTACTTCGACCTGCTCGTGAACAGTCGATTCGATTCGCACCCGACAGTCCAGCGCATCTTGCAGACTGACGCCGGTCAACCCGGTACATTCGCGAAGTCGATGCAGACCTTGCCGAAGAATGTGCTGTCGGCTTTGGCGAGCGGCAGCTTCGAACCCGTGGTCGTCCCGGCGGTTCCCGACGGCTTGCTGCCGTCACCGCATGCGGAAGAGGCGCGGCTTGGTTGATTGCGTGGAGGGCGGGTCGGGCATTGAGCGACGGGCGCCTTACGTGACGGGCGGAGCGATACCGATGCATGGGGTACGCCTGCAACGCATGCTGGACAATATTCGGAAGGAAATTATCAGTGAATAGCGCGACGGGATTTTCGGGGCTGGCGAGCCGTGTTGTGGCAGGGTGTGTGCTTGTGACGGCCATGGCGGCATGCGGCAAGTCGGAGCCGACATATAGCGGCGTTTCGGTTATCGCTCACAACTATCTGCCGTACAACCTGGACGGATTCACGATCACCGATGTCCACGGAAACAAGGCAGGTGGGGGGAACAGCTTGCCGGGTGGTGGAGGCGGGGTGACGTGTTGCTACAAGCTCCAGGGAACCGAGTTCACGGTCAAATGGAATTACGTCGACGTCGACCAGTGGCATAAAGGCAACGAGGAAACGCTCCACGCCGAGGCAAAGGCGACGTTGCCCCCATCACAGGTTCCGGAGACGGTAGGCGATCGAATCCTCGAAGTTCACTTCTATCCGGATCGTCACGTCGAGCTTCAGTTTCCTGGCGCGTTGATGGACGAATCGCGTATTCCGATGATCGATGTGTCGCGCTGGATGGCGAGCAGGTATCAGGCGCAATTGAGCAAGCGGTACGACGAGCGCGAAGACCAGCAGTTTCGTCGTGTTGCTCGAGTTGTCGCGATGGCATGGTTGAAGTACCGCCTCACCGATCTCGACGATTTGAAGCAGTACGCTTACTACGACCTGCTCGTGAATCGTCGCTTTGACTCGCATCCGGAGATCCAGCGCATGTTGCAAGCGGATGCCGGCAAGCCGGGCGCTTTTGCGAAGTCCATGCAATCGTTGCCGAAAAATGTCCTGTCTGAATTGACGAGCGACAAGTTCGAACCGGTCGCGGTACCACCCCTATCCGACGGACTGGTTCCGCCGCCGCGTGTCGAGGAGAAAAAGCATGGCTGAAAGAGTTAAACTCGATCCGGATGACGCAACGCCGACATCCGTATACGCCCAGATCGCGAACCAGAATGCGACGATGTACCCGAAGGGCGATTGCATGCCGTGCGGCGCGACGCTTCGGATGGGCTTTTTCTTCGATGCGTTTGGACGCCATCGCGATATCGACGATCAATCGAGTTCGCAGTACTCCAATATCGCCCGGCTTTGGGAGGCGCATCGCGACATCGAGGATCCGAGGCGACCCGCGAACCAGTTCTGGTTTCGCTTCTATTATTCGGGATTGGGCACGCCGCTCAACGAATCAGCCAAGGCCAATGAATGGATCAATGCGGGCGTAGCCGCGGGCAAGATGGCGGGCAAGAAGGCGTTGAGCGGAGCGCAGTCGGTCGCCAAGTCGTTCACGCGCGTCAATACGCCGATTAAGCAGGCCAGCGTAAAAAAACGTGTCGACGACGTAAAGAAGCAGCTCATCGATGGATTTCTCGAGGGGGATTTCTCCCTTCGACCAATCGACAAGGCATTCCAGGATCTTCGGAAGGATATCGAACGCATTCCCGCTCAGGCGCGGCGTGTCATGAACGTGTTGAATGCATCGCCGGAGCGATACTGGGAACGAACCAAGGCGACCGGAACGCTGCTGTGGCGCAACGCGAAGAACGACTTCAAGAACAACGTCAAAGGCGCTCCGATGAAGGCGGGCTGGGCGGTCGCGCGCAGCCTTTTTGTCGGTATAGCGATGGAGAACGTGCCGATCGTACGTGACAATTCCGTCATGGCCAAGGCTTTCGGCACAGGCGTCGATACCCGGTTGATCGCAGCCAAGGACCAGTTCAAGGCCGCGTACGAGGCCGTCAAGAAGCAGATGCCGAAAGTTCGGGCGATCGAGGTGTCGGTGTTCGGCGCGGATCGAGGGTGCGTGCTCGCACGTGCGTTCATCAACGATCTCGCGGAGAAATACAAGCGCAGGGACGACACGGATCTCGCGATTGAAGGCGTGCCGATCCAGATCAAGTTCGTCGGATTGCTCGATGCAGTTTCGTCCGTCATGTCGGAGGAAGCCGGTGAGCTGATCGGAATGGTGCCTTATCTGGGTATGCTCAAAACCAGCTTCAAGGATCGTCCTCTCGCCATCCCGGCCAGTGTGCAGCGCTGCGTTCATTTCGCGGCTGCGCATGAGATGCGCTTCTATCAGCGTCTCGACAGTCTCGAGAAAACCCGTGGCGAACAGTTTCTCTATCCGGGCACGAGCTGTGATGTCGTCGGCGGCGCGCCAAGCGGGTCCATGGGGCTCAACGCCGAATTGATGAGAGTCCCGCTGCAAGACATGCTGCTGGAAGCGATAAAGGCGGGCGCGGTTATGGACACCATGGAGGATCTGTACCTGTACAACGCCCCGGTGTTCAAGCGTTTCAAGCTCTCGGATCCGATTAAGTACGGTGGTAAGGAGTATCGAATCAAGGCGCTGGTCAACGCCTACCGCACGCTCGTCCCGCGCAAGCCCGGCGCCGATTTTATGGAGCATTCGAAAGTCTTCATGCGCTGGATCTCGGCCCGCTACATGGATCCCGATTTCCGCCGCACGATCTCTGACCCGGTTGCCGACTGGAAACGCAACACGAGCGATGCTGACCTGCAGCGAAAGACGGCGAAGTCGCAACTCGACTGGGAACTGCAGCGACAAGGCACCAACATGAGCATGCTGGCCAGTCGAAGCCCTGAGGACCAGGCGAAGCTGCGGGGAATGAAGGCAGCGAGCGACGCGGCGCAAAAGCGCTATGAGAAGTTGATCGCGGAAGCGCCGCAGGACTATTCGACGGTCTGGGAGCGTCTCGAGAAGGAGGCGGCAAAGAAGCTGCGCCGCGCGTCGTATCAGGACGGCCTGAAGCAATCCGCTGAGCGTATCCGCAACATGCCGGATTCGTGGGATTCCAATAACAAGGCGAGCGCGGACGCGGTCGAGGCGACCATGCTGCCTGAAGCCGAGATGGAGCTCGTGTCGGCCTGGAAGGAAGGGATCGAAGGCAAGCATCCACTTCCGTCGGACGTCATGGCGCTGTTCGACATGCTCGTCCACGATACGTTGCTGACGAGCTGGCAGGACCATGTGCTGGCGCCGTCACTCTACTTTCGGACTCGCGACAAGGATACGTTCGGATCAAGCGATCTCGCAAAGGAAGCGAAGCAGCGCAAGAAGGACGATCTCGCCGCGGCACGTATCGACCAGGCCGCCAAGCAGAGCCAGGAGTGGGCGAGGGGATACAAGGGTGGCGCAACACCCCCCAATCGTTGAGCGGCGTCACGGGATGACGGAGCGCTTGCCTCACTGTCTGTCAGAGAAGAGCGTTCAGGGAGATAACGGTCATATTCGAATGCTGAATCGCCGGAAATCGACTCACGGCAGATTCAGCATAGCGCCTGGTCCACACGCAACTCGACGAAACCAGCCTGCACGTCCGCATCACGAACCGCTGACGCGACTCTCCGCCCGCCGCGCTTTCCGCCTCGCCGCGTGCCTTTTGCGATCCTCGATCCATGGCAGCAGCGAAATGCCCGCCGCACACAGTATTAACCCGCCGACCAGGGCGAACAGCCCGAATCCGATTTCTCGTACCCATTCCCCGCCCACGACCGCTTCATTGCGGCGTGCAATGCCCGGAAACATCGGCGAAACGCGCAGGCCATCGTTCGCGGCCTCGCGGCAATACGTCTTCGTGAACGCGGCGAACTGTTCGCGATCGATGTTCGATGCGGCGGAGCGCGAATAAACAGGCGACCCGGCAGGCTGCCACGTCGCATCGTAGTGCTGTCCCTGCCCGGCACCATGGCGGAAGACGGTGCGTGCCTCCCATGTCACGTCGGATTTGCCGTATCGCAGAGACAACTCGCACCGCTCGACGAAGGCGGGGACATGAGGCCACGCGCCAGCACGAACGAGGATGGCCGAATTGATCGCGCCAGCGACACCCACCAGCACGAAGAACGCACCGACAAGCAGAAGAATGGCCGATCGCAAGCAGCGCAGTGCGAATTTCACGGGAATGGCCGGATTCGGCAGGCCCGCATAAACCGCGTTTACTGCCCCACCCGGAACTCGATCCGCCGATTCCTCGCCCGCCCCTCCGCCGTATCGTTCGGCGCGATCGGCTGATCCGGCCCGACGCCCGTCGTCGTCATCTGCTGCGGCTGAATGCTCTTCGTGATCAGATACCCCTTCACCGCATCGGCACGCGCCTGGCTCAGCGCGATGTTCGACGTCCGGTTCCCCGAGTTGTCGGTGTGGCCGATGATGTCGACCGTGCGGTTCTGCATCTTCGACAGCGCGGCCGCCATCTGATCGAGAATCTGCTTGCCTTGCGGCGTGAGCGTCGCGCTGCCCGTCTCGAACTCGATCGTGCGATTGGCGAGCGTCTGGTCGAGCACCCCTTGCTCGGACGCCGACACGCGCAGCCCGTTCTTGATCGTATACGTCGGGTTCAGCGTATTCGCCATGTCGCTCGCGAGCTGCTGGCGCTGCGCCTCGTTGTGCACCTCGCCCTTCATCTCGATCTGCGTGCCGTTGATCTTCAACTGGCCCTTGCTGATCTGCTTCAACTGCGCGCCGAGCAGCTTCTGCACGTTCGCGCTCCAGTTCGGCGGCGTCGCGACGTCGCCGACCTCGATCTGGTCGACCACGTTCGCCGCGCCGTAGGTGTCGCGCAGCTTCTGCAGCACCGCGGCCTTGGTCGCCTCGTCGGGCACCTTGCCGCCGACCACCACCTGGCCGGGCGTCGCGTTCGCGGGCGGCGGCGCGATCGTGCCGGCCGTGCCGTGCACCACCGTGCCGGACGCCGTGGCCGGCGCGGCGCCGGGGTTGGGGTTCGCGGGCAGGGCGGCGGCCGCGACAGTGCCGTTGCCGACCGGCGTGACGGTCGCGCCGCCCGTGTTCTGCGCGTAGGCCGCGCCGCTGGCGATGAGGCCGGCGGCGACGAGGCCGGCAACGAAGGGCGACAGGCGCGTGCGCTGGACGTGAATCGTGCGTTGCATCCCGTCAGCCTCCGATGAACGCTTCGCGGAAGGCATCGATGGCGACGCGCAGCGAGAGTTGCGGTTGGTCGAGATAGCTGACGAGCTTGCTGATCTGGTGATCGTTTTGCGCATGGGCGTCGATCCACTCGGGATCGTCGATGTCGATGTTGTGGGCGGCGTAGGTCTGCGGATCGACGACGCTCAGCAGCGTCTTCGACGACGCGCCGTTGAAGCCGATGATCAGCCGTTCGCGCTCGGCGATGGTGCCGATGAAGATCGCGAGCTCGAAGTCGGCCTGCGCGACGAACGGTGCGATCAGTTCGAGCCAGAACGCGGCGACGAGGCTGCGATAGAACGGATCGACCGGCAGCGGCAGCGTGAGGCCGCGCTCGATGTGCGACGAGCCGCTCTGCATCACGGGCCGCAACAGCGAGCCGAGCGCGAGCATCGCGCCGCGCAGCCGGACCGGATGGCCGCTTTCGAGCAGCATCTGCTGCAGGCCGTACAGCGACTGGTGTTCGATGAAGTCGTTGAAGGTGCCGTCATGCGACGTGCCGGGGCCGCCGACGTCGATCGGCACCTGCGTGTCGCCGAGCGCCTGCAGCGCGCCGGGCGGCTCCTCCTTGGCGAGCAGCGGCGGCATCTGCGCGGCGACGCGCGACCACAGCCGCGCGAACGCGAGCGGGCTGCGCGCGAGGAACGCGAGCGGCCGGTCGACCTCGAGCGCGGTCGCGCCGAGGAACGGGAAGCGGCGCATCGACACGTCGTGGCTCGCGACCATGTGGCCGGCGATCGCGAGCTTGCTGCGCGAGCCGAGGAACGCGAAATGCATCGGCTTCGCATCCTCGTAGACGATCTTCCAGCGCGGATCCTCCGCGAGCAGTTCGAGTGCCTGCGCGATCCAGCGATCGAGCGTCTGCAGCAACTGCGGATTGTGCGGGCTCTTCACGAAGTCGCCGCGCGACGGAATCTTGCCGAAGTAGGCGATCTGCGCCTGAACGGTTTGCGTCATTGCGCCCCCTGTGCGTTCGTTGCGGTGGCGGCCGCGACGGCCGGTGCCGCGGCCGGCGCGCCCGTGCCGGCCTGCGTCGCGTTCTGCGCGGCGCCCGCGCTCGCGTCGGCGACCGACGACGGCAGCTGCAGGCCGCGCAGGCTCTGCTGCTGCGGCTGGTCGCCGCCGCCGCTCGTCGGCTGCGACGTGCTGATGATGCGCATCGTCACCGACACGTTCACGCTGCCCTGGACCCACGTGAGGTCGAAGGTGCCGTCCGGACGACGCTTGCGCTGCGCCGAGTTGATCAGCTTCTCGAGACCGTAGCGGCCCGGCTCGTTGACGAGCTGCACCGTGCGGCCGTCGAAGGTCGTCGCGGACAGCGTCGCGCCCGGCGAACCCTGCGGGTTCGGCCACACGAAGTTGGTCCACTGCGGCGGCGTGTTGCGGTAGCGCAGTTGCTGGCCGTCGATCGCGATCGTGTATTCCGTCGTGCCGGTGCTCGGCTGCGGCAGGATCTGGAACACGGTCTGCGGTTCGGCCGCCGCGGCCGCGCCGCCCGCGGCGCCGCCGGCGAGCGGGGCGACCCAGCGCGCGAAGCCGTTCGTGAAGTCGGGCGTGAGGCCGATGCCCATGTCGCCCCACGTGCGGGCCGCGAGCGTGTCGCCGCGGCGCACCGCGAGCGGGCCCAGCGTCGTGCCGACGAACTTCGCGATCGCACCGTCCGGACCGAACACCTGCGCGATTTCACCGGCGCCGGCCTCGACCTTCGCGCTCGCCGCGAACGGGTACTTGGTCGCGAGCGAGCTCTGGAACGGCTGGTAGACCTGTGCGTTCCATACCTTGTTGACTTCCGCGCTGGCCGGCTGGATCACCACCGAGAACGCCTGCATCAGCGGCCGCACCAGCAGCGGACGCAGCGACTTGCGTTGCGAATCGGTGAGGCCGGTCAGCATCTGCTCGTCGACGAACTTCAGCGAATCGGCGAGTTCCGAGCCGTTGCCGTCGAGCGTCTGCTGCATCAGCTGGCGCGCGCCGGGGCCGGGGTCGCCCTGGTTCTTGATCACGTTGAAGCGCGTACGGACCTTCGACAGCGAGTCCATGTAGCCCTTGAGCATCGACGTGCCGTCGTGCGTCGCGACGATCCGCGCGAGCCCGATGAACTCCTGGCCGATCGGACCCATCGGCACTTCGGCCGGATTGCCGTTGATGTCGATGTTCGCGGCCGCCACCTGGCCGGCCTGCGAGCGCGTGAACAGTTGCTTGACCCAGTTCACGACGCCGGTCTGCGCCTTCTTGATCGCGACGTTCGCCAGCGACGGGTTGTCCCACGACGTCTGGTCGTACGCGGTCTCGAGGATCTTGCGGATCGGCGAATCCTGCGGGTCGCCGAGGCGGTTCATCCCGTCGACGGCCTGGCCGAAGCTGCTGAAGCCTTGCACCGCGATGCCCTGCATGAATTTCTGCCAGTGCTGCGCGTACTCGGTCTTGTACATCCCGACGAGCGTCTTCTGGATCTGCTCGGGGCTGCCTTCCAGCGTCAGGTCGTCCTGCGTCGACGTGTTCAGCACCCAGTCCTTCGCCTGCAGTTCCTTGGTCGCCGCGTCGCGGATCGCCGGCTGCACGTAGTCGAACCACGCTTCGCGCGTGAACGTGCCCGGAATCGCGTAGCTGCCCGCCACGAGCGACTGGTTGCCGTCGCCGACGATGCGCGCGATGGTCATCGGCGCGAAGCGGGTCGACGCGCGCGCCTTGATTTCCTCATAGACGCGCTGGCGGGCCGGCATGCCGCGCACGACGCGGCGCAGGTTCTCGCGGGTCTGGTCGACGAGCGCGAGGTTCGCGTCGATCATCGGCCAGTCGTCGTCGTTCACGCGGGCGAGATAGAACGAGATCATGCGCTCGGCGCTCTTGATCATCTCGTCGCGCGGCATGTTGCCGCGATTCGTCTCGAGCCAGCCGCGCCAGAAGCGGGCGAGCTGGTCGGTCAGGTGCGCCTGTTCGACGTGACGCTTGTCGGACAGCATCAGGTAGGTCTTCAGCGCGTTGTACGCGTCCTGCACGTTGGTCGGCGACGCGTCGCTGTACAGCCCGCCCTGCGGTGCCGCCGCCGGTTGCGGCGCGGCGGCCGTCGCGGCGGATGCGCCTTGCGCGGCGCCGGCCGGCGGTGCGGCGCCCGGCGGGTTCGTCGAGACCGGCAGCGTGCCGCCCTGCACGGCGCCCGATTCGGGCGGGCGGGTCATCGGCACGAGCTGTTCGGGGTGCGCGTTCACGTCCTTCATGAACGACGCGAGGTTCTGCGAGACCGGCGCCAGCAGGATCTGGCGCACGCCGTTGTAGTACTCGGTCAGCAGGTGCTGCTCGAGACGGTCGCCCTGGTACAGGCCGAGCGATACCGACACCGGCTTGTCGCGGCGGAACTGTTCGAGCTGTTCGATCCGGTCTTCCAGAATGTCCATCGCCTGCAGGCGCGACTGCAGGTCGTTGCGGCCCTGCTGCAGGCGCGTGACGTTGTCGAGGTCGGCCTGCACGTTCGCGACGAGCTGCTGGTTGCCGATCGTCGACCAGGTCCAGCCGCCGAGCGCGAGCGCGAGCGCCGCGACGAAGCCGAAGAAGGTCGCGTAGCGCAGCCGGGTCTTGGTCGGGCTCGCGAACTGGCGCACGGTCTGGCGGTCGGCGAAGATCACCTTCGAGAACAGGTCGCGCAGGAAGAAGCCGTTCTTCGAGAAGGCACTGTGCGGCTTGGGCAGCGCGCTCGCGTCGAGGCCGAAGCGGTGCGCGATGCGTTGCGCCGCGGCGCTGTTGGTTTCGCCTTCCTGCAGCGCGCTGGTGAAGTAGAAGCCGCGGAAGATCGGCTTGTACTGGAACGGGTTGTTCTCAAACAGCGTCGCGAGGAACGCGCGCAGCGACGGCTTGATCGTCGAGAATTCGAGCGGGAAGCTCAGCTGGCCCGGCGACAGCTGGTTGCCGCGCGACAGCGACAGCTGCGCGACGCTGATCTCCTTCAGCCCTTCATAGAGTTCCTCGAAGTGCGTGTCGAACTGCGCGACGACGTCACGCTTGTCGTCCGGCTCGTAGGGCAGGGTGGCGCCCCACACGCGGTCGTATTCGTGCTTGTCGCTGCTGCTGAAGAATTCGGTGAAGCCGGTGATCAGGTCGGCCTTCGTGAACATCACGTAGACCGGCGCGAACACCTCGAGCTTTTCCGTCAGTTCCTGAACGCGCTGACGAAGGTTTTTCGCGAGGTTGATCGCGAATTCGGGGCGGTTGCCGGTGAGTTCGGCGATGCTGGCGGTGACGATGATGCCGTTGATCGGCGCCTTCGGACGGTAGCGCTTCAGCAGGCCGAGAAAGCCGAGCCATTCGCTGCGGTCTTCCTCGTGCACCGAGTAGCGGCCGGCCGTGTCGAGCAGGATCCCTTCGGTCGTGAAGAACCAGTCGCAGTTACGCGTGCCGCCGATGCCGTGGATCACGGCGCTGTTCTTGTCCGCGAACGGAAACTGGAGGCCGGAGTTCAGCACGGCGCTGCTTTTGCCGGCAGCGGGGTTGCCGATCACGATGTACCACGGCAGTTCGTACAGCGCGGAGCCGCCGGACACCTGGCCGATCTTCGACGTCTTGATCGTCTTCACGGCGTCGGACAGGCGCGTGCGCAGCACGTCGAGGTCGGCGGTCTTCGTGTCGGTCGCGAGCGCGGCCGCGGCCGGCGCGGCGATCTTGCCGGTTTCCGCCTGTTCTTCCAGCACCTGGCCGAGCTGCTGGTTCGCGCGCTTCACGCGCCAGCGGCGCCACAACGCGACGCCGAGCAACAGCACGAGGATCGCCGCGAAGGCGATCGCCGCCCACAGAAGCGGCAGCTGCAGCATGTCGGTAACGATGAAGAGAATCGCCGCTAGCGCGACGATCCCGACAATCGAGAGCGTACGCGGATGAGTCAGCACGTTGAGGATGCGTTGCATAGGACGTTCAGGTTCCGGTGCGATTCGGTGAGGCGACGCAGGCGCGCCGAGCGGCAAGCGTGGCGCCGCGATGTATCGCCATGCTGTCAAACGGGATGAAGGGGGCTGGCATCAATGCGCCCGCGGCATCGGAGAAGGCGCGCGCAATAATGAAAGGACGCTGTGAGAATTAAAACGGAAGCGGCGCTCGGAAAAAATCGTGCAACGGAATGCCCGATCGATTGCACCGCCCAAATCGTTTCCTGCCGGGTGATTAAAAAGCCCCATGCCGCCCTCATTATTTCTTGTTCGGCAACCCTGACTAGCTGCCGCGTCCCAGTTTAAAACCGGGTTTATGGTATTCCACGTGCCCGAGATCCATCATTTTCCATCGGCCTCCCCAGGTCAGGCCGACCTGCTCGGCAACCTGTCCGTACAACTGGTAGCCGCGCATCGCCCAGGGATCTTTCTCGGAAATGACCAGCTTGCCGTCGCGCAGAAACGCGTTGTCGGCCGCGAGCCCGAACTGGTGATAACTCTGGAAGGCCGCCGCATTGGTCACGTTGGTGCCCATCTGCGCGAGCCGGTTCTGTCGTTCCGGACTCCGATAACCTTCCAGCAGCGCCATCTCGTAACCATATTGTTCGTGCATGATCTTGTAGACCAGCAGCAAACGCGTACGGAAATCGGGATCCAGCAGGTTCCAGTCGCGGCTTGCATCTCTCAGCGCCGGCCGCACCTGTTCGACTTCCTTCGTGGCAAAGACTTCCGGCGGCAACGGCGGGGGCGGCACGAGTTGTTCGCCCTGCAGCAGCGCGGCGATCTTCTCGTCCGGCACGCGCGCCGTGTCGTCGTACTGAAACAATTGCCGACCGCGTAACGCAATGGCCACCAATGGCGGCGTCGCAAGAATACCTGCCGACACCATAATCATCAAGCGCCGCCGAATCAGTAAATTTTGCACATCACTTAATGCGCCGCGCGTAACGGTTGCCGATTTAACAATTTGACTTCGCGTGCGTGTGGCGCGATCGTTCGCACGGCGCGTCAGGCGGCCGCGAAACTGGGCGACGGATTCGAAAACGGTCGCGCGGATACCCGGTAAAAGCAACAGTGCCGCAACCGCGACGGCAAGGGCGAAATAGGCGACGAGTGCGACGGCAATCAACGAAATCCCCGGAAATTGGAATTGATTGTGTTTTGCAATGCTTGCTCTTAGAATCAGGCTGCTTTGAGAGGCCGGGCTATATTATCGCGGTGAATTAAACCAGGATTCAATGAGACGCTGAATGAGTGCGCCGGAAAATTCAAATTCGAAAACCCCGCCCAGCCTGCTGTCCGATACCAAACCGGCAGGCGGGGGCGGACCGCAGCAGTCGCGCATTCTCGCGAATCTGGAAGGACGTGTCACGCCGCCGGCCGAACCGCCGCGCCGTTCGCTGAAGGGGCCGATCGCGGCCGTCGTCGCGCTCGTGGTCGCCGTCGGCGGCTGGGGCGCATGGCGCTGGCAGCAGCAATCCGGCGAGCCGGCCGTCGTGGCCGCCGCGCCCGTGCAGGCAGCGGCGAAGGCCGAGCCGGCCAGCGGTGCCGCCGTGCAGGTCGCGCAGAATGCCGCGTCGGCTGTACCCGCCGCGCAACCGGCGACGATCGTCAACGAAGATGCCGCTTCCCAGACCGTTGCGTCCGCATCGGGCGCGTCGGGTGCGGACAACAGCCGCTTGTCGCGCGCGCTCGCGAACGGTGCCGACGATGCATCGGGCGCGGCCACGGCCGGCGCCGTCGCCGCGACGGCCGCCGCCGCAGCGGAGACGACGAAATCAGCGAAGGCCGATGTCGCGAAGAGCGACAAGGTCGCCGCGCGTAGCAAGACCGATGCGAAGGCCGCCGCAAAGGCCGACGCAAAGGCGGAGGCCCGCAAGCATCACAAGGAACAGCAGGCGGAACTCGCGCAGGCGAAGAAGCGTCGCGACGCGACGCCCCGTACCGCGAGCGCGAAGGCGTCCGGGAAGGACGACCCGGATGCGGATCTGCTCGCCGCGCTCGTCGCTCGCACGAAGCCGGCCGACAAGAAGGCCGCCGCGCAGAAGGGGCAGGTCGTGCCGACCAAGACGGCCGCCGCGACGGGCGGTTCGCTCGCATCGCGCGTGAAGGATTGCGCGGAGCGCGGCTTCTTCGAAGATCAGCTGTGCCGCTGGCGCGTCTGCGACGGCCACTGGGGCAAGGATCCGGCATGCCCGACCGCCGCGCAGTCGGAGACGCGGCAGTAACCGGCGTCACGCCGGCCAGCTCATCGCACATGCGCCGCCCAACGGGCGGCGCGTTGTTTTTGGGGCCGGCTAATGCCGGACGACCGTATGTGACAATGTCACCAAAATGCCGCATGCGTCGGGCATACATTTCCTTTCATTTCCCGGCGTGGCGCCGCAATGCGCGATGCGCGGCGCGGCGCGCGCCGCACGACCTTCGACACGATGGACCTGATCGTACAGACTTACGGCGCCGATACGTCCGGCATGGTGTGCGGATTCCGCTTCGTCCCGGGCGGATCGGGCGCGATGCTCGACGCCGACGCGGCCGCCGCATGGTTGCGCACGTGCCGCGAGCGCGAGGCGTCCCCATCGGACGATTTCGTCTGGCTGCACTTCAATCTCGCGCACGGCGCGAGCGAGCGCTGGATGCGCACGCACCTCGGATTGCCCGACAGCTTCTTCGAATTCCTTCACGAAGGATCGCGCTCGACGCGCATCGAGCAGGAGGACGGCGCGCTGCGCGCGATCGTCAACGACGTGATGTTCAACCTCGAGCTGACGCCGTCGGAAATCGCGACGCTGTTCGTCCACGTCGAGCGGCGCATCATGGTCACCGCGCGGCTCAAGCCGCTGCGCTCGGTCGATACGCTGCGCGCCTGCGTGCGCGACGGCGAGCGGTTCCGGTCGCCGGCCGAACTGCTCGTGCACCTGCTGCACGACCAGGCCGACCTGCTGATCCAGATCATGCGACGCACGAGCGTCGACGTGGACCGCATCGAGGATCGCTTCCTGTCGCAACGGCTCACGTCGAATCGCATCGAGCTCGGCGCGATGCGCCGCACGCTGACGCGGCTGCAGCGCATGCTGGCGCCCGAGCCCGGCTCGATCTTCCGGCTGCTCGCGAAACCGCCCGCGTGGCTGCATGCCGAAGACGTGCAGGAGCTGCGCGAGTCGACCGAAGAATTCTCGCTGGTGCTCGCCGATCTGTCGGGGCTCAACGAGCGGATCAAGCTGTTGCAGGAAGAGATCGGCTCGCGGCTCGACGAACAGAACAACCGGACGCTGTTCACGCTGACGCTGGTGACCGTGATCGCGCTGCCGATCAACATCGTCGCGGGCTTCTTCGGGATGAACGTCGGCGGCGTGCCGTTCTCGGAGAACAAGCACGGTTTCTGGCTGATGGTGCTGCTGGTCGCGGGCTTTACCGCGCTGGCCGCGTGGTGGGCGTTTCGCCGGCGCGGCGATCGCTAGCGGGCATCGGCCGGTGCCGCGTGAGCGGCAGCGACAAAAAAACAGGCCCCGCATGCGAGGCCTGTCGAACAACATGAAGGTTTGAACGCCGGCCGGCGCCGAGTACCGCGCGGCACCGGCCGGCCGAACCACGTTACTGCACCAGCGTCTTGCGCGGCTTGAACATGCCCTGGTAGCGCAGCGACGGACGTTCCTTCACCGTCGGCGCGATACCGCCGAAGCTCGGCGTCTGGCGCAGCTTCATCGCGGCCGGCGAAGCGACCGAGCCGATCGACGTCGAACGCGAAGCCGGCGCGAGGTTGTTCGAGACGAGCAGCGCGGCCTCGCTCTTCAGGTTCGCGAGCAGCACCGGATCGGTCGAGTTGTTGACCTGCGTGAGCAGGCCGCTCCACGCGGCGTCGCTGTAGTTCACGACGTAGTAGTCGAGACCGCTCGGATCCGCGACCACGCCCGTGCAGCCGTCGATCCGCGTCTGCGTCTGCGTATCCTTCAGCGCGAGCGTCGTGTGTTTCGCGAGACCCTGGCCGTACGCGAGCGTGACCGGTACCGTCCACTGCAGGCCCGGATACGCGTTCTTGTTCGGGAACGGCTGCTGTTTCAGCGTGACGACCGTCTGGTTCTTCGTCATGTCGCACTGCGTGTCGAGCGAGATCAGCGGCACGCCCGTCTGGCGCACGTAGCTGTCGCCGATCGGGCCGACCGGCTGGCCGCTCGCCTTCGACAGCGCATCCCACAGGCGCTTCGGCGTGCCGTTGCCGAACGAGTAGTCGACCAGGTACTGCTGCAGGCCGTGGCGCAATGTCTGCTCGCCTAGATAGTTCTCGAGCGTCTTCAGCACGTGGCCGCCCTTGTCGTACGTGAACGCGCTCGCGCTCAGCACGAAGTCGTTCGACGCCCAGTCGTTGAAGTTCGGCGCGACCGGGAACGCGTTCGGGCCGATGTCGCGATTGATCACGCGATACTTGTTCTTTACCTGGTCGAGCCAGCTGAACTCGTCGGGGAAGAACTGGATCGTCGTCTTCGTCTCGAAGAACGTCGCGAACGACTCGTTGAGCCACACGTTGTCCCACCAGTCGGCCGTGACGAGGTCGCCGAACCACTGGTGCGCGACTTCGTGCGTCAGCACCTCGTTACCGTAGCGCGACATCGGCTGGCCCGGTTGCGGCAGGATGTCGTCGGCGAACTCGAGGATCGACCCCCAGTTCTCCATCCCGCCGAAGTTCAGGTCCTTCTGCTCCTTGAACGCGTCGTTCGCGGCCACCGTGTCGAACTTCGTCAGCGGCAGCGGGATGCCGGTGTAGCGGTAGTAGTAGTCGAGCGCCTGCTTGGTGCGGTCCATCGCCGGCTTCGCCCAGTCGCTCATGCCCGGCGGCGTGAACACGCGCAGGTGCAGGCCGCCCTTGCCGCCCGGCAGCGGGCTCGAGAAGTCGTCCTCGTAGGTGTCGAACATGCCGCCGCCGAAGAACAGCAGGTACGACGGCATCGGCGGGGTCTTCTCGAACTGCACGAGCTTGTAGCCACCGCCGACGTTGGTCGACGGTATCTCGGCCGCATTCGACACGACACGCCAGTTCTGCGGCACTTCGGCCGTCACTTCATAGGTCGGCCGGAATGCGGGCTCGTCCCAGCCCGGGAACCACTGGCGCGACAGGTTGGTTTCGCCCTGCGTGAGGATTGCGCCGCTCGTCGTGCCGTCGGTGCTCTTCAGGTCGACACGGAACACGCCTTCGGCGGCCGAGCAGCCCGGATACGGATCGTCGCCGCAGCTGCCGCCCGTCTGCGTGGCCGGATCGTCGTACGACTTGAAGTTGATGATGCCCGACCACTCCATGTGCAGCGAATAGTTGCCCGGCGAGATCGTGCCGCTCACGGGGCGCAACTGGTAGAAGTCGCCCTTGTCCTGCGGCGTCGCGATCAGCTGGATGTTGCCCGGCTGCAGCGTGATGCGGCCGTTCGTGAACTTGATCCGGTGACCGGCGATCACGATGTTGTTGACCGGCTTCAGCACCTTGATCTCGACGTCGGCGCGCCCGTCGAACGCGTTCAGCGCGTCGTTCGGGCGGAACCACAGGCGGTAGTTGACCGGTACCACGGTGTCCGGCAGCTCGACAGGCGACACGCTCTTGTCGACGTTGGACGCGCTCGGCGGCGTGTTGGCGGCGGGCGACGAGCTCGACTGCGGCGCGCCGGCGGAACTGAGTGCGGAAGCCGAGCCGACGCCGCTGTCGTCGCCGCCGCACCCGGCGAGCGCGAGTGCGGCAACCAGCGGCAGATAACGCATCTTGTGAATGTTGATCGACATGACTGAAACCTCGATTGTTGAAAGAATCGTTCAGTGCTGCGAAAACGCCGGCAAAAGAAATCCCTCGCCGTTAATCAACAGCGACGAGAAATGCCAATGACGGATTATTCGAAAAGACGGCCGGCCGACTACGTGAAGGTAATCATGGTTTACTGCCCCCTCTGTGTTTCCGGATATCGGTTAACTTGCCGGTTCAAAATGGCCGGGCGCGTGTTGTACTGAATTGATTTCGCGCGCACGACACGGGGCTGCCCGCCCTGCGCGGGCGTGCATTCCCCTTGAACCGACGACCCACGGGGCTGGCCGTACCAGGCCGCAGGACGGAAGGACGGCGTGTCGCCGTTCCGTAAAATCGCCGTCATGCGGCTTGAAGGTTTGTCGGCCTGCTCGAAGGATGCGTAAATATACTTGATGGTTTTGGGTAAAGGAAACGAAAAAATTAGAAAGTGCTTCGATTGATTTTTCCGCGTGCAATTGAATTCTGAGCGGCATTAATTCGCTTTACGTTTCGCCACTTGTTTCCGTAGTTTTAATCTATTAACTATCTCGGCGGTGCGCGAAAACTACGAATCAGGGTGCGGCGTGACGCGCTCGGTACAATGCAGCGACGACCCGTCGATCGATTGCCGCAAGGAGGCCAGCCCATGCCACGAGCCCTGTTCCGTATCGCGCCGCTGCGCGCCATGCTGCTGCTGTTCGCTGCCGTCGTCGTGCTCGGCGGTTGCGCGGGCCTGACGCGCGAGCCCGTGAGCGTGACCGTCGCCGGGCTCGACCCGCTGGCGGGACAGGGCCTCGAGATGCGCTTCAGCCTGAAGCTGCGCGTACAGAACCCGAATGACACGCCGATCGAATACGACGGCATTTCGGTCGCGCTCGACCTGAACGGCACGCCGTTCGCGAGCGGCGTCAGCGATCGCTCGGGCGTCGTGCCGCGCTTTGGCGAGGCCGTGATCGAGGTGCCCGTGTCGGTATCGGCGTTCGCCGCCGCGCGGCAGGCCTGGAACCTGCCCGGCGCGGCGGCCAGCGGCGAGTTGCCGTACGCGCTGCGCGGCCGGCTCGCGGGCGGCGTGCTCGGCACCGTGCATTTCAGCGACGCGGGCACCTTGCGCATGCCGGCGACGCCGGGGTGGGGCGGCTAGACGATGCCTGCGCGACGCGAGGGATGCCGGGCCGGACGAAGCGGCGCAATCGCAGCGCCGTCTGACGATTTCTGACGATCGAGTTTCGCGTGTCTTACGTTTTGCGTTGCAATCGCGTTTAGACTGCCTCAGTCCGGAGGGCCGGACGACTTTTCCGAGAGGGTCATCATGGCAGCGAAATTCGTCATCAAGAAAGCGAGCGACGGGCAGTTCCTGTTCCACCTGAAGGCCGCCAACGGCGAGATCATTCTGCGCAGCGAGCTGTACAAGACCAAGGCGTCGGCGGAAAACGGCGTCGCGTCGGTGCGCAAGAACGCGCCGGACGACGCGCGCTACGAGCGCAAGACCGCGAGCAACGGCCAGTTCATGTTCAACCTGAAGGCCGGCAATCACGAGGTCATCGGCACGAGCGAGCTGTACAAGGCCGAAGCCGGTCGCGAGAACGGCATCGCGTCGGTGAAGCAGAACGCGCCGGACGCGGCGCTCGACGACCAGAGCTGACACGCCGCGCGCAGCGCGCGGGTGGCGGCCAGGGCGGTCGCCCGCGCTTTGCCCCGCGGGCAAAGCGCGGTATGGTGTGGTCCGCGCGGCGCACTCCTGGAGCGCCGCCTGTCTGAAGCCAACCGTAGCCGAGCTCGCGTGACCGATTTCCCCGTTTTCCACTGGACCGACGCCGACGGCGCCGAACATGCCGTGCGCTGGCGCTCCGAAGCCGGCGTGCAGCCGCCGAAGCGCGCCGTGCCCGCCGACGATCGCCTCACCGCCGACGCGGCGTACCGCCTCGCGTGCGAGGGCACCGCGCTCGTCTGGCAGGGCGACTTCCAGAATGCGCGCCAGCTCGTGCAGGCGATGGCGCGCCGCGTCGAACGCAAGCCGAAGAAGGCGAAGGCCGCGGCCGGCGTCGATGCCTTCAACCTGCATCGGCTCGCGCAATCGCAGCGCGCCCGCACGCTCGGGATGCTGCTGATCCCGCTCGACGCCGACTACACGATCCCGCTGCGCCGCGCGCCCGACGTGCGCGCCGCATGCGAGGAAGCGTACGGCCCGGGCGGCGCGCCGTCGGTCGTGTCGTTGCGCGAACTGCTCGGCCTCGTCGGCGCGCATGAATGGCGCAAGAAGGGTGTGCCGATTCCGGCGCTCGGCGGCGCGCCGATCCATCCGCATTACGGCGTGTTCTCGCCGGTGCGCGGCGAATACGTCGAACTCGTCGCGCGCACGCCGCTGCCGGCGACATCGCTCGCGTTCGACATCGGCACGGGCACCGGCGTGCTCGCGGCCGTGCTTGCGTCGCGCGGCGTCGAGCGCATCGTCGCGACCGACCAGGATCCGCGCGCGCTCGCGTGCGCCCGCGAGAACGTCGCGCGGCTCGGTCATGCGGGGCGCGTCGACGTCGTCGAAGCCGACCTGTTTCCGGCCGGCCGTGCGCCGCTCGTCGTCTGCAATCCGCCGTGGGTGCCGGCCCGTCCGAGCGCACCGATCGAATACGCGGTCTACGATCCCGACAGCCGCATGCTGCGTGGTTTCCTCTCGGGGCTTGCCGACCATCTCGAACCGGGCGGCGAAGGCTGGCTGATC
Source organism: Burkholderia sp. BCC1977 (assembly GCF_905339595.1). Taxonomy (NCBI): domain Bacteria; kingdom Pseudomonadati; phylum Pseudomonadota; class Betaproteobacteria; order Burkholderiales; family Burkholderiaceae; genus Burkholderia; species Burkholderia sp. BCC1977. The sequence continues at coordinate 36,843 of NZ_CAJPGQ010000049.1, forward strand.
CTGTCCGATTTTGCCGAGCATCTGGGCCTGCGGCCGCGCGACACGCTGCTGCAATGGATCGAAGAAGCCGGTCTCGTCGTGCTCGGCCGCGAGGACATCCGCCCCGCGCACCCGAAGTCCGCCGACGCGGACGATCCGCTGCACGCGGCACGTAGCGCCGAGGTCACGTCGCTCTGGCGGCTCGGCGCGCGAGCCTGATCGCGTATTTTCGGTAAACTGTCGCCATTCCTCACGAATTCCCGCCGCCGGGCCGTGGTCGACCGACCGTGGCCCGGCGCCGTTTCACGATGTCGAACAAGACCTACGAAATCCGTCCGGAGCAGTCCGTCGAGCTGCTGAAGGAACTGCATATCCTGACCCGCGACGGCAAGCTGAACCAGGACAGCCGCCGCAAGCTGAAGCAGGTGTATCACCTGTTCCAGTTCATCGAGCCGCTGCTCGCGAGCGTGCAGGCCGACAAGGGCGGCGTGACGCTCGTCGATCACGGCGCCGGCAAGTCGTATCTCGGCTTCATCCTGTACGACCTGTTCTTCAAGCAGCAGCCGGGGCACGGCACGCCGGCGTTCGCGTCGCACGTGTACGGGATCGAGACGCGCGAGGAGCTCGTCACGCGCTCCACCGAGCTCGCCGCGCGGCTCGGGTTCGGCGGCATGTCGTTCCTGAACCTGTCGGTCGCCGAGTCGATCACGTCGCCGAAGCTGCCCGAAACGGTCGATGTCGTCACCGCGCTGCATGCGTGCGACACGGCGACCGACGACGCGATCCGTTTCGCGCTCGCGAAGCGCGCGCAGCACATCGTGCTGGTGCCGTGCTGCCAGGCGGAAGTCGCGGGCGTGCTGCGCAAGAACAAGGGCAAGTCGCTCGCGAGCGCGCTGACGGAAGTGTGGCGGCATCCGCTGCATACGCGCGAATTCGGCAGCCAGATCACCAACGTGCTGCGCTGCCTGCAGCTCGAGGCGCACGGCTACCAGGTGAGCGTGACCGAGCTGGTCGGCTGGGAGCATTCGATGAAGAACGAGCTGATCATCGCGCAGTACAAGAACCTGCCGCGCCGGAAGCCTGGCGAGCGGCTGAACGAGATCCTCGGCATGTTCGGGCTCGCCGAACTGAACGAGCGCTTCTTCGCGCCCGCGGCGGCGGCCGGCGAGGCCGTCGAGCCGGCCGCGGACTGAGGCGGACCGACGCGCGGCCCGGCTGCCGCGCGTTAGCCGGCCGTCGCGCGACGCGTCAGACGTCGTCGCCCGGCCGGCCCATCCATTCACGCCAGCCGTCGTGGCCGAGGCGGCGCAGCGTTTCCTGGTTTTTCTCGTAGATCGCGGACGCATCCGGGAACGCGTCGACCGCGCGCGCGATGCTGTCCTCGCGCAGCAGGTGCAGGATCGGATACGGCGCGCGGTTCGTGTAGTTCTCGATGTCGTCGGCTTCGCTGCCTTCGAACCGGTACGCGGGATGGAAGCTCGCGATCTGCAGCACGCCGTCGAGCCGCAGTTGCCGCACGAGCCGGTCGGCGAAGAACAGCGCGTCGTTGTAGTCGACGAAATCCGCGAACGCGCGCGGATAGATCACGAGCGTCGTGTCGACTTGCCGCGGATCCGCCGCTTCGAGCGCGCGCAGCTCGGTTTCGAGGTCGGCGAGCGCGTCCTCGAGCGTCGCCGCTTCGCTGATCGCATAGCGCACCTGTTCCTTCACATAGACGCTCTTCGCGAACGGGCACAGATTGAGCCCGATCACCGCGCGCGCGAGCCAGTGCCGCGTGGCGGCGAGGATGGCGTCGTGCGAGTCGGGGCGGGTATCGGTCATGGCGAAGGCGGTCGGGCAAAGCGGCAGCGAGGGCCGCATTGTAGCTGGAGCGGGCACGCCGGGTTCGGGCGTGCGCCGCCCGTCACGCGCAGGCGGCTTCGATCAGCTGCGTGGCCAGCGCGGGCGCGGTGCCGATCGGCGTTTCGCTGTGCCGGTAGGTCTGGCTGGCCGCGTAGATGCCTTCGACGATGAGCGCGAGCGCATCGGCGAGCGCTTTCGGCTGCCGGGCGCCGGCGCCTTCGCACAACGCGAGGAGGCGCTTCATCAGCTGCTCCTTGTTCTGCGCGACGCGCTCGCGCGCCGGATGCGACGCATCCGGGAATTCGGCCGCGACGTTGACGAACGGGCAGCCGCGATAGTCCTTCTGCGTCGCGCGCTCCGCGAGATCGACGAAATACTGGATCAACTGCGCTTTCGGCTGGCCCGGATGCTTCGCGACGCTCGAATCGAGGCGCTCGAAGAAGCACGCATCCATCCGTTCCAGATACGCGAGGATCAGCTCGTCCTTCGACGAGAACTGACGGTACAGGCTCATCTTGTTGACGCCCGCGAGCTCGACGACCGCCTCGACGCCGACCGCGCGCACCCCTTCCTTGTAAAACAGCTCCTCCGCGGCGCGCAGCAGGTGTTCCTGCGCGGCGGCCGCGGCGATCGGCCGGCGCGTGCGGCGTGCCGGCGGCTTGTTGGCGGCCTCGATGCCCGACATGATGACCCTCGACTGCGTGATGGAATTGCTTGACATGTTACCGACTGGTCACTACGATCGCAACACACTTGTGACCGAGCGGTAACAATACCGGTCGGATCGACAGATAAATGCCAGGTATCGGCCCGGGTCAGCCGATGCAGCGTGCGGCGGAGGTGGCCTGGTGGTGAGGCGGGGCTGGCGCGCGGGTGCCGGGCCGCCAACTGGAGAGCGACAACATGAACTGGGCAGTGACACGAATCGGCGGGCGCTTCCACTACGGATGGCTCGCGGCGGCGGTGGTTTTCCTGATCCTGCTGGCGGCGGCCGGCACGCGCGCGACACCGAGCGTGCTGATGGTGCCGCTCGAGCGCGAACTCGGCTGGAGCCGCGCGGCGATTTCGTTGGCGATTTCGGTGAACATCGCGCTGTACGGCCTGACGGGCCCGTTCGCGGCCGCGGCGATGCAGCGCTTCGGGCTGCGGCCGACGATCCTGACCGCGCTGGTGACGATGAGCGCGGGCGTCGCGCTGTCGTCGATGATGACGCAGAGCTGGCAGATGGTCGTGATCTGGGGGCTGATGGTCGGTTGCTCGACCGGGGTCGTCGCGCTGACGCTGTCCGCAACCTTCGTCACGCGCTGGTTCCATGCACGGCGCGGCTTCGTGATGGGCATCCTGACCGCGAGCACGGCCACCGGCCAGCTCGTGTTCCTGCCGATGCTCGCGGCGATCGCGCAGCGCCACGGCTGGCGGCCGGTCGTGCTGGTCGTCGCGGTCGCGGCCGCGATCGTGATTCCGCTGGTCGCGTTCCTGCTGCCCGAGCAGCCGGCCGACGTGCAGCTGCGCCCTTACGGCGAGCCGGCCGATGCGCCGGCCGCGCCCGCCGCGACGAAGGAGAACCCGCTCGCGGTCGCGTTCCGCACGCTGCTGATGGCGAGCCGCTCGCGCGACTTCTGGCTGCTGTTCTTCAGCTTCTTCATCTGCGGCGCGAGCACCAACGGCTATGTCGGCACGCACCTGATCGCGATGTGCAGCGACTACGGGATGACCGAAGTGCAGGGCGCCTCGCTGCTCGCCGCGATGGGCGTGTTCGACCTGTTCGGCACGACGCTGTCCGGCTGGCTGTCCGACCGCTACGACAACCGCGTGCTGCTGTTCTGGTACTACGGGCTGCGCGGGCTGTCGCTGATCTACCTGCCGCATGCGTTCGGCATCGATTTCTTCGGGCTGCCGCTGTTTGCGATGTTCTACGGGCTCGACTGGATCGCGACCGTGCCGCCGACCGTGCGGCTCGCCACCGACGTGTTCGGCAAGGCCGCGGCGCCGGTCGTGTTCGGCTGGATCGTCGCCGGTCACCAGCTCGGCGCGGCGTTCGCGGCGCTCGGCGCGGGGCTGCTGCGTGCAAGCCTCGGCACCTATACGATCGCGTCGATGATCTCGGGCGGGCTTTGCATCGTCGGCGCGCTGATCGTGCTGCGGATCAACCGCGGCCCGTCCCGCGCGGCCGCGCAGGCCGCCTGAGCGCGGTGCGCCGGCCGGCCCGTGCGCGGGTGCGGCCGGTCAATGCAGGATCGATGATTTGCATTGCGCGGGATGACCGGGCGCGTGACTGCTCAAGCGGTTATGCTTGCGGTTCGCCGGGCGTTCGCGCCCCTTCATCGATGTCAGCGAGGAACCGCATGTCCGTCAAACCTGCTCCCACCACTGTTTCGATTCACGATCTGATCGCCGGCCGCTGGAGCCCGCGCGCGTATTCGGACGAGTCGATCAGCGCCGCCGATCTGCACACGGTGCTCGAGGCCGCGCGCTGGGCGCCGTCCGCATACAACGCGCAACCGTGGCGCTTCATCGTGTTCGATCGCACGCAGGACGAAGCGGCGTTCAAGCGCGCATTCGCGACGCTGGTGCCGTTCAACCAGGGCTGGAATGCGCCGTCGCCGGTGCTGATCGCCGTGACCGCGCACACGCTCACGCCGAAGGGCGAGCCGGCGCCGACCGCGCTGTACGATGCGGGCGCGGCCGCGATGTCGCTGGTGCTGCAGGCGCACGCGCTGGGTCTCGCCGCGCACCAGATGAGCGGCTTCGACGCGAAGGCGTTCCGCGATGCGTTCGCGATTCCGGCCGACGTCGCGATTCCGGCGATCATCTCGCTCGGTCACTACGGCAGCGTCGACAAGCTCGACCCGGTGCTGCGCGACCGCGAAAAGGCGCCGCGCACGCGCCATGCGATCGGCGAAGTCGTGTATGCGGGCGCGTGGAAGAAGGGCTTCGACGCCGCAGCCTGATTCCGCAAGCGGGCAGGCATGCCTCTGTCGCATCTGTTGCCGGCGTGCCGCGGGCGGGCGGCGGGGAGGTGTCGGGCACCGCTGTTCGCACCTGTCGCCGGCACGCCGCGGGTGCGCCTGATCGCCGCCCCGGGCCGGTTGCGCGGCACCGGTGGCCGCCCCGGTTGTGATCCGGCGGGCTTCATGTTAAAAAGCCCGTCCTTTCCGTTTTCGCGCCGGCCATGCTGCGGCACCTTCCCATGACTTACTGCGCGATCGATTTCGGCACCTCCAATTCCGCCGTGGCATTGCCCGACGGCGACGGCATGCGCCTCGCGCCCGTCGAAGGCGACCACCTGACGCTGCCCACCGCGATCTTCTTCAACAACGACGAGCAGACGGTCGAATACGGCCGCGCGGCGCTCGCGTCCTATATCGACGGTTTCGACGGCCGCCTGATGCGCTCGATGAAGAGCATCCTCGGCTCGCCGCTCGCGGAAACCACGACCGATCTCGGTGACGGCAGCGCGATGGCGTACACGGAGATCATCGCGCGCTTCCTGACGCACCTGAAGCGCAAGGCCGAGGCGCGCGCCGGCGCGCCGATCGGCCGCGCGGTGCTCGGCCGGCCGGTGTTCTTCGTCGACGACGATCCGCGCGCCGACCGCCTCGCGCAGGACCAGCTCGAAGCGGCCGCGCAGTCGGTCGGGTTCGCGGACGTCCATTTCCAGTACGAACCGATCGCGGCCGCGTTCGACTACGAGTCGCGCCAGCAGGCCGAGCGGCTCGTGCTGGTCGCCGACATCGGCGGCGGTACGTCGGACTTCTCGCTGGTGCGGGTCGGGCCGGAGCGGATGGCGCGCCTCGAGCGCAAGGACGACGTGCTCGCGCACCACGGCGTGCACGTCGCGGGCACCGATTACGACCGGCGCGTCGAGCTGGCGGCGATCCTGCCGGCGTTCGGCTACCGCTCGCTCGATCCGGAGGGGCGCGAGTTGCCGAACCGGATCTACTTCGACCTGGCGACCTGGCACCTGATCAACACGGTCTACACCCCGAAGCGGCTGGGCGAGCTGAAGCTGATGAAGCACCTGTACCAGGACGTCCGGCAGTACGACCGGCTCACGCGCGTGGTCGAGCAGCGGCTCGGGCATGCGCTGATGGCACGCGCGGAAGAAGCGAAGATCGGCGTGGCGGCGGGCGGGGAGACGATGATCGACCTGAACGACGTGGAAGAGGATCTGCAGATCGCGTTCGACGCCGAACGCCTCGTCGATGCGAGCGTCGACGACACCGCGCGCATCGTCGAGGCGGCGCGCGAAACGGTGCGGCTGGCGGGCGTCGCGCCGCGCGACGTCGGCGCGCTGTATTTCACCGGCGGCTCGACCGGGCTCGCGTTCCTGTCGGGGGCGCTCGCCGGCGCATTCCCGGACGCGCAGCCGGTGTTCGGCGACCGTCTCGCGAGTGTCGCGACCGGGCTCGGCATTCACGCTCAGCGGCTGTTCGGCTGACCGAAGGCCATTCGGATCGGCGGCGGCCGCCTGGCCGCCCGCCCCGGAAAACAAAAAGCCCCGCCGAAGCGGGGCTTTTTAACACGAAATATCGCGCCGAACTTAGACCGGACGGATGTTCGCAGCTTGCAGACCCTTCGGGCCCGTCTTCACTTCGAATTCAACCTTCTGGTTTTCTTGCAGCGTCTTGAAGCCTTCGACGCGGATTTCCGAGAAGTGCGCGAACAGATCGTCGCCGCCGCCTTCCGGGGTGATGAAGCCGAAGCCCTTTGCGTCATTGAACCACTTGACGGTACCGGTTGCCATGTTACTTGTTCCTAAAAAGATAAAACGGGGCCGAGGCCCATGGGTGCGGAAAATCAAGGAAGGGGGTAATAGGACCAACCGGAGTACCGTTGATGGGCGAACTACGAAAGAACCAATTCACTCGCCGCTTGAAATCCTGCAACGTTGTTTATACGGCTAATCGGGCGCGCGGTCAACCGGATTTCCATGGACTCAGGGTTATTGCGGAGTTCACGTTTACAAACCTTGCAAACGATGCGAATTTTTTGTAGGGGTCGAACGATTTTGGCGCCATCTTGAAGGTGCAACCGTTAAACTACGCGCCGCGCGGAAGGGTTGCCCCGATCGGGTAACCCTTCCCCCCAAAATTGCATGCGCGGTGCTGTCCGAGCCGATCCCGGACTGCAGGCCGACCATGCTTTTTGAGACACAGGAGAGGATGTGAAGAGTTCTATTCAACGGAACATCGGCCCGTTTGCACTGATGCTGACGGGCCTGGGTTCGATTATCGGCTCGGGCTGGCTGTTCGGTGCCTGGAAGGCCGCGAAGATCGCCGGTCCGGCGGCGATTTGTGCGTGGATCATCGGTGCGGTCGTGATTCTCGCGATTGCGCTGACGTACGCCGAACTGGGTGCGATGTTCCCCGAATCGGGCGGCATGGTGCGCTACGCGCGCTACTCGCACGGTTCGCTGGTGGGCTTCATCAGCGCGTGGGCGAACTGGATCGCGATCGTATCCGTGATCCCGATCGAGGCCGAAGCGTCGATCCAGTACATGAGCACGTGGCAGTATCCATGGGCGCATGCGTTGTTCGTGAACGGCGAGTTGACCACGCCAGGCCTGCTGCTGTCGGCCGTGCTCGTGGTCATCTACTTCTTGCTGAACTATTGGGGCGTGAAGGCCTTCGCGCGTGCGAACACCGCGATCACGATCTTCAAGTTCCTGATCCCCGGCCTCACGATCCTCGGCCTGATGCTGACGAGCTTCCACTCCGAAAACCTCGGCACCGCATCGAACGCGAGCTTCGCGCCGTATGGCTGGTCGGCCGTGCTGACCGCGGTTGCGACGAGCGGCATCGTGTTCGCGTTCAACGGTTTCCAGAGCCCGGTGAACCTGGCCGGCGAAGCGCGCAATCCGTCGCGCAGCGTGCCGTTCGCAGTGATCACGTCGATCCTGCTCGCACTCGTGATCTACGTGCTGCTGCAGATGGCGTACATCGGTTCGGTGAATCCGGTCGACGTCGCGAAGGGCTGGGCACACTTCAACTTCTCGTCGCCGTTCGCGGAACTCGCGCTCGCGCTGAACCTGAACTGGCTCGCGATCCTGCTGTATGTCGACGCGTTCATCAGCCCGAGCGGCACCGGTACGACCTACATGGCGACGACCACCCGCATGATCTACGCGATGGAGCGCAACAACACGATGCCGAAGATGTTCGGCAACGTGCACCCGATCTACGGCGTGCCGCGCCAGGCGATGTGGTTCAACCTGCTCGTGTCGTTCATCTTCCTGTTCTTCTTCCGCGGCTGGAGCTCGCTCGCGGCGGTGATCTCGGTCGCGACGGTGATCTCGTACCTGACCGGCCCGATCAGCCTGATGGCACTGCGCCGTGCGGCGACCGACATCGAGCGTCCGCTGTCGATTCCGCTGATGAAGCTGATCGCACCGTTCGCGTTCGTCTGCGCGTCGCTGATCCTGTACTGGGCGAGGTGGCCGCTGACGGGCGAGATCATCCTGCTGATGATCGTCGCGCTGCCGGTGTATTTCTACTTCCAGGCGAAGTCGGGCTGGACCGGCTGGGGCGCCGACCTGAAGGCCGCATGGTGGCTGGTCGCGTACCTGCCGACGATGGCCGTGCTGTCGCTGATCGGCAGCAAGGAATTCGGCGGTCACGGCGTGCTGCCGTACGGCTGGGACATGCTGATCGTCGCGGCAATCTCGCTGGTGTTCTACTTCTGGGGCGTGAACACGGGTTACCGGACCCAGTATCTCGACGAGCGCGAGTCGCACGACGAGATCCTTGAAGGGGTCGGTGCCTGACGCCTGACCTGCCACCGGAATCGGCGGTGGCGGAAAGCGCAAAAAAAGCCTGCCCGAGCGATGCTCGGGCAGGCTTTTTGTTTACGGTCGCCGGTTGTGTCGCCAGATTCAGGCGGTCGCGCTCGCGAATACGTAGTTCGTCATCGCAAGCACGCGTTGATACGTGCCGAGCGACTGGATGCCGAGCTGGTAGTCGTCGTCGGCCGCGCCGAGCGCGGTGAACACCGGCAGCAGGTGTTCGTCGGTCGGATGCATCAGCGCCGCATGCGGCGCCTGCCGGCGATAGTCGAGCAGCGCGTCGACATCGCGCGCGGCGAGCCTCGCCTCGAACCAGTCGGTGAATTCCGCGACGCGCGGGTCGGCGTCCTCGGGCGCCGCGCTGAAATCGGCCGCGCGCAGGTTGTGCGTGATCTGGCCCGAGCCGATCACCATCACGCCTTCGTCGCGCAGCGGCCGCAGCGCGCGGCCGAGCGCGAAGTGATGGGCCGCGTCCGCACGTGGCTGGATCGACAACTGCGCGACGGGCACGTCGGCCTCCGGGAACATCAGCAGCATCGGCACCCATGCACCGTGGTCGAGTCCGCGCTCGGTCGTCGCGGTCGCGATGCCGGCCGCGTTCAGCAGCGCGGCCGCCCGCTCGGCAACGTCGGGCGCGCCGGGCGCCGGGTAGCGGATCTCGTACAGTGCGCGCGGGAAGCCGTAGAAGTCGTGGATGGTTTCCGGATGCGCGTCCACGCTCGCGACCGGCTGCTGCGTGCCCCAATGCGCGGACAGCATCAGCACCGCGCGCGGGCGCGGCAATTCGGCACCAAGATGCGTGAACGCGCCGGACGGCAGCGTCGGGTCGATCGGCAGCGTCGGGGCGCCGTGGGACAGATAAAGCGAGGGCAAGCGGTTCATGGTGGGGAGCCTGCAAAAGGGTTTGCCTGTGACTATAGGCGCGCACCGGGCATTGATAAATCGGCTTGGTGGAATTTGATTGAATCTCACCAGTTGATAATCGAGCCGACTTCAGGGGCGCGGTGGCAGGCGGGGGCGTGATGTGCCGTCGGATCGAGCCGGAAGGCGGCTGAATCGGCGAAGATGCGTGAAGAACGGCGCCTGAGCGCCGCGTCGAGCGGCTTATTGCGCGGGCCGGATGCCGGCCCACGGCGTCGTCATCGGTGCGCTGAGCGCGAACAGGTCGAGCACGCGCGTGACGGTCTGGTCCACGAGTTCCTCGATCGTCTTCGGCATCGCATAGAAGGCGGGCAGCGGGGGGAACACGATGCCGCCCATTTCGGTCACGGCGGTCATGTTGCGCAGATGCGCGAGGTTGAACGGCGTTTCGCGCACCATCAGCACGAGACGGCGGCGTTCCTTCAGCGTGACGTCGGCCGCGCGCGTGATCAGGTTGTCCGACAGGCCGTGCGCGACGCTCGCGAGCGTCTTCATCGAGCACGGGGCGATCACCATCCCGTCGGTCGCGAACGAGCCCGACGCGATCGTCGCGCCGACATCGCGCACCGAATGCACGACATCCGCCCGGCTTTCGACCTCGGCCTTCGACAGCTTCAGTTCATGCTGGATATTGAGCCAGCCGGCGTTCGAAACCAGCAGATGCGTTTCGACGCCGCCGGCGGCGCGCAGCAATTCGAGCAGCCGCACGCCGTAGACCGCGCCGGTGGCGCCGGTGATCGCGACGATCAGCCGGCGTGGCGGCGCGCTGGGAGAGGCCATCGGGAAGGGGGGGTTACGCGGCGGCGAACAGTTGCTGCAGTTCGCCCGACTGGTACATCTCCATCATGATGTCCGAGCCGCCGATGAACTCGCCCTTCACGTACAGCTGCGGGATGGTCGGCCAGTTCGAGAATGCCTTGATGCCCTGGCGGATCTCGTCGTCCTCGAGCACGTTGACCGTCTTGAACTGGTCGACGCCGCAGGCCTTCAGCACCTGCACGGCGCGGCCCGAGAAGCCGCACATCGGGAATTGCGCGTTGCCCTTCATGAAGAGCACGACCTGGTTTTCGTCGACGATTTGCTTGATACGTTGTTGGGTGTCCATGACTGACCTTGCGTTTTCGGGGCGTTAGAACGAAATGATAGCGGATTTCAACCGGGCGGGCCGGCCATCAGCCGGGCCGGCGGCCGCCTGTCGTGCGTTCGATCGCAGCCAGGTCGGCGAGCGATTCGACCGCGACGAAGCCGCGTGACACCAGCAAGGCGCGCACGGCTTCGGCCTGGTCGTAGCCGTGCTCGATCCAGAGCGTGCCGCCCGGTTTCAGATAGGCGCCGGCGCCTGCGACGATCGTCCGGATCGCGCTGAGGCCGTCGGCATCGTCGGTGAGCGCGCCGCGCGGCTCGAACCGCAGGTCGCCTTGCGCGAGGTGCGGATCGTGCTGCGCGATGTACGGCGGGTTGCTGACGATCGTGTCGAACGCGAGCGCCGGATCGAGCGCGGCGTACCAGTCGCTCTGCAGCCAGTGCAGCGGGCCGCCGGGGCGGCGCGCGTCGAGCAGCTTGTTCGCGTTGCGCTGCGCGACGTCGAGCGCGGCCGATGAACGGTCGAGCGCCCATACGCGTGCGTCGGGCCGTTCGGCGGCGATCGACACGGCGATCGCGCCGCTGCCGGTGCCCAGATCGAGCACCGCCGGATGCGGCCGTCCGTCGATCGCGTCGAGTGCGGCTTCGACGAGCAGTTCGGTTTCGGGGCGCGGGATCAGCACGTCGGGCGTCACGTCGAACGGCCGGCCGAAGAATTCGCGCATCCCGACGAGTTGTGCGACCGGCTCGCCCGCCACGCGGCGCGCTTCGAGCGCGCGGTAGCGTGCGATCGCGGCGGGCTCGAGCGGGGCGTCGCCGCGCGTGATCAGCTGCGTGCGGGTCCAGCCGAGCGCGTACGCGAGCAGCACGCGCGCATCGACCGGGTCGAGCGGCGACGCGCGCAGCAGTTCGTCGGCGGTGGTGTCGGGCATCGCGGCCTCAGTCGGTATCGCCGAGCGACGCGAGCAGTTCGGCCTGGTGTTCGGTGACGAGCGCGCCGATCAGTTCGTCGAGATCGCCGTCCATCAGCGCCTCGAGCCGGTACAGCGTCAGGTTGATCCGGTGGTCGGTCATCCGGCCTTGCGGGAAGTTGTACGTGCGGATCCGTTCCGAGCGGTCGCCGGAGCCGATCAGGCTCTTGCGCGTCGCCGCTTCCTTCGCATGCTGCTCGTGATACTGCTTGTCCTTGATCCGCGCGGCGAGCACCTTCAGCGCGCGATCCTTGTTCTTGTGCTGCGAACGGTCGTCCTGGCACTCGACGACGATCCCGGTCGGGATGTGCGTGACGCGCACCGCCGAATCGGTCTTGTTGATGTGCTGGCCGCCCGCGCCCGACGCGCGGAATGTGTCGATCCGCAGGTCGGCCGGATTGATCTCGACCTCGCCGATCTCGTCGGCTTCCGGCATCACCGCGACCGTGCAGGCGGACGTGTGGATGCGCCCCTGCGTCTCGGTCGCCGGCACGCGCTGCACGCGATGGCCGCCCGATTCGAACTTCAGCCGCGAGTACGCGCCCTGGCCGGCGATCCGCACGATCACTTCCTTGTAGCCGCCGAGATCCGACGCGCTCTCGGACATCATCTCGACCTGCCAGCGCTGGCGTTCCGCGAAGCGCAGGTACATGCGCAGCAGGTCGCCCGCGAACAGCGCCGATTCGTCGCCGCCGGTGCCCGCGCGGATTTCGAGGAAGATGTTGCGGTCGTCGTTCGGGTCCTTCGGCAGCAGCATCTTCTGCAACTCGCCTTCGAGACGGACCATGCGCTCACGTGCGCCGCGAATCTCGTCTTCGGCGAAATCGCGCATCGATGCATCGGCGAGCAATTCCTGCGCGGCCGTCTCGTCGCTGCGCGACTGGCGCCACAGCGCATACTGCTCGACGACCGGGCCGAGTTCCGCGTGTTCACGCGTCAGCTTGCGGTACTGGTCGAGGTCGGCCGTGACATTTTCGCGGCTCAGCAGGTCGTTCAGTTCGGCCAGCCGGGTAGACAGCTGGTCGAGCTTGCGTTGCATGCTCGTCTTCATGGTGTGGAGCGACGCTCCCGGGCAAGGGTATTCGGAAAGGATAGGCCGGCGGCAGGGCAATAACTGGCCGGCGGCAGGGCAACCGGCCGGCGCTAGTGGCCGGACTGGTCGTTCGAGCGTGGTGCGTGCTGGTAGAAGCTGCGCATCAGGTCGATCAGCGAATCGCGGTCGGTGCCGTTCACGCGGTTGAGCGCGCTCGTCGGGCCGTGGATCAGCTTGTTGGTGAGCGCCTGCGACAGCGCTTCGAGGACGGCGGCCGGATCGTCGCCGCGCGCGAGCAGCTTCTGCGCCTTCTCGACTTCCGCGCGGCGCAGCGCGTCGGCCTGCGTATGCATGTGACGGATCACCGGCACGACGCTGCGCGTGTCGAGCCATTGCATGAAATTCTGCACGCGCGTCTCGATGATCGTCTCGGCTTGCGCAACCGCGGCCTGGCGCGATGCGTTGCCTTCGCGCACGATCGCGCCGAGATCGTCGACGGTGTAGAGGAATACGTCCTTCAGCTTGCCGACTTCCGGCTCGATGTCGCGCGGCACCGCGAGGTCGACCATGAAGATCGGCCGGTGGCGGCGTGCCTTCACCGCGCGTTCGACCGCGCCGAGGCCGATGATCGGCAGCGTCGACGCCGTGCACGACACGATGATGTCGAATTCGTGCATGCGGGCCGGCAGGTCCGACAGCGGCATCGCGCGGCCGTTGAAGCGTTCGGCGAGCCGCTGGCCGCGTTCGGCCGTGCGGTTCGCGACGACGAGTTCGCGCGGGCTTTGCGCGGCAAAGTGCGTCGCGCACAGCTCGATCATCTCGCCGGCGCCGATGAACAGCACGCGCTGATCCGACACCTTTTCGAAGATGCGCTGCGCAAGGCGGACCGCGGCGGCGGCCATCGACACCGACTGCGCGCCGATCTCGGTCGTGCCGCGCACTTCCTTCGCGACGGCGAACGTGCGCTGGAACAACTGGTTCAGATAGGTGCCGAGCGCGCCGGCTTCCGTCGCGGTGCGCACCGCGTCCTTCATCTGGCCCAGGATCTGCGTTTCACCGAGCACCATCGAGTCGAGACCCGACGCGACGCGGAAGGCGTGCCGGACTGCTTCCGACTGCGGCAGCGCATAGACGTGCGGCGCGAGTTCGTCGACCGAAATCTGGTGGTACTCCGACAGCCAGCGAATCGCTCCCTCGCGTGCGGCCCGATCGTCGGTCGCGCAGTAGAGTTCGGTGCGGTTGCAGGTGGAGAGGATCGCCGCTTCGGGCGCATTGGGCGCCTGGGGGCCGAGGAACACGTTCTTGAACGTGACGAGAGCCGGCTTGATTTGCTCGAGCGGAAACGCCACGCGTTCGCGCAGGGCGACAGGCGCAGTGTGGTGATTGATTCCGATCGTGAGGAGTTGCATATCGAGGGCTATCGTTTAGCCCCATATTATAGCGTTTCAGCGATTTCCTCACTCGCGGCATACCGGGCATCGGCGTGGCGTGGCCTGGAATTTGGGGGCTCGATCGGCACGCGGTCGAGCTGATAGCCGTAGCCGTAGAGCGGCAGAAGCCGGTAGCCGTGCTCCGGAAGCAGTTGCAGCTTGCTGCGCAGCCGGGACGCATGGGTGTCGAGCGTGCGCGACTTCATGTCGCGGCGGCGGGCCCAGACCGTTTCGAGGATATGGGCGCGCGACACGGGGCGGGACAGGTTCGCGAACAGCAGCTGCGCGAAGCGGAACTCCTTCGGCGTGAGTGCGACGACGGCGTCGCCGAAGCGCACGAGGCTGTGGGTCGCATCGAATGCGTATTCTCCATACATTTCGCGCGAGCGATTCGGCGGCCGCCGGACACCGGCGCGCCGGCTCAGTGCATTGACCCGTGCGAGCAGCTCGGGCCCGCTCACCGGGCGCACGAGGCAGTCGTCGGCGCCGGCGTGCAGGCACGACACGACTTCGCTTTCGCGCGGCAGCTGCATCACGGCGATGGCCGGCAGCCCGGGCAGGATCGCCTGCGCCCGCGGAATGACTTCCTCGGCCGGCTGGTCGCCGGCCCAGTTGCCGGTGATCAGCATGTCGCAGGTATCGGTGGCGAGCCACTCGAAGAACGCCGCGCTGGACGGAAACGCGTGGCACACATGACCGCCGGCGAAGAGCAGGCGGTTCAGGAGCGCAGCATGACGTGCCTCCGGATCGATCAGGGCGATTCGCATGAGGATTTCTTCAATACGGCTGCCAGTGCGCGCTTGCCATAACGTCGGGTCGGCCCCTACACTCGAATGTTCGCGGCGCCCGGCTGGTCTCGGGTTCGATGGATGAATCGATGCTAGCCGCTGGCAACGTTCACGCCTATGGGACGAATCTGAATTTATAGAAGGCGTCGAATGAACTGGTTTGGAATCCTTGTCCTGGGAGCGGCCGTCGGGCTGTTCGGCCGGTGGCTGCATCCGATGCGGCGCTCGGGCCGGCCGGCATGGTGGATCGTGGTGCTGGTCGGCATCGCAGGCGCCGCCGCCGCGCGCATGGCCGGCAACCTCTCCGGACTGTTTTACGATGGCGAAACGCTCGAATGGCCGGTGTGCACCGGCGTCGCGTTCCTCGCCGTAGCCGTGACGGTCGCCGTGTCGGCCCGTCGCTGAAAGCCCTCAGGTGAAATCATGAATGCCCGTCTCCCCGAAGTCTCGTCGGTGCCGGCCCGCCTCGCGCTGCTGCGCGGCGCGATGGTCCGCGAGGATCTTGCCGCCTATCTGGTGCCGTCCGCCGATCCTCACCTGTCCGAGTACCTGCCCGAACGCTGGCAGGCGCGCCGCTGGCTGTCCGGTTTCACGGGCTCGGTCGGCACGCTGGTCGTAACCGCGGATTTCGCGGGCTTGTGGGTCGACAGCCGTTACTGGGTGCAGGCCGACGCGGAACTCGCCGGCACGGGCGTCCAGCTGATGAAGATGACGGGCGGGCAGCAGAGCGCGCCGCACGTCGACTGGCTCGCGCAGAACGTGCCGGCCGGTACGACGGTCGGCGTCGACGGCGCCGTGCTCGGCGTCGCGGCGGCACGCGCGCTGACGGCTGCGCTGAGCGCGCGCGGCATCGCGCTGCGCACGGATCTCGACCTGCTCGACGCGATCTGGCCGGAGCGCCCGGGGCTGCCGGACGACGCGGTGTTCGAGCACGTGGCGCCGCAGGCCGACACGGCGCGCGCAAGCAAGCTCGCCGAAGTGCGCCGCGCGATGCACGCGCAGGGCGCGCAATGGCATTTCGTGTCGACGCTCGACGATCTCGCGTGGCTGTTCAACCTGCGCGGCGCCGACGTCAACTTCAACCCCGTGTTCGTCGCGCACGCGATGATCGGCGCCGATCGCGCGACGCTGTTCGTCGCCGACGGCAAGGTGTCGCCGGCGCTGGCCGCGTCGCTCGCGCAGGACGGCGTCGAGGTCCGCGCGTACGACGCCGCGCGCGCGTCGCTCGCGACGCTGCCCGACGGCGCGACGCTGCTGATCGATCCGCGCCGCGTGACGTTCGGTACGCTCGAGGCCGTGCCGGCCGGCGTGAAGCTGATCGAGGCCGTGAACCCGTCGACGTTCGCGAAGTCGCGCAAGACGTCCGCCGAGATCGAGCACGTGCGCGTGACGATGGAGCACGACGGCGCCGCGCTCGCCGAATTCTTCGCGTGGTTCGAGCAGGCGGTGAACCGCGAGACGATCACCGAGCTGACGATCGACGAGCGACTCACGGCCGCGCGCGCACGGCGCCCCGGCTACGTGTCGCCGAGCTTCGCGACGATCGCCGGCTTCAACGCGAACGGCGCGATGCCGCACTATCGCGCGACGCCCGAGTCGCACGCGACGATCGCCGGCGACGGCCTGCTGCTCGTCGATTCGGGCGGCCAGTACACGACCGGCACCACCGACATCACGCGCGTCGTGCCGGTCGGCACGGTCAGCGACCTGCAGCGCCGCGATTTCACGATCGTGCTGAAGTCGATGATGGCGCTGTCGCGCGCACGCTTCCCGCGCGGCATCCGCTCGCCGATGCTCGACGCGATCGCGCGCGCACCGATGTGGGCGGCCGGGCTCGACTACGGCCACGGCACCGGCCACGGCGTCGGCTACTTCCTGAACGTGCACGAGGGCCCGCAGGTCATCTCGCACTACGCGCCGGCCGAGCCGTACACGGCGATGGAAGAGGGGATGATCACGTCGATCGAGCCGGGCGTGTACCGGCCCGGCAAGTGGGGTATCCGGATCGAGAACCTGGTTGTGAACCGCGCGGGCGGGCAGACGGAGTTCGGTGACTTCCTCGCGTTCGAGACGCTGACGCTGTGCCCGATCGACACGCGCTGCGTGCTGGTCGAGATGCTGCATGAAGAAGAGCGCGCGTGGCTGAACGCGTATCACGCGACCGTGCGCGAGCGCGTCGGCCGGCACGTGAGCGGCGACGCGAAGGCGTGGCTCGACGCACGCACGCAGCCGATCTGACGCAACGCGCGATACCGGCCGCACGACGGCTGGATCATGACCGAAAGGGCAACCGATGGCAGACACCGCAGTGATCGTGATCGACATGCAGCGCGGGCTGGTGCAGCGGGCGCTGCCCGCGTACCGGCTCGACGACGTCGTGTCGGGCATCAACCGGCTGACCGCGGCGGCCCGTGCGGCGAACGCGCCGGTGTGCTTCGTGCAGCACGACGGCGATGCGGACGACGACATCGTGCCCGGCACGCCCGGTTGGGAACTGCACGAGGAACTGATCGTCGGTCGCACCGACTGGCGCATCCGCAAGCAGATGAGCGATTCGTTCCACGGCACGCCGCTCGCCGCGCAGCTTGACGGCCACGGCATCCGTGCGGTGCTGATCTGCGGCTATGCGACCGAGTTCTGCGTCGATTCGGCCGCACGCCGCGCGGCACTGCTCGGCTACCGGACGACCGTCGTCTCCGACCTGCACACGACGAACGCGCGCACGCACCTGTCGGCCGCGCAGATCGTCGCACATCATCACTTCGTGTGGGAAAACAATACGCTGTCGGGCAATGCGGTGACACCGCGTCCGCTCGCCGACGTGCTCGCGACGGAGTTCGCATGACGATCAAGGCAGTGGTGTTCGATTTCGGCGGCGTGCTGATCGACTGGAGCCCCGAGTACCTGTACCGGCAGCTGATTCCGGACGAAGCCGAGCGCCGCTGGTTCCTCACGCACGTGTGCGCGATGGACTGGGTGATCCGCCAGGACGGCGGGCAGACGATCGACGAGGGCACGAGCGAGCTCGTCGCGAAGTTTCCGGCGCACGAGGCGCTGATCCGCGCGTTCTACGCGCGCTGGCACGAGATGATCGGCGGCGTGCTCGACGAAGGCGCCGCGCTCGTCGACCGGCTCGATGCGCAGGGAATGCCGCTCTTCGGGCTGACCAACTGGTCCGCGCAGACCTTTCCGTATGCGTGGGACAACTTCCCGGTGCTGCGGCGCTTCAAGGACATCGTCGTGTCCGGCCGCGTGAAGCTCGTGAAACCCGATCCGGCGATCTACCGCGAAATGCATGCGCGGATCGATCCGCATCTGCCGGGCATTGCGCCGGATGAGCTCGTGTTCATCGACGACAACGCGAAGAATGCCGCGGCCGCGACGGCGCTCGGCTGGCACGGCATCCATCACACGAGCGCGGCCACGACCGAGGCGCGTTTGCGCGAGCTGGGCGCGCTCGCGTAGGCGTCTGCCAAACGGCGGCAGCCAGATGAAAAAAGCGGGCCATGCGCC